>JBBQAL010000007.1:0-51427 GCA_038316135.1 Candidatus Nanopelagicales bacterium | reverse complement strand
AGGGCTGGCTGTCGACGTCCTGGGCGGTATGCCGGGGATCTTCTCGGCGCGATGGGCCGGCAGGCACGGCGACGACGTCGCCAACCTGCAGCTTGTTCTCGCTCAGCTCTCTGATGTCGCCGATGGAAACCGCGGCGCTGCGTTTGTGTGTGCCGCCGCCGTCGCGCGTCCGGGGGGCGACGAGCATGCCGTTCGTGGGGGACTTCGCGGGAGTCTGACTCGCGAGCCCCGAGGGACGAACGGGTTCGGCTACGACCCGATCTTCTGCCCAGACGGAGAGCGACGCACCACGGCTGAAATGGAACCGCACGAGAAGGACGCGATCAGCCACCGCGGAGCTGCCTTTCGAGCGCTTGCACAGCACCTCGGCGCCATCGTCGAGTGAGTGCGGAAGGGGGGACTTGAACCCCCACGCCCGAAGGCACACGGACCTAAACCGTGCGCGTCTGCCTGTTCCGCCACTTCCGCGTGACCCAGGCATTCTAGGCAGTGGCTATCCACCGGATGAATGCGGAGGTTGTTGCCTGCGTGCGGGTGAATGCGTCGTTCTTGGGTTACTGGGGGAGGGGGATGGCCAGTTCGCGGGCGAGCTTGGCGACGTGGCCCTTGGCCTTGACGGCGTACTGTGCCTGCTCGATCACGCCGTTCTCGTCGATCACGAAGGTCGACCTGATCACGCCGACCACGGTCTTGCCGTAGAGCTGCTTCTCGCCGAACGCCCCGTACGCGGTCATCGTCTCTCTGGTCGGATCGGACAGCAGGGTGAAGTTGAGCGAGCCTTCGCTGCGGAACTTCGCAAGCTTCTCCGGCTTGTCCGGTGAGATGCCAAGCACGGTGTATCCGGCTGTTGTGAAGTCCGACATCGCAGCGGTGAAGTCACATGCTTGCGCAGTGCACCCGGGCGTCATCGCTGCTGGATAGAAATAGACGATGACCTTGCCGCCTCGAAGGTCAGCCAGCCGCACGCTGGAACCGGAATCGTCGGTGAGGATGAAGTTGGGGGCGGTGTCCCCGGGGGACAGGCGTGGTGTCTCGGGCATCAGGTGCTCCTGGTCGGCGAGGCGACGGCCTCGAGGGCATCTTCATGGTGGTCGTCCAAGCCTGCGGTGCGGGCCAGGGAACGCCAACCCTGCCATGCAAGGGCGAGGCAGAATACTGCGGCCCCGGTGAGAACGATCATGGTGCCGGACGGCACTCCGGCGAAGTAGCTGATGTACATGCCAACCAGCCCGCAGGATGCACCGATTCCGGTCGACAGAATCAGCATCCGCCCGAAGGAGTCGGTGATCATCCGCGCGACAACAGCCGGGATGACCAGCATCGCGGCCACCAGCGTCACGCCGATCACGGTGAGCGTTGCGAGGATCGACAGCGAGAGCAGCAGCATCAACATGGCCTCGGTGCGCGCGACGTTCACTCCGGATGCTGCCGCCACCTCTGGGTCGAACGTCGTGAAGAGCAGTGACCGGTAGCGGAAGAAGACGAAGGCCGCCGTCGCTACCGAGACGCCGACAAGCATGACGATCTGGTCGGGGCTAATTCCGTAGATGGATCCGAAGAGCGCGTTGTCGAAACTCGGCCCCGAGCTGCCGTAGTACGAGAGCAGGGCAACACCGAGGGCGAAGGATGCCGTCGTGATGACTCCGATCGCAGCATCTGCACCGATCCGATGCTTGCGTGTCACCCAGTTGATTGCCAGCGCCGAGGAGATGCCCCAAATGCCAGCGCCGATGTAGATGAAGGAAGCGCTCACGAGGGATGCGGCAGCAAATCCTCCGAAGATCGCGTGCGAGAGCCCGTGTCCGATGTAGCTCATTCCGCGAAGAGTGATGTAGACGCCGACGAAGCCGAGCAGCGCGCCCGAGATAGTGGCGACGACCAGCCCCTTCTGGAAGAACGCGTATTGCAAGGGACCCGTCAGTGTGTCCAGGAAGAGCAGCGACGTGCTCATGAAACGGCTCGCGGGGCGACGCGGTGGTAGTCGTCGATGACGACAGGCATGCCGAGGTGCTCAAGCACTTCGAGGCGGGCGCCGAACGTTCGTTCGAGCACGTCAGAGGTGATGACCTCGTGCGGTGTTCCCTCCGCGATGATCTTGCCGTTGATCGTGACGAGATGTGGCAGGTGTGCGGCCATGCCGTTGAGGTCGTGGGTGGTGAGCACGATCGAGACGCCGTCCTCATGCAAGTCGGCGAGCAGGTGGAGCATGTCGTGCCGGGTGCTGACGTCGACCCCGGACGTCGGCTCGTCCAGGACCAAGAGGTTGGGGTTGCTCAGCAAGGCGCGGGCGATGAACATCCGTTGTTGCTGGCCGCCCGAGAGCTGGCGGATGTGACGCTGGGCCACCTGGGCGATTCCCAGCCGTTCCAGCACTGCGGCAACGTCGGTCTTGTCGGCTCGGTTGGCGCGGGGCCATTGCCGACCCTCGGTGCGGGCCATGAGTACGCATTCGAAGACCGTGACCGGGAAGTTCCAGTTCACCGTCTCTAGCTGCGGGACGTACGCCATTCGCAGCCCCGCCTTGGTGGTGACCGTCCCACGCTGGGGACGGAGCGCGCCGAGCAGCGTCCGCAGGAGCGTCGTCTTGCCCGAACCGGAGGGGCCGACGATCCCGGTGAACTGGTCGGAGTGGACGTGGAACGAGAGATCACGAAGAACAGGAGCGTGCTCGTAGCCCACCGTGATGTTGTCGAGCGTGAGGATGACTGGCCCGACGCCGGTCGCTGTCATTGCGGGTACTCCGCCTCGTCCGGTGCTACGTCGGTGACGTCCACCGACTCGAGCTCGCTGGCGCTGCCACCGAGTCCCACAATCATGGTGGCGTAGTCGTATCGCATCAACCCGAGCCAGCTGTGCTCGGCGTCACCAGGCTCACCGGGCAGGTCGTCGTCGCGGAGGGTGTCCTCGTAGCGGGCCCCGGTGGCCCGCCCGATCTCTTCGAGGACGGCAGAGGGGAAGACCTCCGAGCCGAAGATCGTCGGGACGTTCTCGGCTTCCACTTGGTCGATGATGGAGGCGACCTCTACCGGCGTTGGGTCTTCGAAGTTCTTCGGTTGGACGGCGCCGATGATGTCCCAGCCATAGTCCTGAGCGAAGTAGGCGTAGGCATCGTGGTAGGTCAGCAGCTTGAGGTTTCCGTCAGGAACTGACTTCTGGTCCGATCGAAGAGCGTCCGACAGTGCGGTTGCCTTCTCGGTGAAGGCGGCGAGGTTCTTGGCGTAGTAGGCAGCGTTGTCGGGATCTTGCTCGGAGAGCGTGTTCGCGATGACGTCGGCGTACTTGATGGCGTAGAGCGGGTCGGTCCACAGGTGTGGGTTCGGCTTGCCGTCTTCCTCAGGGAAGGAGAAGTCGTAGATGTAGTCCTCGGGAGGGAGTACCTCGTCACCGATCTCGACGATCACCGCGCTGTCTTTCATGTTCTGGGTGGCGAGGTCCTTGGTTGGCTCCTCCAACTGCAGACCGTTGACGAATATGACGTCAGCGGTGCTCAGCAGCTCGGCCACCTGCGGCGCCGGCTCGAAGGTGTGGCTGTTGGTGCCTTCAGGGACGATGCCTTCGATGTCGACTCGGTTGCCGCCGATGTTCGCCGCAATCGACGTGATGGGCGCCACGGTGGTGGCTACCTTCAACGCTCCGCTGGTCTCCGGCTGAGCCGAGCAGGCGGAGAGGGCCAGAAGGGAGCCGAAAAGCACGACTGCAGGCGCCGTGCTGGAAGGGGGAAGCGAGAGACGGGACATGCTGTCGACGCTACTGCAGAGCTCTTGCTCCTGCAATTTGTTCGCAATAAGCCTCGAGGGGGTGGGACGAGAAGCGGAAGGGCGGAGTCGGACGCGTGCGCGCCACTGGCCCCGGATACGGTTGGTCCGTGACCGACTCAACCACCCCAGCCGACGCCCCGCCAGCTGAGCCTGTCGAGGCAGCTCCGGCCAGGCCAGCCAAAGTTGCTCCAGCCAAGCCAGCCAAGCCAGCCAAGGCCAAGGACCCCAAGACGAAGGACCCGAAAGGGAAGAGCGCGCCAGCCGCAGTCCCGGTGCGGACGCCCGAGCAAATCCAGTCCGACATCGACACAGCCCAGCGACGGTTGGCTGACCAGGTCGACGAACTCTCCGACCGGCTCGCTCCCCAGTCACTGGCCGAGGACGCTCTCGGCAGAGTCAAGAGTGTCTTTGTGGAGGAGGACGGGTCGCCCAAGGCGAAGCCGATCGCCATCGTGGCCGGAACGCTCACCTCCCTGGTCGTACTGCGCAAGATCTTCCACCGCGACTGATGGGTGCTGCTGACGCGCTGCCGATCCAGCTGCTGCACGACCGCGTTCTGGTCAAGGAAGATGGCCCGAACGGCGAGCGCCGTTCGACGGGCGGGATCGTCATCCCCGCCACCGCGCAGGTGGGCAAGCGACTCGTGTGGGCTGAGGTTGTCGGTGTTGGCCCCAATGTGCGGACGGTGCAGCTGGCCGATCGGGTCCTCTTTGAACCGGAGGATCGCGGCGAGGTCGAGTTGAAGGGCGAGACCTTGGTGCTGCTCCGCGAGCGCGACATCCATGCGGTGGCTGCTGCGCGTGTCGAGAACAGCACGGGCCTCTACCTGTAGGTGGTCGCGAAATGGTGAGGCGCCACTACTGGTCGAGATGACATGCTCGGCGCGTGCTGAATGCCCTCATTGCCGGTGTCATGCTCGGCGCCTTCGTTGCAGCTCAGGTCGGACCGGTGTCCCTCCTGTGCATTCGCACTGCGACGCGTAGCGGGTTTGGCCCCGCCGTGGCGATCGGCGCCGGTGCTGCGACCGTTGATGTCGCCTATGCCGGGCTCGGCGTCTTGGGTGCCGCTGCGCTGCTGCAACTCGAACCTGTCGGCCTGGCCTTGGGCCTTGCGGGTGCCGGCGTGCTCACCTGGATGGGGGTTCGCACGCTGCGGGACGCCTGGCGAATCCGGCTGGGGGGAGAGGCTGCGGTGGAGGTACTCGGCGCAACCGCGTCCTACCGGACGGGACTGGTGGCGACGGCTTCCAATCCACTGACGATCGTCTCCTGGGCGGCCATCTTCGGGGCAGCAGCAACTGCTTCGCTGCTCGACTCTGCCTCGGCGGCGGTTTCGCTTCTCCTGGGCGTGATGACCGGAAGCGCGGCGTGGTTCGTCGTGCTCGGCTGGGTGGCATCCCGGCTAGGGGCCAGGCTCGGACAACGAGCTCTGTGGGGGATTGACGTCATTGCAGGGCTGGGGCTGCTGGGGTTCGGCACCCTGCTTGGCGTCCGTACCGTTCACGACGCGTGACCCGGCGCCGTACTCCTGCCTCAGCCTGTGTGAACGCGAGCGCTGTCCGGGTCGATCATCAGCGACGAGGTGTCCACGGCGACGAAGGCACGCGCTGGAACGAGTTTGAGCTCAGAAACCAGCTTGTTCGGCCACTTTGCGCTGGCCTCCCCTTGGAAGTACCAGGGTGAGCCATTGTCGGCGAGGACCAGCCCGTAATGCTGCATGGCGCGCAGCACGACGCGGGTGCGCGGGCTGAACTGCCTGAGGTCGAAGGAAGCCTTGAGTCGGAATCGGGCTCCCATCGGCGGGTAACGGCGGTTGTTGGCCGAGCCTGCCTGGTGACGGGCTGGCCAGACGTAACGCCGGTCAGTGACGTCGGTGGTAAAGCGGATGGCATGGTCGACCTTGCCTTTGCGCACCTCGTTCCAGCGCAGTAGTCCGGGCAGGATCGGAAGCCCGGCCGCATCGGCCGAGGTCCACCCGTCATGCCGCAGGGCGTTGGAACCCAAGTCCCACACCGCCCCGGATCCGGCGCGCCACCGTCCGTCACGCATTCGGGTGTTCCACGTCTCGTAGAGGCGGCAGTGTGTCTTGTCGACGACAATCGCATGCCGGTCGCCGTCGGAGCGGCGGCCGCCTTCGATCTTGGTGTCGCTGCCGAACGGGTAGCGCACCCTGTCGCTCTCGCGTGCGTAGGTGAACCCAACGTTGACGCGACGGTGCCCGCCACCGACGACGGTGATCGGAATCCCGTAGGGCACCGGTTGCGCGCCGAAGGCTCGTCCGAAGTCGGGGTGCAGCTTCGAGCGCGGTGACATGTGCCGCAACCATGCGTCGCTGCGGGGGTGCTGAGGTAGCGCACTGATGTCTGCGTTCCAGTAGTTGTTCTTGGGAAACACCGAGCACCCGGCAACCGGACGCGCAGCTGCCGGAGCGCTGCTGCCGGTACCAGAGGCTGGCACCGCGCCCAGTAGGGCCAAACCACTGGCGGCCGCTACGAGGGCAGCGACGGCGGTGCGACGCCGGTACGGGCTCATGCCGAGAAGATCGAAACCTCGGGCAGCTCGATCAATCGGCCAGCCGGGTGGGCGCGGTCGACATCGTCGGCCACCACCTCGGCGCAGTAGATTTCGCGGGACGGTGGACCGTCCGGCTCGGCGAGGTCGCACAGCAGGCTGAGGGGGACGCCGGCGCGCAGCAGCGACCAGGCACGCGCAGTCCCAGTGGAAGTAATCACAATGATGTAGTTCGGCAACCCTCGATCAGAACTTGAGTCTTTCCGACCGTCAATCTCCAAGGTTCTGGGGCAGTGCGCCACGGACGGCTGCCCACACCTCGGGGGTGGCTGCCGTCAGCAGGCCCAGCCCCCCATCGAACGGGTGATAGGGCGTCCCGTCGAGGCGCCGGACAGTGCGGCCGACCTCCTCGGCCAGGAGTGCCCCGGGGGCGTGGTCCCACGGCAAGGTCCGCCAGTAGAGCGCGTACGCGAACTCTCCCGTGGCGGTCTTGGGGTAGGTGACCCCGGCCGCGGCGACCTGCGTGTGAGGCAGTCCCGCCTGCTGCAAGCCGGCGTTCGATGCGGTGCGGAGGGCCTCTGGCATGGCGTGGGTGCGCAGCAGGCCATGCCATTGGTTGCGCGGACCAGGTTGCGGTGGCGAGTGCAGGATTTCGCCATTGCGACGTGCGCCACCTCCTCTAGTGGCGGAGAACATCTGTCCGTGGATCGGCTGCCAGATCCACGAAGCGGTCGTCACGCCGTTCTCGACCAACGCGACCATCGTGGCGAAGTCCGGGCTGCCGTCGATGAAAGCCTTTGTGCCGTCGACGGGATCGAGGAGCCACGCGCGTTGGTGACCGTCGGCCACAGTGAGGAGCGAGGGGTCGGACGCGACGGCTTCCTCGCCGACCACCGGAACACCTGGCTCGATGGCCTGGAGCGCATCAGTGAGCAGGTCTTCACATTCGTGGTCAGCATCGGTGACCCAGTCGCCCGGGGACTTCTCGATGATTGCTTCGGCCTTGAGGGTGCGGAAGCGCGGCACGACGGTGCGGTCGGCAGCATCGCGGATCGCTGCTGCCACCTGCTCGATCAGATTTGTCATCGGAACCTGTCCCAGGGCATCAAGACCGCTAACACGGCCAGAATCCAGCCGCTGTAGTCGAGTCCCAGCGCGACTCCAATGGACAGGTGCATGCAACAGACCGCGACCATGAACAAAGGTCGCGTCACCCGCCAGGCGATCAGAGCCGGAGCCGAAAGCTCGAGCAACAACGCACCACCGGCGAGAAGCTGAGGAGCCCAACCCAACCCAGCCAACGTTGCGACCAGGTCCGTGGCGAGCGACTGACCCGACGCCGCACCCGAATAGAGAACCCAACTCATGTTGTCGCTGAAAATCCATGCTGGCCCGCTGTGAAGGACCTTTTGGAAGCCGGTGAGGAAGTACACCGTCGCAACAATGGCCACTGCCGCACGCGGCGCCCAACCGTAGGCAACGGACAGTCGTCGGTCACCGATGCGCGCATCGGATGCGGAGAAGAGCAGTGGGACGGTCACCAGCAGCAAGAGCACTTCGTTGTGCATGATCTTTCCCGCGCTGCTGTACAACGCACCGAGGATGAGAAGACAGGCCCACGCGACGCGCAGGCCCAGAAGGGGTCGTCGAGCTAGCAGCACCGCAATCGCTCCAGCAACCCCAACCACTTCCAACGCGACCAAGACCCCGAACGATGGCACGGTGGACAGCCACGCGGTCAACGGAACTGGCTCGAACAAGGCAGGCGGCCGGCCAGCCATCTGCCACCACTGATGCCCCAAGAGTCGAAAGCCGATGGCGACTGCGAGTGCCGCGCGTACGCACGCCAACCGGTGTGAACTACCAGGTGACAACAGCAATCGATCTGCGCGAAGCGCTGGACGAATCAGCCACGACTGCTGTGGGCTCACGGCAGCGGTACCTCCAGCAGCTGGCTTCTCGACACAAAAGTCGGCGCCTGCGAAGGGTCAGTTGGCACTTGGCTTTCGACTTCGTATATCCGCACGGCGACGACCTCGCCGGTGGTCACGTGAGCGCCGTCCAACCAAGCCAGGACTACGGCTTGTTGGTCCTGCGTCGACCTTGTAGGCAAGTCGGGGATGACGTGGTGCGCTCCCCAGTAGCTCACCGGCAGGTCGGCCAGGTTCACCGGCGTCTCGGCACCAGCACGGTTCACCGTTGTCATTTCCCAAGAAGTTTGATCCTGCGTCCGAATGGCGCTGAACAACCGAAACCCGGACAACGGCCACCATTCAAGACCCAAGAGGCAACAGATCACGATGCTGCCAATCGCGCCATACGTCACGAACCTGGCGCGTCTGACCTCAGCCGAGCTCGCCGTATTCGGTTTGACGACCGTCATGCGTCAACTTCCTCGAGCTCATCAGTGTGCGCCTGCTCCAGCAACCTGGTCGAGATCACAATCAAAATGGGAACTGCCAGCATGATCCCTACCGCAGGAATGGCGATGCCCGAGTCGTTGACGGCAAAACCTACGAGCATCGCCACCAGCCACGCCGCCAGCGCAGGTCGCAGAATGGGTACCCGGTCGAATACACCACTCAGCACCGCCGGCCGGGTGCCTTGGCCGCGCAGAAGAACAAACGCACCGAACAAGATGGCAAAGGGAACGAGCAGACCGAGCGTGCTACTTCCCAAGACATTGAGGTTGTTGCCCAGCTTGCGGCCCAGCACGTCCAAGAGCTCACCATCGAGAATCTGTTGGACAAAGCGGCCAAGGTGCGACTGGTCTGCCGCCGGTCTTAGCCAGTCGATAGTCGCCACCGCCATCACGATCACGACGCCGCCAGCCAGCAGCCCAATAAAACGTAGCCACGTCACCCGACGCCCCAGGACGCTCATCAACAGCACACCGAACGCAGGAGCAATCGCCAACATCCCGCCAAAGTCACTGCCCAAGCCAGGCAGTCCGTCGACAAGCAGAGTTGCACTACCCATGACCAGCACTACCCAAGCAGCCGCAGCCTGCTTCCCGCGCTGCAGCAACGGGGTGCACAGGAAGGCGGTCGCCAAGATCGAGGAGGTAGCAAATAGCGCAAAGGCGACGTTGCCGAACCCGTACAACCGCCCTGCGATGACTGGTGAGTAGCCCATCAGGCTCGCTGTCTGGAGGGAGTCGACACCAACAACGTCCAGCGCTAGGACCAGCGTCGTAAAGACCGTCACGACGGTAACCTCGCCGAGCAACCCGCCGCGTCGTCGGGCAAGCTGCGCAAAAGCGGTGATCAAGCCTGCAATGCACAAAACTACGATCACCAAGCCACGATGGGCGTCCGACCACGTCCACCAGGGAATCAGGTTGGCGAGAAATGTGGCGACCGGAATTGCGGCCGACGTGAGTGCGATGAGGCCAGTCATACGCAACACTCGTCGGCGTGCCGGCGAACTCTCGTCGCGGCGACGAATGACGAACGCCGCCGCAACGTATAGGACCAGCTGCAGCGTCACCAGTGCAGTAAAGAACGGCGGTGCCACTTCGGAGTAGACGGTGACCTTTCGATCCAGACCGACCAAGGCCGCTATTTGCTCCGACGACGACGCGGCGGAAGCCTGGACCGTCACCGGTGCGCCCACGAAGTCTTCCCCTGGTGGTAAGCCCAGCAAACTGTAAAGCGTTGGAGTGAGGTCAGTCAGCAAGACCAGGCCGGGCAAGCGCGTTGAAGTGCTCATCAATTCACCGGGTGGATAACCCTCACCGTGAATAGCCAGTGTCTGCAGACTGGCCACCGCGGCGTCGTTGGCCAGTCCAGCCAAGATCACTGTGGCATCGTCAGGGATGACACTGAGTGCGCGTCCGACGGCCTCGTCTGCGGCATCGAGTTGTTGGGTTCGGTCAGCGCTACGCCCCGGTCTGACATTGATAGTCGCTGCGTCAAACACGGTGAGTGGGCAAGCTGCGACGTCGGTAGCGGAGACCTGGCCCGGATCGGGAATGTATGACCCGACGACGCCTTCGGGGTCAGCCAAGGCCAAGGCGGCACCGGGTCCAGCTGCGGTGGAGCACTCGCCGGCTTGAGTTAGCGCATCCGACAGCTGACCGAGCTCGGCGTTGAATGACAGACCGGCGTTGTACAGCTTCAGCGAATCCCATCCTTCGATTCGATCGTCGGTGACGGGAGGCACCGGAGCGCAGAACTCATTGAGGCCTGGGATGTTCGCTTCCTCGTCGATGTTTGGAACTCGCGGGGCGACAGCGCGGCGACCGGCGCCCAGCGTCAACCAACCATCGGTCGGGCACGTCACTCGGAACACTGCGCGCACCGATAGTTGGGCAACGGCTGCATCTGAGACGAATGCGGCAATGTTGGGAGTCTGCTCAGCTGAAATGTCGGACCAACGCAGTCCGGATACACCCAGAAAGACCACGTCGGGTGCTGCCACCGGGTCCGTCGTATCGGCCGAGGCATGGTAAAGCCCGGGTGCCGCCGTTAGCACTGCAGTCAACACCGCCAAGGCCAGCAACGGCAGCACCGTGGCCACGTTGCCTCGTCGCCGAGCCACCGCGCGAGCATCAGGCAGCCAGGTCAGCATGAAAGGTGAGTCTAGGGGGCAGCTGTGGCATGAATGATCACGCTCCAGACACTGTGACAGAATCCTCCGGTGGCTGACCCATCTGCTCGACCAAGCGCACGACTCTTGGCGGAAGGTGCATCAGCGATCATCCCCGCGTTCAACGAGCAGGATCGGATCGCTGCCACTGTCACCGCTGCGTTGGGCATGTATCGGGTTGACCTCGTGGTCGTCGTCGATGACGGTTCCGTCGATGCGACAGCTGAGGTCGCGGCGGCCGCTGGTGCGCACGTCGTTGTGCAGTTAATGAACGGTGGCAAGGCCGCCGCGATGCAACGCGGGGTCAGTGAAGTGATCCTCCTCGAACAACAGTTGGCGCTCGATCCGCGTCCGGTCATTTTTCTTGACGCCGACCTTCAGGCGACGGCTGCCGAAGCCGCCGTCTTGCTGAGAACAGTCATCGACGGCGAGGCGGATATGGCTATTGCGACTCTTCCTCCACAACAGACCAGCGGGGGCGGCCACGGCTTCGTTGTGAGGCTGGCACAAGACGCCATTGAAGAGGCAACGGGATGGCGACCGAAGCAACCCCTGTCCGGGCAGCGGGCACTCACGGGGGAAGCGCTGGAAGCGGCCATGCCGCTGGCCGCCGGGTGGGGAGTGGAGGTCGGCCTCACGATTGACCTGATGAGAAAAGGGTTTCGCGTGGTGGAAGTGCCGGTCAACCTGCAGCATCGGGTGACCGGCTCCGACTGGCGCGGCAAGCGCCACCGTGCCAACCAGTTTTGGCAGACCTGGCGAGCGCTCCGGTCGCGTGGCGTTGGACCGCGCCTGCCACTGCCCCGCTAGGGGACCCAGTCCGAAGCTGGCAGCTGGATAGACTTGGCGCTGTCACCGCACGCAACATCACCACGTCCCTGACTTCACCGGTCCAGCCAAGCGAATCCAACCCCGCCCCCTTCGTCGCTGCGGATGACGGTCGAACACTCTGAGTCGATGATGGTGACCGCGCGGCGTGTGCCGGTCTTATCTTCGACGACTGCCGTGTATGTCGGCCGCGGGCTACCCCCGCAGTCGACCACGCCGCCCGCGATTGCGTGTAACCCAATGCGCACACGTTCGGCTTCCTCGTGGGTCAGATCTCGTACTTCGGGTACGTCGTTTTCTGCTCTGAACGGCCAGGTGCAGACGATTCCGCGCACAGCAGGCAACGGCATGATCATCGGGTTGAGTTGACCGAGGTGATAGCCGGTGTCCAGCGAGGTCGACGGACCGTCGATGTCCACGCTGTCCGGCCTACGCGGATCGTTCGGGCAGACGAGAGGCGGATCATTCGCAGAGTTGTCAAAGGCGTCGGCGTACTGACGCCCGAACGCCGACATGAGCAGCCCATACACGCCGAGCGACTCGGGGCCTGCGACCAGGGCGCCGTTATGACTTAGCTGTCCGACACAGTTGGGGTCGGTGTGCCCGGTGATGGTCGCGACACGGCCCTCGGCGTAGCCGACCTGGACTCTGTAGGTGCGGCCCCATGGCCCTCTGCACCGCGCCTCCGCTGGGGTGTCCCCGTCGCTCAGTTCGACCAGGCCGGCGAGGACCTCCAAGTGCATGGTCAGCGCATCGGACGGCACCTCGGCCGGGGTAGTGCGCCCTTCACGTCCAGGACAGAATCTCGCCCATGTTGGTGTGCCCCCTAAGCTCTCCCGCGTCGCTTCGGTGGTGTCAACGCACGCTGCGGGAGCCGGCCTATTGGATGAGCTTGTCTGACTTGAGGTCGCGGGCGCTTGTTCGTCCGACGCCTTGGTGGCGGTGCACCCAGTCACCCACACGCTCGCGAGTGATAAGAGGAGGACTATCGCGGATCGCATCCACCCAGGCTCCCACACACACATTGCGACGTCGTCGAGCGGCAGAAGGTTCCATGAACCCATGGGCGATACCGGTAAGCGTCCCAGACACGTGAGGTTTCACGTTCCGCGCCACGGCTCTGCTCAGTGTGCACGGGATCATCCATTGAACGTGAGGGTGAACGAACTTCAAGAAGGCAGGCGTTCGCGGCCATCCATTTTTGGAGCCGTTGGAGCTATTTGAGCGGATGGTCCTGGGTGAGCAGGTGTCGTACTAGCCCGCACGCTTCGAAGCCTTCCAATCAGCCCGACCGGCCGGTCCGCGCCGGGTGGCTTGTCAAACTCACCGCCCGTATGCCGGCAACCGCACAATGGCGACCACGGTAACGACCAGAAGACCTGCGAACAGGATGGAGCGGTAAATCTCCGACACGCCAACGCCAAGTTACCTGTCACCCTGAAGGACCGATTCAAAAGGCACTGAAAAGCTAGCCCTCGCCTCCGACGTCCTTGCGGGTTATCGCACCCAGGCAACGTCGCTTACCGCTTGGCTGGCCTGCGTTTGGTAGTGACCACAGCTGTCAACGGGCACGGCCAAGCGCACAAGTCCAGCAATCGTGGGCGCAAAGACGACGGCTGGGCCATCTGCCCACAGCTCACACAAGCCCTCAGTCCGTGGTTCGTCAGGTTCGGAGAGCGCAGAAATCAGCGGCCCAAAGCGCGGATCGCTCGACTCCACGCGGACGGTGGCTCCAGCACTTCCGACGGGTCCACCCTCCTGCGAGCACACGATTAGCTGAGTTGGCTCGGGTACCTCCACGGTCGCCTCAACGTAGACCTCATCATGGACGCCGACCGTGCAGTCCATGCGCTTGACAGGAGCCCCGCGAAGACCTGAGTCCGACTCAGACTGCGACGTTGACGTGCAAGCCGTTATAGCAAATGCCGCTGCGCCCGCCACGATAAGTCCAAGGTGCAGCCGCACGGGACCCCTTCGATGTTGGCTTTTGTCTATTGTGACGGATCCGAAGGGAGTTAGGTTCCCCGGCTCAGTTGTCCAAGGTGCCGGGCGGCCAAGCCGCGTTCAGCCGCAACCGAGCAAGCACCTCAACCGCGATGAATGAGATACGCACCGTCCAGCCTGCCCACCCTAACGGTGCTTTTCGGAGAGATGTAGCCGTGCTCGGGCAGCAGATCGATAGCGACAGCAGCCTCACAGCTGCCACCGCGGCTGCGACTAACTGCGTCCACCCGCCACTTTGTTTCCACACCTGGTGTCCCCATGGCGCTCGTGGGCAGGACAAATCGTGCTTGGTGTCGCGACGCATGGGAGACGCGGAAACGATCAATCCGAATACCGCCCTTGGCGATCACTAACGCGGTCAGCCCGAACTTGTGTCGGTACCTGATCAGGACTTTGCGCTCGTTGTCGGGCCACGTCATTACGAACTGTGAGCAAGCGGTCAAGCCGGTTAGGTGCCATCGGTTGTATGTCCCAATCCGCACGTGTGCTCCATCTGGTCTGACTGTGACGCTGCTGAAGCGGAGGTCGAGGAATCCAATACTGTCATTGGCGTCGCTGGCTGCACTCCGAGTGGGTGGGGTACTAGCGCTTCCAGCAATTGCCCCGAGCGCGGTGCCGCCGGTGAGCGCTAATGTCAGGACCAGACTGGCCAGGGCCGATAACTTCTTCAAGTTGCTCTCCCCGTCATGTTTCGTCGTCCCATGCCGCGCGCGGCGTAGGCGTCCTAACTATGCCCCACCACATCTCCTACCAACCGAATGTGTCCGAGTCCAGTGACGCCCTATGTCCCCTGTCCTGCGACCGCGAGCAGTGAGGCGGAACGGTCTGCATGTCGACGTAGAACAGGGAGTGGCGACCCTCGGTTCGACGCTAAACGGTCGGCCCGCCCGCCAACCAGCGAGCCCTCCCCGTACGCCGCCGAGCAGTCGCTTGTTGATTTTGGGCTGGCGCGAGAATCGCGCACCAGATCTAGGCTTGCGCTTCGGCTTGCGCGAACTCCGGACGGACGTGCGTGAACGTGGACAGACCGACAATGCCCGGGATTTCGCCAAGGAGCTGAACTCGGTGAGCCTCGCAGCTGCTCTCGATCTGCGTGGCTGCCAGCGTGGTTGCCAACCGGTCTTGGGTGGTCGCGCCAACACGACGAACAAGCAGGTAGAAACGGGTGCGCCGCCAGGGACTTGAACCCCGAACCCGCGGATTAAGAGTCCGCTGCTCTGCCAATTGAGCTAGCGGCGCGGTGCCCGGCGAGCGCGAACGCGCGCTGAGCAGAGGGAACTCTAGCAGCGGGATCGGCGTCCCTCGAAATTGCCCTCAGACTCCCGTGAGTTCAACGCGGTCGAGGCTGCGCGGGTCCAGCCAACCGGACTCAACCGCCAAGATCTCCCAGGACTCCGGACCGTCTGGACTCCACAGATCGTGCAGGAGTGAGAGCGGAATGTGCTCGTGGAGCAACGTCATCACCATGTCGTTGGCTCCTCCCTCAGTCGTACTCACTAGTGCTTCCCTTTTGCGGTCACATGTAGAGATTCGGAGGGCCCGACTGGCTGCTTGCTGAACCGATCGGGTGTGAGGCACGACACGTGTCACCCGACTGCGAATGCGATTCCCCCGCTTGGCCGATCAACACGCCCGCCGACGGTCCTGGTTCTCGCCGTGGTCAGTTTGCGGTGGTCGTTTCGACGCACTGTGCTCAGGTGTGCTCAGCGAGTTGCCGCGTCCACCGATCGGGTGATGCCCAGCCTCCTAGGCGTGGACCGAGTCCGCGCTAGGTCACACTGGACTCCACCTACTAGTCGCCACTAGGGGCCATTCGTTCGGGGGGCCATCCAATGAGGAGCCGCACGTCGCTGTCGCTACGTCCCCTTCGACCCCTGGCCGTTGGTCTCTGCGGGGCACTCCTCCTTGGCGCATGTTCGATCGGCTCGCAGGCCTCCGACCCCCAGGGTGCGGAGCCAGGTCCCCTTACTACGCAGCCAACGGCATCTCCAGACTCGTCAAAGCCCGCCGTCCAGCGCAGCGAGGTCGTCGCGGTCGGGGACATTGCGTGCGACCCAACGAGTCCCGTCTTTGACGACCCGAGTTTCTGCCGACACGAAGCGGTTGCCAAACTCACCGAGAAACTCGTGAATCAAGGCGCCGAGTGGTTCATCCCGTTGGGGGATATCCAGTACGAAAGCGGAACCCTTGACGCCTTCAACACCGTCTACGACCGGTGGTTCGGCAAGTTTCGCTCGATCACCATGCCTGTCCCCGGTAACCACGAGTGGTACACCGACGGAGCGGCTGGCTACTTTGCGTACTTCGGCAAACATGCCGGGGCCTCCGAGGCGCCCTGGCGTAGCTTCAGCCCGGTCAAGGGATGGCGGATCTACCTGCTCGACTCCAACTGCGAGAACGTTGGTGGCTGCGGCCCCGACTCACCGCAGGGGCGCTGGCTCGCGAAAGAGGTGAGGAGTTCGAACGAGCAGTGCTCGATCGCTGCCTGGCACCACCCGCTGCACACTTCGGGCGAGTACGAGGGTGATGCAGCCACCATTGAGAGGGCGAAGCCGCTGTGGGAGCTCGCTGACGCATCAGGCGTCGATGTCGTGCTCAACGGTCACGACCACATTTACGAGCGATTTGCCCCCATTGACGGCATGACCCAGTTCACCGTCGGGACCGGTGGTAAGGAGTCCTACGACATCGGCGCGAAGGCGGACCGGAGCCGGTTCAGTCTCGACGGACACATCGGGGTCCTCAGGCTGACCCTCGCCAGTGACGGCACCTACGACTACGCGTACATCGATGCAAGCAATGACAAGGTTCTGGACGCTGGCACGGCGACCTGCATGAACGGGCCAGCGATGCCCTAGCTAGGGGCCTTCAGGTAGCGAGTTCGGGCACGTCTCGGAAGTACTCAAGCGACTCCGGGTTTGCGAGCGCCTCCTTGTTTCGCACTTCGCGACCATGAACCACATCGGCGACAGCCAGCTCAGCGAGCTTGTTGCTACGCGTCCGGGGAAGGTCGTCAACCGCGACGATCTTGGCCGGTACGTGACGGGGTGAGCAGTTCTCCCGAAGGGTGCGCTTGATGGTCCCTATCAAGTGGTCATCAAGTGTCGCGCCATTGGCGAGCCGCACGAAGAGGATGATGCGCGTGTCGTCATCCCACGACTGCCCAATCGCCAGAGCCTCGACTACCTCCGGAAGCCGCTCGACCTGGCGGTAGATCTCCGCAGTCCCGATCCGTACGCCGCCAGCGTTCAGCGTGGCATCTGAGCGGCCGTGGATGACCAGTCCGCCATGAGACGTCCAGGAGGCGAAGTCGCCGTGTGCCCAGATTCCGGGGAACCGGCTGAAGTACGCGTCGTGATAACGCTGCCCGTCCGGATCATTCCAAAACCCAACGGGCATTGAGGGGAACGGTTCGGTGCACACAAGCTCCCCGTGAGAACCGGGGGAGTCGCGAAGGGATTTCCCGTCATCGTCGTAGACGTCGACAGCCATGCCGAGCACCGGTCCTTGAATCTCGCCGGTGTAGACCGGCCGGGTGGGGTCGCCGGCGACGAAGCAGCCACAGATATCAGTGCCCCCGGAAATCGATGCCAGATGCAGGTCGGGCTTGATCGATTCGTAGACGTACTCAAAGCCCTCGTGAACCAAGGGTGATCCGGTGGACGCGATGGTGCGCAGGGTGTCGAGGCGGTGCGAGTCGCGGGGGCAAACCGCTGCCTTCCTTGAGGCGTCGATGTACTTCGCCGACGTGCCGAAGAAGGTGATCCCGAGTTCGTCGACGAGGTCCCACAGCCGATCAGGAGCTGGGTGGAACGGCGAGCCGTCGTAGAGCACCAATGAGGCACCGCAGGCGAGGGCTGAGACGAGCCAGTTCCACATCATCCATCCGCAGGTGGTGAAGTAGAAAACGACGTCACCTGCTTTGATGTCGCACTGCAGGCGTTGCTCGACCGCGTGCTTGAGTGCAAGCCCGGCGCCGCTGTGCACGATGCACTTCGGCGCTCCCGTCGTCCCCGAGCTGTAGAGGATGAAGCCTGGGGCCGAAACTGCGAGCCGCACCGGTTCTGGCCGTGGCTGCTCTGATCCTGCACGCAGAGCCTCTGACCAGAGCACTCCCGAAGTCAGCACGGCGAGGTCTGGTGACGATTCGAGCTCGGCGACCACAACGGTGGTCTGGACGGAAGGCAGTCCAGCAGCGACCTCGGCCAGGCGCTCGAGGCGAGGCTGGTGCTTGCCGGCGTAGACGTACCCGTCAGTGCCGATCAGCACCTTGGGCTCGACCTGCCCGAACCGGTCGAGGACTCCGGCAACACCGAAGTCGGGGGAGGTTGAGGTGAACACCCCGCCGACTAACGAGGTGCCGAGCATGGCAACGAGTACCTCGGGGGTGTTGGGCAGCCACGCAGCGACGCGATCACCGGGGCCGACTCCCTGCTCCAGCAAGAACGCTGCGAAGGCGTAGGCGTGGTCGGTGAGTTCGGCCCAGGAGAGAGTGCGACGAACATCGTCTTCGCGGATGAAGGTGACAGCGGTTCCGCCCGCATTGACGCCGGACTGGCCGGCACCGGCCAGCAAGTTCTCGGCGTAGTTCACGGCGGCGTCGGGAAAGAAGCGAGTGCCCTCCATATCGCCGCCCACTCGTGCCGGCTGTTCCCCGCGGTCACCCACGATCCAGCGGCTGAAGACGGCGTCCCAGAAGTCGCCGACTCGCGTCGTTGACCATGAGTGCAGGGCGGTGGTGTCTGGCAGGTCGATTCCGTGCAAGGCGGCAACCTCGCGGCGGAAGGCGTCGACCTGCGTGTGTCGCTTCTGTTCGAGGGAGGGAGTCCACAGGGGGGTGTCAGTCACGCCCCTATCTTGCCGAAAGGAGTCAGTTCAGGGGACGCAAGGGGATGAGTAGGCTCCGAATTACCGGCGGGTCCGGGAACCGAACCTCAGAGACCGACATCCGGTCGGTAGGTGCGGCGTTGCCTTCATCGGGGCCGTCGACTCCAGCTGTTGACAACCAAAAGTCGACCATCTCGGCAAACTCCTTGGCATGCCCTGGGTCACTGAGGTTACGAGCGCCGGAGCGGGGGTCGACCCAGCCAATGGATCGCCCTGCCTCGTCCAAGATGTCAATCCGGTCTGCTGCTGCCGACATGCACGACCCCTTCCCCGCGTGATCCCAGGCTTCCCACTAGATGTTTCGGCTGTTGCGGTCCGGAGGTTGACTGACTGAGCGGGCCACCTCTGGGCCGAATCCATCCCCTGCTGTGACTGGGCTGAATGGGTGAGGGGGGCGAAGGCTGGGCTTGCGACGAGCCGATCCCAGAGCAGGGACTATCTGGGAGGTCACGTGTCCGCACGCAAGAAGCCCGAGGCTGTCGACGAACCAGCCGAGGGCGCAGCGCTCGCCGAGGGCACCGTGCTTGCCGACTCAGGGGTCGATGAATCAGCGGTTGACCACCCAGTGGCCGAGCCGGTTCTCGACCCTGAGCTCGATCAGGTCACCCAAGACCCGGCCGACGAGTCGGCAGCGGTGGACGCCGCAGATGCCGACGAACCCTCCCGGCGTGGAGGCAAGGGCAAACTGGTCGTCGGTACGGTTCTGGCTCTCGTCGTGGCGGCGGGCGCGGTCTGGGCTGCTGGGGCAATGGGCGGCGGCGAGGCCGGCCTGCCGGAGAGCGTCTCCGATCCGACGATGGTCATTTCCGCCCTCGAGGACGGTGGGATTGTGTGTGGCGGTGCTGCTGTGTCCGGTGACGTGGCCACCTGCAACGCCACCATGGCCGTCCGAATCTTCGAATCGCCCAGCGAAGCAGAAGGCTGGATTTCGGTTCTGCTGAAGGACCCACAGACCAACTCAGCGATCGGGTGGGTCCGCCACGGCAATGTCGTAGTCGCAGCTCCGCTCAATGCCGCTCCGGAAGTCTCGGCAGCTCTGGGAACTGGTTCGCAGATCTACTGAGCGGTTTCCCAATCGCGAGTTCGCGCGCCCGCCTCCCGCGTTCTGTCGGCGGTGGTCGGTAGCGTCGGTGTATGCGCCTCCTGCACACCTCCGACTGGCACCTCGGCCGTGGCCTGCACGGTGTCGACCTACACGAGGCGCAGCAAGAATTCGTCAGTCAGGTGGTCCAGGCGGTCACGACTCATGCCGTTGACGCGGTGCTCATCTCCGGGGATATCTACGACCGCGCAGTCCCGCCGGTCACTTCGGTGCGACTGTGGTCGGGGGCGCTCAAGAAGCTCTCCACCCTCGTTCCGGTCATTGTGATTCCTGGCAATCACGACTCCGCGACACGCTTGGGTGTCGGATCTGACCTGTTCCGCGATGGCGTCCACCTGGTCACCGAGCTGAGCACTATCGGTACTCCCATCCAGTTGCACGACGCCGACGGGCCGGTTCTGGTCTACCCGATCCCGTTCCTCGACCCCGATATCGCTCGACATGCGCTCAGCGATGACGGCCAACCGCTTGAGCGATCACACGAGGCGGTGATGACCGCGGCCATAAATCGGGTCAGAGACCACCTCGATTCCTTTCGGATTGCCGAGCCGGCAACGAGAGCGGTGGTCATGGCGCACGCATTCGTCCTCTCTGGCAGCACAGAGAGCGTTGAGCGCAGTGAGAGCGAGCGAGACATCAGGGTCGGCGGTGTCGACAGCATCCCCAGTGACGTCTTCCATGGCATCGACTACGTAGCGCTCGGCCATCTCCACGGCGCTCAGCGCGTGGAACGTGAGGGCATTCGATACTCCGGGTCGCCGATCCGATACTCGTTCAGTGAGGTCAACCAGACCAAGCAGCTGCTGGTGGTTGACCTCGGGGCCGCGGGTGTTCTTGGCGTTGAGTCGGTTGCAGTGGTGCAACCACGATCCATGGCGACCATTAGCGGCACTCTCGACGAGCTGCTCACCTCCGATGGCTTTGCGCATCTGACCGATGCCTGGGTGCAGGTGTCGGTGACTGACGCAGCCCGTCCTGCTGAGCTGGTCGCCAAAGTTCGGGCTCGGTTCCCTGAGGCTCTGGTGATCCGCCATGTGCCGGCGGGCGGTCCGTTGGTCGAGCGAGACGCCGGTTCGTCGCCAGTCCCGGTGCAGCCGGCCGAGGTCGCCGAAGCCTTCGTTCGCTACGTCACTGGCGGCGACATCTCATCAGCGGAGCTCGCAGCCTTCACCAACGCCTATGAGCAGGCACTTGCCGATGGCCGGAGCGCCTGATGCAGCTGCACCGGCTGACCCTGTGCGCGATCGGACCGTTCGCCGAGACCTGTGAGGTTGATGTCGAGCGGCTCGGCGCGTCAGGTCTCTTCCTGCTCGAAGGACCGACCGGCGCCGGCAAGTCCACTCTGATCGACGCCATCGTCTTCGCGCTCTATGGTGACGTGGCTGGTCGCGCGTCCAGCGCTGACCGGATGCACTCCGACGTCGCTGAGCCAGACGTCACTCCGTTTGTCGAGCTCGACTTCAGCACAGCCCATGGCCTCTACCGCATCCGTCGCACGCCCAAACACGAGCGCGCGAAGCGACGCGGTGAAGGCATGACGACGGAGAATGCGTCGGTCAAACTCTGGCGCCTCGCATCGCCAGGCGCCTCGTCCACTGATCTCGGAGAACCCATCTCCACCCGGCTTGACGAGGTTGGCGGCGAGATCACCCGGATTGTCGGTTTGACGCAAGAGCAGTTCGTCCAGACCGTGGTTCTCCCACAAGGAGAATTCGCTACGTTCTTGAGGGCTGCCCCTGAAGTGCGACGCGAGTTGCTGCAGCGTCTGTTCGGCACTGAGATCTACGACACGGTGCTCGACCGACTCGCCGACCGACGGAGGGCAGCCCGGCAGTCTCGGGTGGATGCCGCAAGCGCAGTTGCCGGAGCCATTCGTGCCTACTGCGGTGCGGCAGGGCTCGACGATGAGGGCGAAGCGGCACTCGTCGAGACGACAGCGGAAGGGCTAAGCGAGGCAACGGCTCTACAGGTTTCCCGACTGCGCGGCGAGGTCGACAGCGCTGCTGCCGCGGCAGCTTCGGCGACGAGCCAGGTCGAGCGTGCCCGGAAGTTGGCGGCCGATTGTCTAGCTCGCGAGCGGGCCAGGAAGCGCGTGGTGACGCTCCGCGGCGAGCTCGCAGCCCTGGAAGCGCTCACCGGCCAGCGTGCCGCTGACCGGGCCCGGCTGAACCGCTCTGACGCGGCACTCCGCCTGGTCCCACTCCTCGACGGTCTAGCTTCGGCCGAGAGCCGACGCGATGCTGCGGCCAGGGTGCTCGCCGAGCAGCGCGCCGCGCTGGCCGATCCGCAATCGGCTCCTGAGGCTTGGCCCCAACGCGAACGGTCCCTGCGTGACCGGGCTGCTGAGCTCGCTGCGCTGCGAACCCTTGAGCAAGGGTTCCCTCAGCGCACTCAGAATCTCACCGCCCTTGTTGCAGAGCGAGATGAGGTCGAGCGGCGCCGCCGAGAGGCCGACGAGGTGCTCGCCCTGGCTCCGGCGATCCTCACCGACCTCCGCCACCGGCTCGCTGCTGCTTTGACGATACGTGGCGAGCGGGCCGGGGCCTCGGACGCACGCCGCGCAGCTGCGGCGGTCTTGGCAGCCGCGACCGAGTTGGACGCATCGCAGGGTAGGGCCGCTGAGACGGGGGCAGAGCAGGAGGCAGCCCGTCAGTTGGCGCAGCAGCGCCTCGCCGAAGAGACCGAGATCCGTCGGCGCTTCCTCGACGGCATGGCGGGATACATCGCTGCTGGACTGGTCGCTGCTGAGGCCTGTCCGGTCTGCGGATCGCGCGAACACCCCCGTCCGGCGGTCCGCAAGCCAGGCGATGTCACCAGAAAGGAGGTGGACGCAGCTGCCGAACACTTAGCCGAGGCGACCGCAGCGCTCGAGGCGGCTACGGTCACAGCGACTTCGGTCGCGGCCGAGCTTGCGGAGTTGCGTGGCCGGGCGGACGGCGTCTCGGTCACTGAAGCGAAGCTGGCGCTGGTTAACGCTGACCTTGCCTTCGCCGACTTGGAGATCGCAACCCATGACGTCGAGCGGATCGAGACCGACATCGCCGCTCGTGAGCAGGCAATTGCCGCGCACCGTCTAGCTAGTGGTGAGCTCGCCGGCGAGTCAGCCCGGTTGCAAAGCGAAGTGCAGTCGGCAAATGCTGCAGTGGAGTCCGACCAGATGCGTATCACTGCAGCACTCGAGGGACACAGCACCATCGCCGATCGGATCGCGGCACTCAGCACGGAGGCCGACGGGTTTGCGGCAGCGGTCGAGGCTTCCCGCGCGACAGAGTCGATCAAAGCCGACCTCGCCATGCGCGCATCTGAGTGGAGCGCTGCGCTCGCGTCGGCGCCCTTCGACACTCGTGATGAGGTGATCGCGGCTCGACTCGACGAGAGCGAGCGTTCGGCGCTTGTCGAAGGCATCGACATGGCCGAGCGACGATCCATCGAGCTTGGCGCAGAACTGGCAACCCCTGAGCTTGCGGAGGTAGATGTAAACGAGGTGATTGACGTAGCCGGTGCCGACGCCGCGGTCACGCAGTCCGAATCTGCTCAGCAAGCCGTCCATCAGCAACTGGCCCAGCTTCAGCAGCGGCTCGATGACAGCGTCCTACGTGCTACTGACGTCAATGAAGCGCTGACTGCCAGTGTCGATATCGATCGGGCGACGGCGCCGGTCATTCGAATGGCCGACCTGGTCAGTGGGTCCACGGCCGACAACGTGAGGTCGATGAGCCTGCCTACGTTCGTTCTGCGAGAGCGCTTTGCCGATGTGGTGGCTTCGGCCAACGATCGGCTGGCCACCATGAGTGATGGGCGCTACGCCCTTGAGCATGTCGAAGACCGTGAGGGCAACAAGCGGAGCGGTTTGGGACTGCGGGTGCGCGATACCCACACCGAGCAGCCGCGCGATCCAGGCACGCTCTCTGGTGGTGAGACGTTCTACTGCTCACTCGCGATGGCCTTGGGGCTCGCCGATGTCGTAACGGCAGAGGCCGGTGGCGTCGACTTAGGCACCCTCTTCGTCGACGAGGGATTTGGGTCGCTCGACCCGGACACCCTCGACAACGTGCTTTCGGTGCTCTCGAGCCTGGGGACCAGCGGGCGCATCGTCGGCATCGTCAGTCATGTTCCTGAGCTCAAAGAGCGTATTGCTGAGCGCATAACAGTGGTTCCGAACCGGGATGGTTCCAGCCGGCTGGTGGTCTCGGCGTGACGCTGCCAGACACTCCGCCTCCAAGCCTTCGCGCCGTGGTCACCGCCGCTGAACGTGCGCAAATCGAAGCCACGTTGGGGCCGATCGCTCACGACGTCGCGCTCCATGCGGTGCGAGATGGGCGAGGTCGGCAGTTCCAACGCATGGAGTTTCTTGGTGACTCGGTGCTCGACGTCATCCTCGCGGTGCATGTGTGGGCTGAGCCCCGTTGCCCCGCCTGCGCACGACAGGAGGCCACGGCTGCGGCCAGTGATGTTCACCTGGCGGCAGCGGCGCGCAGTGCCGGTCTCGGTGCGTGGCTTGAGTGGCGTGCCTCCGACGAACGCATTGCCGATCTGGTCGAGACCTGCATCGCTGCCTGCTGGTTATCGGGCAGGTGGGCGCAGGGTGCCCGGTTTACTGAGCAGGTCGTTCACCCGATCGGCGAGGCGACCGTGCGCGCGTTGGACGGCGGTGCTGTTGGCCTTGAGCCGGGGCGAGTCGGACGTCGAGCAGGTTCGGCGCTTCTTGAGTTGGCGGCCGGTGATGCAGTGGTGCATACGTTTCCCGATGCTGACGAAGGTGAGCTGTCGACCCGCCGGGCGACCATTCATCGGGCGACGGCGATCGCTGTGATCGCGAAGGAGCGCGGTTTGGTGCATCGCGGTGATCCGGAGATGATGTTGTCCGCGGTCGAGGATCAGGTGGCGGCCGCTTTCGCTTCCGACGGCGCAGATGCAGCGCTGCTGGTTGCACAACACTTCGTGCCCGTTCACGCCCGATAGGCTTGGCCACGTGTCCGAACTCGTCTACCCGCCGGTCGTGGCCACCGCGATCACCGTGTTCAAGGCACTTGGCCTGAAACTTCGCGTCGAGGGCGGTGAGCACGTACCGACTTCCGGCTCGGCGGTCATGGCGTCTAATCACGTGAGCCACCTCGATTTCATCTTCGTCGGCCTCGGGGCGCGCGAATCGCGCCGCTACGTGCGTTTCATGGCGAAGGAGCCGATCTTCGCTCACCGCATCGCTGGTCCGTTGATGCGTGGCATGCACCACATCTCGGTCGACCGTGAGGCGGGCATGCAGAGCTTTCGCGATGCCCTAGCTGCGCTGAAGGCCGGCGAGGTGGTCGGGCTCTTCCCCGAGGCGACCATCAGCCGACCGTTCGAGCCCAAGGAGTTCAAGACCGGGGCGGAGCGGCTCGCGAAGGCCACCAAGTCACCGCTGATCCCGGTGGGGGTCTGGGGCAGTCAGCGGCTCTGGACGTATGACGAGCACTCAACCCTCAAGCAGCGCGGTGTGCCGGTGAGCATCTATGTCGGCGAGCCGATCGAAGCATCGTTGACTGGTGACGCAGCGGCGACCGAGCTGCGAGCCCAGGTGATCGCCCTGGTGCGCCGAGCACAGGACGAGTATCCCGACGATGGAGCCGGGCAGTGGTGGCAGCCCGAGCGGCTCGGCGGGACCGCTCCGACCCCCGCCCAGAACTAACAACGTGGTGGTGTTGGTCGCTGACTAGTGCGCGCCGCCAATCGGGCCGGCGTGCGCCGCTTCTTCCTTCGTCACCTTGATGGCGAAGATCGTGATGATGAACGCACCAACAGCCAGCCAGGCCGAGACCTGGAAGGCGGCGGTCCAGCCATCGACCTGAGCGGTGACCAGCTCAGCAGGGAGCGGCTCTCCTTCGGCAGGAGGGGTGCCCCCACCCTGGAGGAAGTCGGCAAACTGCGTGGCAAACACAGTGACCGAGACGGTGGTGAGGGCCGCGAGGCCGATCGATCCGCCAATCTGTTGTGTGGTGTTCAGGACACCGGATGCGATTCCTGCATCGCTTTCGTCGATCTGCGACACTGCAGCCAGCGTCAGCGGCATGAAGGTGAAGCCGAGGCCGAGTGCGAAGACGATCATCGGGCCGAGCAGCCCGCCGACGTACGTGGAGTCGGGCTGTATCTGGGCCAGCCACATCATTCCGATCGCGGTCATCGCCGTCCCGATGAGCGCGAATGGCTTGGCGCCGAACCGGGTGATCAGCTGCGATGCGGTGCCCGCGGACACGATGATGCAGATGCTGACCGGGACGAAGGCGAACCCGGCCTTGATGGGGCTGTATCCGAGGACATCCTGGACGAACTGGGTCAGGTAGAAGAACATCCCGAACATCGCGGCACCGATGATCAGCATGATGCCGTAGGCACCGGCGCGGTTGCGGTTCTCGAAGATCCGCAACGGCATGAGTGCATGCGGGCTGCGAGCCTCGAGAGCGATGAATACCGCTAGAACGATAAGAGAGGTGGCAATGATCGCAATGTTGGTGCTGTTGGTCCATGCCTCTTGCGCTGGATCGGCGATCCCGGCTGCGGCGTTCTTGCCGACGTCGGTTGCGATGCGGGTGAGGCCATAGACCAACATGCCGAGGCCGGTAGTGGCGGCGATGGCGCCTGGCAGATCAAATTTGCCGGTGTGGCCCTCTGT
Organism: Candidatus Nanopelagicales bacterium; assembly: GCA_038316135.1. Lineage (GTDB taxonomy): Bacteria > Actinomycetota > Actinomycetes > JAHEKZ01 > JAHEKZ01 > JAHEKZ01. The sequence continues at coordinate 25,099 of JBBQAL010000007.1, read as the reverse complement.
TTCAGTGAGCGCGCGTGGTGCAACGAGTGCGATGAAAATGCCGATTGGGACGTTGACGAACATCACCCAGCGCCAGTCGAACTCGGTCAGGATTCCACCGAGAATTAGGCCGACGGCGGCGCCTGCACCGGACATCGCTGCGTAGACGCCCATGGCCCGGTTGCGCTCTTTGCCCTCGGGGAACTCGGTGGCGATCAGCGACAGTGCGGTCGGCGCTGCGATGGCGGCGCCAAGACCCTGAATGGCGCGGAAGACCAGGAGAGAGCCTTCGCTCCACGCAAAGCCGCCGCCGAGCGAGCCGAGGGTGAAGAGCAGGATGCCGAAGATGAAGACCCGGCGTCGGCCGAGAATGTCACCGGCGCGACCGCCCAGTAGCAGAAAGCCACCGAAGGCCAGCGTGTAGGCGGTGAGCACCCACTGGAGGTTGGCTTGCGAGAAGCCGAGGTCCTCTTTGATGCTCGGCAGTGCGATGTTCACGATGGTGGCATCAAGCACGACCATGAGCTGCGCGGTGCAGATGACGACCAGTGCGAGCGCCAGGTTCTTCGGCGCGTGCGCATGCTCTTCGGTCTCGGAAACTTTGTCGGGGGTCGACATGAAACTCCTTGAGGGTGGGGTGGGGGAGCAGTTAGGTCTAGGGGTGAGCAGGGGCAGGAGCAGGTGTCGCGGGGCTGGTCGTGAGGAGTGGAAGCCACACTTCGTCGACGAGGCGGGTGACGTACTGCTGGTCGACCGGCAGCGGCGTGAGCAGGTGTCGGAAGATCAGCATGGCTGGTGCGGCGTCCACGAGAAACTGAATATCAGTCGCCTCTGACACCTCGCCGCGGACCTGGGCGCGGCGAATGATCTCCAGTGCGGCAAATCGCTTGGCGTTGACCACCTTGTCGTAGAAGGCGGTAGCGAGCTCGGCATCGGATCCGCAGGCAGACACCATCCCGCGCATCACGCAAAGCTGGTCGTCGGTGGTATGAGTCTGGGTACCGGACAGCAGGGCGAGCAGGTCGTCGCGCAGCCTCCCGGTATCGGGCAGGCCAGCCTCGGCGTCACCCTTCATGTGACGGATCGCTGCCACGACGAGCTCTGCCTTGTTCGGCCAGTGCCGGTAGAGCGTCGCCTTACTGGCGCCGGCGCGCTTGGCAACGGCGTCCATGGTCATCCGGTCGTATCCGGCCTCCTGCAGCTCACCTAGCGTCGCCTCGAGGATCTCGGTGTGGCGGACCAGGTCAGAGCGGCGAAGGCGTGCTGCCACGGCCTGGGGCGTCATGGCTGCCTCCCGCCGATTCGGATGGGTAAAGGAACGAAACCGTTTCGTTTCGGAAGAAAGTAGCCCAGGCGTCGGGCATCGTCAACCCGGCACCACGACGCGGCCTTCGCTGGTTGACTGGCGCCCATGGCATACGCAGAGCAGGTCTTCGTCGGGGGACGCATCTTCACCGGTCAGGGGCGACCTGCCGAGCCGGGAGCCATTGCGGCGTCCGGCGGGCGAATCGTGGCCGTTGGGTCTGACGTTGATGTCCGCGCGCTGGCGGGGCCGTCCACCGAAGTGATCAACATCGGCGACGGGTTGCTGACTCCGGGCTTTCAGGATGCGCATGTTCACCCGGTCTATGGCGGCACGCAGATGTCTCAGTGCGACCTGCACGACATCGTGACCTCTGACGAGAGCGTGGCTGCCGTGGTGAAGTATGCGGCAGCCAATCCCGAACTGTCGTGGATCCTGGGCGGCGGCTGGTCGATGGAGGCGTTCCCGGGCGGTCTTCCCACAAAGGAGCTCTTGGACGGGGTGGTGCCCGGCCGGCCGGTCTTCTTGCCGAACCGCGACGGCCACAGCGGCTGGGTGAACTCCGCCGCGCTGAAGGCCGCCGGAATCACCCGCGACACTCCCGATCCCGGGGACGGCCGGATCGAGCGCGATGACGACGGCGAGCCGACCGGTTGCCTGCACGAAGGCGCGATGTCGCTTGTCAGTGCGCTTGTCCCGCCACCCACCGGCGCCGACTACGACCGCGCGCTCGACGTCGCCCAGGCCTATCTGTTCTCGCTCGGCATCACCGGGTGGCAGGACGCCATCGTCGGCGAGGTGAACGGTCGCCCCGACAACCTTGAGGCGTATGTCCGCGGTGCGAAGGACGGAAGGCTCAAAGCGCGCGTCGTCGGTGCCTTGTGGTGGGACCGGGGTCGTGGTCTGGAGCAGATCGCTGAGATGGTCGAGCGGCGAGCCGTCGGCATCGTGGGGCGGTTCCGCGCCACCAGCGTGAAGATCATGCAAGACGGCGTCGCCGAGAACTTCACAGCGGCGATGACCGCCCCCTACCTGGATGCATGCGGGTGTCAGACGCAGAACGCGGGCTTGTCGTTCGTCGATCCAACGATGCTCGACGACGCCGTCGTCGCGCTGGATGCAGAAGGTTTTCAGGTGCACTTCCATGCGCTCGGCGACCGCGCTGTTCGTGAGGGGCTTGACGCGATCGCGGCAGCACGAAAAGCGAACGGAATGAACGATCTGCGTCATCACCTCGCGCACATCCAGGTGGTGCACCCCGACGACATTCCGCGCTTTGCCGAGTTGGGCGCTGCCGCGAATATGCAGCCGCTGTGGGCGTGCCACGAACCGCAGATGGACGAGCTGACCATCCCGTTCCTGGGCGAACCGCGTTGGCGATGGCAGTACCCGTTCGGCGAGCTCGAACGCGCTGGAGCGCGACTGGTAGCCGGCAGCGACTGGTCGGTCAGCAGCCCCGACGTCATGTGGGGCACCCACGTTGCCGTCACCCGGATGCCGCCACCGGACGGTGACGACCATGGTGGCAAGGAGGCGTTCCTGCCAGAGCAGGCCCTGTCTCTGGAGTCGGCGCTCACGGCCTACACCCAAGGGTCGGCGTGGGTGAACCACCTGGACGCCGACACCGGGACGCTGGAGGTTGGCAAGTACGCCGACCTGGCCTTGTTGGACCGCGATCCGTTCGCCGTCGACCCGATGGAGATCGGCACGATCAAGGTGTCACAGACCTTCGTCGAGGGCGAACGAGTCTTTGCCCGCTAGCCCCACATCCCGCCGAGGGCACACCTGATGGACGCCTCAGCGCGCCGAGGGCACAGCAGGTTGACGCGTCAGCGCGGCGACGGCGCGGGGTTACCGATGACGTCGAGCAGCCAACGTGCGCCTCGGATCTCGAAGGCCGGTGCGGCCGCGCTGACGCGGCTGCGCAACTCGCGGTCGCTCGTGACGACGACGAGCTGGCCCGCCTGGGTGCTGAGTTCCTCGACCGTTTCAACGATGGCGTCATCGCCGGATCTCGGCGCGCGGATCGGATGCAGGGGGCTCGGCAGTTGTGCACTTCGCGCCGCACCTTCGACAACGACGTGAACTCCCGTGACGACACCGGCCATCGCAGTGTCGTGCAGCGTTGGTGAGTACAGCGTGCGCCCATGGAGTCCGGCAAGCTGCCGTGCGAACCGCTCGGTGGCGCCGGCTCGGTCCTTCCACCACCCGTTGGGGGTCGCGCCAAGCGTGTTCGCGGTGTCGACGACCAGGGTTAATGGCGGCAACCGGACGTCAGGCCAGGTATGGCCAAATCCGGGATGCAATGGCAGGTCTTCTACGCAGTCGGTGGATACCCACTCCAAGCCAGCTGACTCTTCGTTGGGCACCGTCTCCAGCTGAGTCAGTGAGTCTGCGTAGACGGTGGTGTAGCTCCACCCACCATGGTCGTCGACGAAGGTGTGGCGGAGCCGAACCTTCGCGCCGTCGAGTGCTGTCTCTTCGACGGCCTCGCGGAGGGCAGCCTCCTCGACACTCTCGTGGCTATCCCTCGCGCCACCGGGTAGACCCCAGGTGCCGCCGTGGTGGCACCAGTCGGCACGGTGCTGCAGGAGGATGCGCAAGGTGCCGTCGTCGTCAGCGTTGTGCAGCAGCAAGCCGGCGGCTCCGTACAACCCCCAATGGCGATGCCCGAGATCGCACTCGACCCAGCCGTTGCCGTCCCTTTCCATAGTCCCTGGCTATCACGGGTTGGTTGCTCGAACCATCTGAGGCGCGCGACTGGCTACTTCAGGCTCCACCAGAGGGTGGAGCCAGGCTCGGGTTCATTGGCCCCTGTTGCGAGGTAGAGCGCGGTGGCGGCCTCGTTCCCTTGCTCCACTGGTACCCACATCCCCGAGCACCCCGCGGTCTTGGCGGTCGCCATCAGGGCCGTAACGAGGGCACGGCCGGGTCGACTTAAGAAGTCCACTGTCCAGGCTTGCGACGGTGGGCCGTCGAACAAGTGATGTGCAGGGAGGACTGCCGCCGCGTCGCTCGGGCCAAGGTGGAGCATCCGCACGTTCGGGAGAGTAGTGGCGCTTGGCTCGTGGCGCGGGGCGGAGCCACTCAGCGGGTGGCCCAGGGGAAAGTCATGGGCTAAGGTTAGGCTTGCCTAAGTAGGTAGCGACATAGTCCGGAGGAGCGCGATGTACGTCTGCATCTGCCACGCGGTTACGCGGGCGACGTTTGACGAGGTCGTGGCCACAGGTGCGCAAAGTGTGGACGCTGTTGGTGAGCGATGCGGCGCTGGCACGGGCTGCGGCAGTTGCGTCGAACGGATGGCGTGCCTTCTCTCTACTCTCACACCAGCGATGAACGCCGGTCGGCCTGAGGTTGTGTCTGTTTCCGCCTGAGCCTGACCCCACAGAAGGACGAAGGGAAACCCATGCAGGGTGACGCGCGAGTCATCGAGTACCTGAACGAGCAGCTGACGGCCGAACTCACCGCAATCAACCAGTACTTCCTCCACGCCAAGATGCAAGAAAACTGGGGCTTCACGACGCTCGCTGCCTACACGCGGCACGAATCGATCGATGAAATGAAGCATGCCGAGGCATTGACGGACCGCATCCTCTTCCTCGACGGCTTGCCCAACTACCAGCGACTCTCGCCGGTCAGTGTGGGCACGACCGTTGCCGAGCAGTTCCGCGCCGACATGCAGATCGAGGCCGAGGCGATCGCTCGACTCCGTGCGGGGGCTGCCTACATGCGAGGGGTCGGCGACATCACCAGTGCCGCCATCTTTGAACAAATCCTCGCTGACGAGGAGTTGCATGTCGACTACCTCGAGACGCAGCTGGCGTTGATGGAGTCGCTCGGCGAGGCGCTCTATCTGTCGAGGTTGGTCGAGCACCCGAAGGCTTAGGCGGGTCGGCTGCTAGGCCAACAGCTCGCGCTCGACCACTCCACGCAGCGCGGCGCGCAACCGCCAGCGGTTTTCCAGCGACGGCTGCAGCAGCACCTGGATTCCGAGTCCGTCGAAGAGACCCGCGAACCGCAGAGCGAAATCGGCAGGGTCGACTTCGAGGGAGAACTGACCTTTACGTTGGCCGTTGCGCACGATCGTCTCGATCATCGCGACCCAGCGGGTGTAGATCTCGTGGTTTCGGGTGCGCAACTCGTCGCGGCGGCGTGCCTCGTTCCAGAACTCCAGCCAGATCGCCCACTCGTCGGCGACGTCGGCGTCGGGGATCTGCAGGTCGATCAGTCGAAGCAGCTGTTCGCTCGGTTCGGTGAGTGCGACCAGCTCGGCGCGGTGGCGGGCATGGGATCGCTCGGACGCGTGCTGAAGAGCGGCGTCGAGCACATCCACCTTGGTGGGGAAGTAGTAGTGGACGGTGCCGGTACTGGTTCCGGCTCGCTTGGCGATGTCGGAGACCCGGGCCGCGGCGTATCCCCGCTCGACCACGACTGAGACGGCGGCATCCAGAATCGCTTTGCGGCGGTCCTCGTCTGCTGCGGCAACGGTCATGTGTGAATACTAACTGACGCGTCAGTTCCTGGCCAGTTTTCGGCGCCAAAGCCCTTTCCATCTGCTGAAAAGTTCACCTCAGTGACTTGACTGACGCGTCAGATAGCGGGCATGATGAGGAGACCTGACCGTGGAGGACCTCATGCTGCGCGACCTGCCGACCGAACTCCTGCCGCTCACCGACGAGCAGCAGGCCATCGTCGAGCTCACCCGCACCTTCGCGATGCGCGAGATTCGGCCAATCGCTCGTGAGGTAGACGAAGCCGACATCGAGACGCCCTGGGAGATCTGGCACAAGGCGGCCAAGGTCGGCCTGACCGGCTTCATGCTTCCGGAGGAGTACGGCGGCGGCGGGTTCACCGACACGTTTAGCCAGTGCCTGGTGCAAGAAGAACTCTGCGCCGGGGATCCCGGGATTGGAAACCTGGTCGCGTCGAACGGCTTCTTCGCCCACCCGGTAATGGAGCTTGGCACGCCGGAGCAGAAGGAGCGCTGGCTCACGCCACTGGCGCAGGTCGACACCCCGATGACGTCGCTGGCGGTCACCGAGCCCGAGGTCGGCTCGGACTCCGCTGCCATGACGACGAAGGCGGTCAAGGTCGACGGCGGATATCGCCTCCGCGGGCAGAAGACATGGATCAGCAACGGCGGGTCTGCCGAGTTCTATGTCGTCTTCGCCAAGACCGACCCGACACAACGATCCAAGGGCATCACCGCTTTCATGATGCGCAAGGGTGTCGAGGGGCTCACCTTCGGGCAACCGATGAAGAAGATGGGTCAGCGAGCCTTGGTCAACACTGAGCTCTTCCTCGACGATGTCTTCGTCCCCGACGAAGACCGGCTCGGCGAGGAAGGTCAGGGTTTCTACGGTCTGATGCACACCTTCGACGCTTCGCGCGCCATTCTCGGCGCAGCTGCAACAGGTGCGGCACGGGCAGCCACTGAGTACGCGCTTGAGTACGCCAAGCAGCGGACGCAGTTCGGCAAGCCGATCATTGAGCACCAGGCCGTCGCCTTTCGACTGGCCGACATGGCAACCCGCGTCGAGGCTTCACGCCTGCTGGTCTGGCGTGCGGCGAAGCGTTTGGACGCCGGGCTCGATGCTGCAGCGATTTGTGCACAGGCCAAGCTCGTGGCGTCGGAAGCAGCAATGTTCTGCACCTGGGGGGCGGTTCAGACCCTCGGGGGCTGGGGCTATTCACGCGAGTTCCTCGCCGAGAAGTGGATGCGCGACGCCAAGCTCGAAGAGATCGAAGAAGGCACGTCTGACATCCAGCGTCTGATCATCTCGCGACGGCTGGCCGCCACCCCCACGATCGGAGTCCTGTCATGACCCCCTCCACGAGCACCGCTGCCGTCGACCCGCAGCAGTTCGCCGGCAAGGTCGCGGTGATCACTGGTGGCGGCAGCGGCATTGGGCTCGGGATCGCACACCGCCTTGCGGCGGGTGGTGCCACACTCGCGCTGATCGGACGCGACGCCGACAAGCTCGCCAGGGCGCAGAACGAGATCGCGACTGATCGCGTCACGACTCGCTCGCTCGACGTTCGCGACCACAACGCCGTCGAGGAAGCATTCGTATCGATCGCGGAAGAGCTCGGTGGATTGCACATCTTGGTCAACAACGCGGCCGGGAACTTCGTCGTGCCGGCAGAAGAGATGAGTCCGCGCGGGTTCAAAGCCGTCGTCGACATCGTGCTGAACGGCACGTTCTACTGTTCGCGCTCGTTCGCCCAGATCGTCAAGGAGCAGGAGGACGGGGGTTCGATCCTCAATGTCATCGCTACCTACGCATGGACCGGACACCCGGGTGTGGTGCACAGTGCTGCAGCCAAGGCTGGCGTCCAGGCGATGACGCGCACGCTGGCTGTCGAGTGGGCCCGCTACGGCATCCGGATCAACTGCATCGCCCCTGGTCCCACCGACACAGAAGGTGCCGGAGCGGCACTATGGCCGACCGAGCAGGACCGCGCCAGCCTCACCAACTCGGTGCCACTCAAGCGCTTCACGACCCCGGAAGAGGTGGCAACTTCGGCAGCCTTCCTCCTGTCAGACGACGCTGCCTACATCACCGGCGACACTCTCGTAGTTGATGGTGGCCAGTGGCTCGGCAAGCAGGTCTACGGCTTCTCAGCGGCACCCTCGTGGTGACCCGCGAAACTGCGCGTTTGGCTGGCGTTTCCGGGGGTGAGATCGTCGTCGCCGCGCTTGCCCTTCACGATGTCGGTGTCGTCTTCGGCATCCCCGGCACGCACAACCTGTCGGTCTTCGATGCGCTCACCAGGTATGGCATCCGCACGGTGGCAACGACGCACGAGCAAGGCGCGGGGTACGCCGCAGACGGGTACGCACGTACGTCGGGGCGTCCCGGTGTCGCTGTCGTCACTAGTGGACCGGCTGTCTACAACGCCGCCACGGCTGTGGCGCAGGCCTACTCCGACTCGATCCCGATGCTGCTCGTCAGCCCTGGGATGCCGCTCGACCTGCCGGTCGGCGGTCCCGGCGCCGGATACCTGCACGAGGCCAAGGACCAGACCGGCGCGATGGACCGCATCGCGGCACGCTGCATCCGAGTCACCTCGCACCAGCAGATCGCTGACGCTGTCGCCGAGGTCTTTGAGTCGTTCACGGCAGGACGCCCCCGGCCGATCCACCTCGAGGTTCCGCTCGACCTGCTCGACGCGGTAGGCGACGCGACTTTGGTTCACGCGGAAGTCGCACCTCCGACGTCGGCGTCAGCTGACCTGGTCGCTGACGCGGCAGCGCGCCTTGCCGCAGCGGAGCGACCGATGATCGTGGCCGGGGGCGGTGCCCGCCGAGCGGGGGCAGAGTTGCTTGCACTTGCCGAGCGGCTGTCGGCCCCGGTCGCCACAACGATCAACGGCAAAGGATCGATCGACGAACACCACCCGCTTTCGCTCGGCGCACGGATGGGCACTGCATCCGTGGTCGCTGCAGCTGACGCCGCCGACGTCCTGCTCGTAGTCGGAGCAGAGCTCGGCAACTCCGACATGTGGCAAGGAATGCTCACGCCAAGAGGGCACATCGTCCGCATCGATGTCGATGCGTCCATGGCCGACATCAACATCAGTGCCGACGCCATGCTCGTCGGCGATGCGTCGACCGTTCTGGGTCAGTTGGACGCCGCACTGGCGACGTCGACCTCGCGTCAGGGTGTTCCCGATTGGGTGACGGACCTCCGCACGACGGCGACGGCTGAGTCAGCGAAAGCTGGCGCACGCTGGCGGTCGTGGATCGACGCGATCGACGTCGGGCGTTCGCCGAACGCGGTGATCGCCACTGACAACGCGATGTGTGTTTACTTCGGGACGATCGGCGTGCTGCCCATGAAGCACGCCTCGAGCTTCCACTTCCCGACCGGATTCGGGACGTTGGGCTTCACCGTCCCAGTTGCCGTTGGCGCTGCCTTGGCGGCACCGGATCGGCAGATCATCGGCATCACCGGCGACGGCGGGTTGCTCTTCACCGTCACCGAGCTCGCTGTCGCTGCAGCTGAGCACCTCTCTATGGCGATCGTGGTGTTCGACAACAGCGGCTATGGCGAGATCAGGGCCGAGATGCTCGAGCGGGCCGAGAAGCCGCTCGCCGTTGACGCGCCTCCTCGGGATCTCGTACTTCTGGCCCAGGCACTCGGAGCCCGTGGAGTCCATGTAGCCACACCGGAGATCCTCATTGACGAGCTGCGCTCGGCGGCATCGCACCAAGGCCCAACGGTTCTCGTCATCAGCGAAACGCCCCCACCGGAAGGATCACCCCGTTGAGCACCCACGACTCTTACCTCGAGCTGACCTGGACGGACGAGCTGACCGGCATCAAGGGTTACGTCGTCATCGACACCCTCAGCCGTGGCGTTGCCGGCGGTGGCCTGCGCATGCGCGACGGCGTCACCTTGGATGAGGTACGCGATCTCGCGCAGGCGATGACGTTGAAGGAGGCCGTCGTCTATACGCCCGGCGACCGCTACATTCCGCTCGGTGGAGCCAAGGGCGGCATCGACTGCGACCCTTACGACCCACGGGCCCGTGACGTCCTCGCGCGTTTCGGTCGCGCGATGAAGCCGTTGATCGAGGTGCTCTTCGCCACCGGTGAAGACTTTGGCGTTCGCCAGGACGTGATGGATGAGGTGTTCGCCGAAGAGGGCATTCGGTCATCTGCAGAGTCAGCCTTGGGCCTCGTCGACGATGGTGCCGACGCTGCCCACGAGCGTCTCAAGGTGGCTTTTTCGAAGTCGGTGCATGGCGTAGGCCTCGGCGAGCTCGTGGGTGGCTATGGCGTTGCCGAGACCGCCCTGGCTGCCCTTGATTTCCGTGGGCTTGAGCCGGCATCGGCGACCGCCGTCGTTCAGGGGTTTGGCTCCATGGGTGGGGCCACGGCCCGCTATCTGGCTGCTGCTGGGGTACGAGTGGTTGGCATCTCGGATAAGGAGGGGTTGATCTACAACTCCGAAGGTCTGGACGTCGAGAGCCTGTTGGCCAAGCGTGACGTGTTCGGTGTCATTGACCGCAGCCAGCTCCAACCGGGCGACGAGCTGCTGCCGGGGGATGACTGGCTCGGCACGGCCGCTGATGTGCTGGTGCCGGCCGCGATGTCTTACGTGATCAGCGCCGACAACGTCGACCAGGTGAAGGCCAGCATCATCTGTGAGGCAGCCAACGTCGCGACCCTGCCAGAGGCCGAGGCCGTTCTTCTTGAACGTGGGGTCACCGTCGTCCCCGACTTCGTGGCGAATGTCGGGACGAACGCTTGGTGGTGGTGGGTGGCGTTCGCTGATATCGAGCCGACAGCAGAGGCATCGTTCGCCAAGATCACTGGCGTCCTGCGTCCGCTCACCCTCGAGCTGCTGACGAGAGCGCGTCGCGAGGCGATCTCACCGCGTGAGGCAGCGACGGCGATCTCGGAGGAGAAGCGAGCTGCCGTTGCCGAGCACTACCCGACGTCGGTGAAGTCAGCGGCGGTGGCTCGCTGATGGAGCGGCAAGATGTAGCCGATCCTGGGGTGCCGAACCCAGCCGCACTTGAGGCGCTCTTCGCGCCGAAGAGCGTCGCTGTCATCGGAGCCAGCGACGACATCCGCAAGTGGGGTAACTGGGTGGCGAAGGGCGCGCTCGCTGGCCCAGTGCCTGTCCACCTCGTCAACGCCCGCACCGACGTTGTCCTCGACCGACCGGCTGTACCGTCGCTGGTGCGGGCCGGGCTGACTGCCGACCTCGCGGTGATTGCCGTTCCTGCATCAGCTTTCGAGGCCGCCGTAGACGACGCGCTGGGGGCAGGCGCACGAGCGATTGTGGGGATCAGTGCGGGCCTTGGTGAGACCGGTCCAGAAGGACGGGCGCGTGAGCAGGCCGTTGTTGAGCGCGTCCGAGCGGCCGGTGCTGTGCTGCTCGGGCCCAACTGCCTGGGTGTCTCGGACGCGGCAGCCGGGCTCTCGCTGACATCCAATCCGCTGCAACCCGGGGACGTTGCCTTCATCTCCCAGAGCGGCAACCTGTCGCTCGAGTTGGCCCAACTGCTCGACGATTACGGTTTGGGCTTCTCACGCTTTGCGAGCCTGGGAAACCAAGCTCATCTCGACGCCGCCGACTTGGTCGAGGCGACCGTGTCACACGAGAGCACCAAGGTCATCGCGGTCTACTGCGAGGACTTCCGCGACGGCCGGCGCTTTGTGCAGGCCGCCCTGGATGCGCGAAATGCCGGCAAGGCAGTCGTGCTATTGACAGTGGGGGCCAGCGAGGCATCCGCACGTCAGGCGTCTTCGCACACTGCCTCCCTGGTGTCGTCGTCGGACGTCGTGGATGCTGCTTGCGTGGCTGGTGGCATCGTTCGTGTCCACACGCCATCACAAATGGTCGATGCCATCGCGCTGCTTCGTGAGAGCCCGATCGCCCGCGGCCGCAAAGTCGCGATTATCACTGATGGCGGCGGGCACGCGTCGATCGCAGCAGACGTCGCTGAGTCACTCGATCTCTCCATCGTGCATTTCAGCGAAGGGCTCGCGGCAACGGTCGCAGCGGAGCTTCCAGCAGCTGCCACCAGCGTGAATCCGATCGATGTGGCTGGTGGGGGCGAGCAAGACTTGTCGTGTTTTGGCCGGGTTGTGCGATTGGTGCTCGCGAGCGGCGAGGTCGACGCGATGGTCGTGAGTGGGTACTTCGGCGGTTACGAGCAGTACGGCGAGGCGTTGGCCGAGCTCGAAGTGGAGACAGCAGGTGCGCTGGCCGACGCGGTGACAGCGTCCGGGCGCCCCCTGGTCGTGCACTCGATGTTCCCGCAGGGGCCGGCAGCCACCGAACTTCGCGCCCGCGGCGTCCCGGTCTACCGGACGATCGAGGGGGCGATGCTGGCCCTCGGTGAGACGGCAGGCGTTACCCCGGTCGGGCTGGACCAGATTCCGCGGGCCGAACCGGCCATGGGTGCATTCGGCTACTGGGAGGTCCGGGCTGCGCTCCTCGAAGCCGGAGTGAACTTTCCGCAAGCGCACCTGGTGGCATCCGCTGCTGATTTTGAGGACGTGTTTTCATCCATCGAGTTCCCGGTCGTCCTGAAAGCCATGGGCCTGCTGCACAAGACCGACGTCGGCGGCGTGCGGCTCGGGATTGCTGACGCTGATGAACTCCGCCTTGAGTACCGGGCCATGGTTGATCGGCTCGCCCCACCGGCGGTCACGATCGAGCAGATGCTCGACACCAGCGAGGGCGTCGAGCTGATCGTTGGCGTTCGCAGAGATGAGCGATTCGGACCTGTTGCCATGGTGGGTGGTGGCGGAATCCTCACCGAAGTTCTAGACGACGTCGCAACAGCGTTGGCTCCGGTTGATGCGTCGCGAGCAACCGACCTTCTCCGGACACTCCGCACGTCCGCGCTGCTCGACGGCGTACGCGGCCGCCCAGCTGTCAACGTGGATGCGGCAGCGAGTCAGATCGCTGCGATCACCCGGTTCGCCTGTGGGCATCCGGAGATTGCCGATCTTGAGGTCAACCCACTACTCGTCACCGTCAACGGCGCGGTGGCACTTGATGCCAGGGCGATCGCGGTCAGCGACGCCAAGGACGAAACCGAGGGGAACTAGCCAGTCATGGACTTCAGCTACACACCGGAGCAGCAGCGCCTCATCGCGCGAGTTCGCGAACTCGGTGACTTCATCAAGCCGTACGAGCTTGAGTGCGAGATGAACAACGGCCTCACGCCTGAGGCGCACTCCACTATCCGACAGGCGGTTCTTGACGCAGACCTGCAGGCGGTGAACATGCCTCGTGAATGGGGAGGCGCCGACCTCACGACCATGGAGCAGATCCTCTACCACGAGGGTCTCGGTCGGCTGACGAACGCGCTGTGGGACACCGTGTGGCGTCCGGCGAACGCACTAAAGGCCTGTACGCCCGAACAGCGCGAGCGCTACCTGCTGCCAGGGATTCGAGGCGAGAAGCGCGACGCCATTGCCGTCACCGAGGAGTTCGCCGGGTCGGATCCGCTGGCGATGGCGACAACGGCCAAGCAACAGGGTGACAAGTTCATCATCAACGGCGAAAAGTGGTTCGTGACCGTAGGTGACGTGGCGGACTTCATCTTGACGCTCGCGTGGGTGGACGACCTGCCGACGCTGTTCATCGTTGACCGGGACGCGCCCGGTCTGTCGATCAGCCGCACACCGAAGTACACGCACACCTTTGTGTACGAGCACCCAGAGTTCGTCTACGACAACGTCGAGGTCGGTCCCGAACAGGTTCTCGGCGAGATCGGTCAGGGGTATGACCTCATCCGTGACTGGTTCGTCGAGGAGCGCCTGATGATCGGTGCGCGCACAGTCGGCGCGGCCACCCGGGCGATCGAGGAGTCCGTCGACTTTGCGACAAGCCGGATCCAGGGCGGCGGACCGCTGATCAGCCACCAGCTGATTCAGGCGATGCTGGCCGACATGATCGTCGACACCACCGGGGCGCGGACCTTGGTCTACCAGGTCGGGTGCGAAATCGACTCTGGTCAGCTGGACCGCAAGACCCTGCACGCCAAGGCGGCCGTCGTGAAGTTGGCCGCTTCAGAAGCTGCTGGCCGCGTCGTCGACAAGGCTGTGCAGATCCACGGTGGACGCGGCTACATGCGTGACTTCGCCGTCGAGAGGCTCTACCGCGAATTGCGCGTCGACCGTGTATGGGAAGGCACTTCAGAGATTCAGCGGCTCATCATCGGCAACGAGATTGCCAAGCGGGGCGTCGAGGGGCTTCTGGCCTTCCCGAACCAGGGATCTGCCGCGTGACGTCACAGGCCAACAGCGTGTCAGTTCACCGGCCCTATAGGGCCGGTGAACTAACACGGTCTTAGAAGTTGATGCCTGCCGCCCGATCGGCGGCGAGTTCTGCATCGATGAGAGCGATCTCTTCATCGGTGAGCGGGCGAGAGCGGCCGGTGGTCGAGTCACGCGGGACAACGACTGCCCCGCCCTCAGCGGCCAAGGAGCCGTCCGGTTTTCGGACGATCTCACGGCTGCGGACGCTCGACGTGCCGTACCCGACGACGCGGCTCAGCACGGTGACGTCACCGTCGTCCTGCGTGACCTCGTTGCGGAAGTCGATGTCGACATGAGCGAGCACGAAGTCGAGTGCCTCGGGGCCGAAGAGGCCCACCATGACGGTGTCCCTGGCTTCCTCGAGGTAGTTGAGGTACACGGCGTTGTTGACGTGCTGGTAGGCGTCCATGTCGGCCCACCGCACCCGAATGGTGACTTGTTTCACGCAGCCGACCTTAGTGGTCGAGTTGGACGGCCATGGCAGAGATGTCGGCGGGCGTGACGCGGCAGCAACCGCCAACGAGCCGGGCCCCCTCGGCGACCCACCGCTCGACCGGGAAGTGTGGAGCGTGCTCGGCAGCGATCCATGTTCTGTCCACGGCATCCCACCCTTCGCCGCTGTTCGGGTAGATGACGACGGGCTTACCGGTGCGTGCCGCCAGACTGACAACCTCGGTTGCATCGCTGGGGGTTGAGCAGTTGACGCCCAAAGCGACGACACTGGAAACGTCAGCAGCCATTGCGAAGACTTCCTCGAGCGGTTCGCCAGCTCTGGTCTTCGACCCGTTGATCGACACCGATAGCCAGCACTCAAGACCGGCCTCGTCCACCTCCATCAGGACCGCTTCGACCTCCGACGCGCACGGCAGAGTCTCGAAGGCCAAGATGTCGGCCCCTGCTGCAGCCAGCACCTCGATCCGTGCGCGATGGAACTCGCGCAGCTCGCCGACTGTCAGCCCGTAGTCACCGCGGTACTCCGAGCCATCAGCGAGCATCGCGCCGTACGGTCCGATGGATGCGGCGACCCACGTCGACCTACCGGCTACCTGGCTGGCTGCCTCGCGGGCGAGCAAGACGCTCTTCTTCATCAGGCCGGCCGTCTGCGCGCGGTCGATGCCGATCGCGGCGAACCCGTCGAACGTCGCCTGGTAGGACGCAGTGGTCGCGACCTCGGCGCCCGCGGCGAAGAAGGCTGTGTGCGCCTCGATGATCGCTTCTGGCTGGTCAAGCAACAGCCGAGCTGACCAAAGATCCCCTGAGATATCGTGACCGAGGAGCTCAAGAGTGGTCGCTAGGCCGCCGTCGAGTAGCACCGGGCGCTCGGCCAGCTGTTCGCTAAGGGATCGGGCTTCAGGGTGGCTGGACACGGGTCCAGAATACGAGTGGCATGCCGTTCTGGGTGAGGTAGCCGGCGGTGAATGATCTGACTCGACATAATCAGCGAGGTGAACCCGGCTTGCTCGCCACCCCCTTCCGATTTGGTCGCGGGCGCGCTGGTTCTTCGGGCCATTGCCGACGAGGACTGGCGGCTGGAAAGCGAACTGTCCATGGACGCCGACGTGACGCGTTGGACGTTCTACCCCGAAAGCATGGACGAGGTTGTCGCGCGAAAATGGGTTGCTCGGTCCGAGGCTCTGGCCACGCAGGGATCCGCTCAGCGGTATGTCATCTGGAGCGGCCAGGACCGCCTTGGCACCTGCGGGGTCACTCGGCTGATGGACGAAGTTCCCGAAATCTTCTTCGTCCTCCTGCCGTCCGTTCGTGGACGCGGAGTTGCGACGGAGGTGGCTCGAGCATTGTGCATGTGGGCGGCTGGCGCAGGACGAGCAAGCGTGGCGCTGGTGACAGTTGAAGGGAACGTGGCGAGCGAGGCCGTTGCGCAGCGTGCGGGTTTCGTCCTTGCTGCCACCTTTGAAGGAGATCATCGTGGCGTACCCGCTCGGCTGTCCCGGTGGATCTGGCCCGATTCGCAGTTGACGTAGCGAGCACACCCCTAAGTCGCAAAAGCATCAATCTTGACGCACATGTCTTGGGAAGATCGTGCGACAGCCTCGCCATACCGCCGACCCGACGTTCACCAATCCGATGATTGACCTCTCCATCTAGCGGCGGTATTCCTGAGCCACTGGCGTGCCTACGCTACGGATCTGTCCCGCAATCGCCGAACTGCATACATGACCGAGCCAACAGCGAGCCCGAACACCCCACCTAGTACGGCCGTGGGCAATCCGACTTCGACGGTGGCCGCCCACGCAGTGGGTGCATGCACGAACAAGCCGATGACCAGACCCGCAACGGCGCCGGGAACGCCGAGCACAAGCGCACCAACGACGGAAAAGCGAATCGGAATCGGCATGTCGCCTAATGCATCTCGAAAGCTCCCCATGGGGAGATTGTGCCCGATCGCACTGTGCTGTCACCATCGGCTCGCTGCGCAGCGCATCCACGCCGAGGGCCGATTCACCGCAGAACCAAGCGAAACCGCCGCCGAGCGGCCAGCGACAATCGCTCCGCCTGATGTGTCGGATCACCGCGCGCGAGCCGAATCGGCGTGCGGATAGGGGGCTCCGACAATCCACCCACCGATGTGCTCGGGCTCGGCATCGAGCCGTAGGAACTCGACGGGGTCGCCGACGTGGACCTCGCCGCCGGCGATCACCCAGGAGTTCAGCGCAAGCACTCCACCGAAGTCCGTCCGGATGCGGCGGAACACGTCGAGGTCTTGCTCCCCGCTCTCGGGGTCGATGCTGGTGACGATGCATCGGCCACGAACCGAGTGGAGGCCGATGCGCACGGATCCGATGGCCAACACCCAGCCCTCAAGATCCCGCTCATCCGACCCGGTGAGCCCTGCAAGCACGAGGTTGGGACGTAGTCGGCGCACATCGTGACCCCAGGCCGCCACGGCAGCATCGGTGGCGACAAGGAGATTGAGCACGTCGAAGCGATCAGTACTTTGATCGGCGACCAGTCTGGCGTCAGCACCCGCGCGCGCCACGACAAGGGCGGCCGCTTCCGGCGACCTCCAAGGGTGCCCATCGACCGCTGGATCTCCGTCAGCGCCGGTGGTTGCCTGCAAGCTCAGCAAGCCATGTCGGGTGCGGCCCGTCAAAGGCCCTTTGGGACCCGCAACATGGACGACGCGATCGCCGGCGACGCCGTCCTTCGTTAGAACCGCACTCTCCAGCTGCTCGCCCCGCAGCGACTTCACCGGGTAGCGCCAGAGCTGATCGACCGTGATGCCCGTCATGGGTTCCCTTCGCCGCTTGGTTACCTGCGAGGTGTCAACTCCGGCCGTCTTCACGGGATTCCCGATCATCACTGGAGGCGATGGCAGTCGCCCCCCACTCATGCCGACGAGTCACCACAGGTGTGCGACAGCCTTCACAGTTGCTTGACGAGGATGAGGCAGGGATTCGCCCCCCAGAGTCCGTGGATCTCCTCCAGGGGGATGTATCCCATTGCCCGGTAGAACTGCGTCGTCTTGGCGTATCCCTCGTCGGGGCGAGAAGGCCCCAGGGTCTTCACCTGTGAGAGCTGAATCCCACCGGCCCGCATGTCGGACTCGGCGGCATCAACCAACGCCCGCCCGATGCCTCGACGGTGGAACTCAGGTGCTACGGCCATCAGGTGGATCTCGGCCGACAGCGGGTTGTGCACTGTGGTGAGAAGGACTCCAACCACATCACCGGACGAAGGATCGACAGCGAGATAATTGGGCTTGGCTCGTGCGTCCTCGACGTACTGGCGAGTGGCGTCCTCAATTCCGAACCACTCCGGAAGCAATCGGAGCAGGCGTTCGACCGCCTCCGGGTCTCGGCGGTCTCGGACGATCCGGGCGGGTGTCTCGGGGCCACGATTCACCCGCCCATAGTGCCGAAAGCACAGCGCGGCGTCGATCGGATATCGACCGGCCACCGTGATTGCTACGCGCACTAAATCTTACGTTTGTACTCGGCTTGCGCCTGTGCGTAGATGCGCTGGAGTGTTGGATCCACGCTGCGACCTGCCGTACGTGCGGCCTGGTAGGCGGCGGCCTGCGCGACACGCTCGGCGAGGCGGTGTTCCACCTGGTCGGAGTGGTCGGGGTACGCCGCCAGGACGAACGATGGCAGGGCATCGCGGATCTCGAGCGCAGTCGCGACTGTACGAGCTGCCCTTCCTGACGCCGCCCGAGTCTGTTCGGTGTACTCCCACCAAACATGGATGGCATTCCCAGCAAGCGTCACCGCGGCGCCATCGGGGACTTGATCCAAGATCAGTGCCATCACGTGCGGTGCCAGAACGTCGGACGCGAATCGGATATCGGCTGCATGAACAGAGTGTCGCGACGCAAACGCCAACGACTCGGTCTCCCAGTCTGTGCCGGGATCATCGATGTCACCGGGGCGCCGCGGCAGAATGGCCAGGCCAGGCAGCCAAGCGCCAACCAGCTGCGCCATGCCTCCGACCCAACGCCGTACGCCTTGGTCAGTCGGCTTAAAAGCCCTGAGCCCTAGGCCCGGCAAGGCCGGGCGTTGATCTTCTGTCATGGCGGCGAACGCCATCGCAGCGTCGTTGAGGAAGTCGACGTGCGGATCGGCGTCTCCCAGCGGGAGTGATGGCGGAGGTGCCGTCTGCACGAACACTGCGACGTTGTTCTGGCTATCGTCAGGATCGGTGTTCGGCGCTGCTTCGCGAGCCGCAACCCAAAGAAGCGAGGGGTGCGATCCGGTGTCGTCACCCATCCGCCAGGGATGTGGAGACGGCAGTCCAGCGGCGGTGCGCGCGAGGGCGCTCTGGGCCCAGAGGTCGACGAGGGGGGCCACCGGCGCCCACGTGCCAGCCCAGCATGGGGAGTCATCGGGTGGATGCATTGCGGATCCAGAGGTCGAGTCGTCGAGGTCAGTTCAGATGTCGACGCCGCGGACGCCTACCTTGATCGATCCCTACCGTCTCGCACGGTGCGGCGGTACGTTTCTTGGGTGACTATCGCGCCTGGCGCCGCACTGGGAACCGTTCTCGGGGTCTGGGCCCACCCCGACGACGAGGCATACCTGTCGTCTGGGTTGATGGCCCAAGCCGCCGCCGCTGGCTCTCGGGTCGTATGCGTCACGGCGACCCGAGGGGAAGGAGGTTCGCTCGACCCCGAGCGGTGGCCGCCTGATGAGCTGGGCGAGGTGCGGGCAGCGGAACTGCAGAGATGCCTTTCCATGCTGGGCGTGCAAGAACACATCTTCCTTGATCTGGCCGACGTCGACTGGCACACCACGCTGTCGGACGAAGGCGCAGTTGCGGTCGACGCCATCATGGCGCGAGTCGTGCCAGACACGGTGTTGACCTTCGGGCCAGATGGCATCACCAACCACGAGGGACACAAGTCGGTGAGTTGTTGGACGACAGAGTCCTTCCGCCGGCACGCACCAGCGGGAGCCGGGCTCTATTACGCCGTCTACTCACGCGAATGGGGCGAGGAGTTCTTACCTCACCTGGAGTCGCTTGGCGCGTTTCGAGATGGCGCTGAGCCGCCAATCGTCGATGATGTCGAGATGCACCTCGACCTGCGGCTCGATGGTGACCTCCTCGAGTTGAAGGTGGCGGCGATCATGGAGCATAAGAGTCAGATAGCTGGATTGGCCGCGGCATTTGGTGCCGATAGTTGGCGCCGAGCGTTGGCCCGGGAGTCCTTTCGATGCGCGGAACGGAAGAGTGAATGAGCGGCTGGTTCGGACTACTCGGTTCAGGAGAGTTCCAACCGTGGTCCCACGAGGTCGACGCCTGGTTGCTCGATCGAGTGACTGGCGACGGTCGGGTGCTTGTGGTGCCCACCGCGTCCGCGCCGGAGGGGGACGAGGTCTTCAGCGGATGGGCGCAGACAGGCCTGGCTCACTTCGCCGAGGCAGAGGTCACCGCAGAGCTTCTCGAGGTGCGGGACCGGACTGATGCCGATGACCGAATGATGGCTGAGCGGGTGGAGTCGGCGTCGCTGGTCTACTTCTCCGGGGGTAACCCCGCCTACCTCGCCGCTTCACTCAAGGGAACTGCCTTGTGGCGAGCCATCATCAATGGGCTGGACCGAGGCATGGGGTACATCGGGTGCAGTGCGGGCATGGCCTGCCTGGGACGCAAGGCCCCCGACAGCAGTGTCGAGAGCTTCTCGCCCGACCTCTGGCGGCAGGGCCTCGAGCTCTTTCCGCGCGCGTGGCTCGGGCCGCACTGGGACATGTTGGACCGATTCGCACCGGGTCTCGTTGACCACATGATGCGGACGGTGCCCACCGACGACCTACTGGTGGGCGTCGATGAGCAGACTGCCATGGTCGGGGATGGGGATCGTTGGCAGGTCGTGGGACGCGGCGGTGTTCACGTCAGAACAGCTGCCGACTGGACTCGCTACGGATCCCCCGACGAGTTGAGGCTGTCACTTTCCGCGTAGGTCAATGACCAGGAGGTCACCATGACGAAGTCGGCGACAACGGATTCGCTCGTGATCGGGAATCTGCATCTTGACCTTCCCCTCTCGTCCGATGCCACGACCTCACGAACGGTGGTCAGCAACGACGCGGCTCGGGTAGTGGCCTTTTCGATGGACGCCGGGCAGGAGCTCACCGACCACTCTGCCCCTCGTCCCGCGGTGATTCAGGTGGTCGAGGGAGATCTTGCATTCACGGTGGCCGGTGTGCGTCATGAGCTGACCGCCGGCGACGTGGTGTACCTCGCGCCAAGCGAGCGTCACGCCGTTGTCGCCCTGACACCCTGCCGATTCATCCTGGTTCTTGTCATGACCGCGCCGTGAGATCACACGGTGCCCCCGGCAGGATTCGAACCTGCGCACACGGCTCCGGAGGCCGATGCTCTATCCCCTGAGCTACGGGGGCGGGGACTTCGGGAGGCTATCAGCGGGTGCGGGTTGCACTTCGGTCGGCCCGACTCGTTGTGATTTGCGATAGCGCGCTGAGGCCCGACGCGATAGGACAGGGAACATGGACAGGGCCGATGACAGCGCGCAGCACATAGAGCAGTTGATGCGCGGTGGCAATCTGCTCGGTCAGTACAACCGATATGAATCGGACCCGCCCTCGGCCGAGCTTTTCGTGGTGAAGGCGGATCTGGATCTCGTCGTCGAGGCGATCATGAGCGATTTGGTTGGATGGAACCTCACCACGACCGACGATGCGCTTGCCTCGGCACTGGTCGAGCGCGGCGCTTTTCCCACGCGACACTTCTCCCTGATGACCGTCGACGTTGCCCCTCAAGACGGGCAGTCACCCGACTCATTCCCGACGGATGCCTACGACATTCGTCCGCTGACCGTCGAGAGTGAGGTTCCACGCGAGGTCATCGGCCTCGTTCGGTCGGCCTACCCTCCCGGCCATCCCGATGAAGAGCTCGGCAGTGATGACGACATCGTGCGCGACATCAGAGAGGCGCTGGACGGTCATCGGCTCGGGGCCCTCATGCAGATGAGCGCGCTGGCGTTCGACGGCGATCGGCTGGTGGGATTGATCATGGTCAACCGCGTTCCCGGGGTCTCGCCCACCGGGGGGCCTTGGGTTACCGACCTTTGTCGAGATCCGGATCGGCGCTATGCCGGATTGGGGCGCGCGCTCCTGATCCGCGCGCTCGGTCATTGTCAGGCGGCCGGGGAGTCTTCGGTGTCGCTGGCCGTCACCGAAGGCAATCCGGCTCGACGGCTCTATGTGTCGCTGGGGTTCAAGCTGGTGGCCACGACGCGCAAGGTGCGCCTCCCGGGGTGATGCCGGGGAAGGCAACTGGTGCGGCATCCCAGTTCAGTGGGGGCTAAGGTCATCGAGACACGAAGCACACTTCAGGAGTGATGATGGGGTCGAATGCCCAGCGCCGGCGCGACGAGCGCGAGAAGAAGGTTGCGCAAATGCGCAAAGAAGACACGAGCCGGTCGCGCCGATCGAACGCCCTGCTTACCGCCGGCCTCGTGATCGCCGTCGTGCTTGCCGTTGGCGGTGTGGTGTGGGCCGTACAGGCCGGAACCGAGGACCCGACGCCTGGGGCTCTCGATCAGGTGAAGGTCTATAACTACCAGCCCGAGCAGCACACCTCCGATCTCGTCGACTACACCGAGTCGCCGCCGGTGGGGGGTCAACACGATCCGACTCCGCAGACCTGTGGATTCTACGATCAGGAAATCTCCAGCGAGAAGGCCGTCCACTCCCTTGAGCACGGGGCGGTGTGGATCACGTATGACCCTGCCCTCAGTGATGGAGATGTCAACAGCCTGAAGAGTCGGCTGACGGAGAACTACACCCTTCTGTCGCCTTACCCGGACCAGTCAGCCCCGGTGGTAGCAACCGCCTGGAACAACCAACTGGAGCTCGACGGCGTTGACGACCCGCGCCTCGACGACTTCGTCACCGAGTTCCGACAAGGCCCCCAAACGCCCGAGCCGGGAGCGGCTTGCTGAGCGCCGGTCCAGGCAATGATGCGGAATCTTTACCCTCGATTTCACTGAACGGTCGACCAGCGAACCAACACATGACAGGCTGACGCCATGTCTCTCGACTTCGCAGATATCAACCCAGCGGCAGCAAAGGCTGCCGACACCCAGAGCAGCTCAGATCTGCCGTCCCGGGCGCAGTACGTCGTTGTCGGTGGGGGCGTGATCGGCACCTCGATCGCGTACCACCTGGCGACGATGGGCGCCACGGACGTCGTGCTCCTGGAGCGCAAGCAGCTCACATCCGGCACCACCTGGCATGCCGCCGGCGAGGTGGTCTCCGGCGGCGCCTCGGAGGACCCGCTGTGGATGGCGCGGTACTCGCGCGACCTTTACAACAAATTGGAAGAGGAGACCGGCCTGTCGACGGGCTTCAAAGACGTCGGCTATCTGCAGCTGGCCACCACCGAGCGCCGCGACGAGGCGTACCGGCGGGAGACCGCGTACATGCGGTCGATCGGCATGGAGAAGCAGATCCTGTCGCCGGCCGAGATTCTCGACATCGTCCCGCTGATGCAGGTGGACGATGTCATCCACGGGTTCTGGACCCCGGACGAGGGCCGTGCCAACCCCGTCGACGTGACCATGTCGATGGCGAAGGGCGCCAAGATGAAGGGCGCCCAGATCTTTGAGAACACCGAGGTCATCGACTTCGTCGTCCAGGACCATCGCGTTATCGGTGTCGTCACCGAGCGCGGCACCATCGAGTGCGAGAAGGTCGTGCTGGCTTCGGGTCTGTGGGGCCGCGAGCTTGCGGCGAAGGCCGGGGTCACCGTTCCGTTGCAGGCTGCTGAGCACTACTACTTGCTCACCGAGCCGATTGCCGGCGTCACCCCCGAGAACGTGCCAGTCATCGAAGACCCCGAGGCCTACGGCTACTATCGCGAAGAGGGCGGCGGCCTGCTCGTCGGCATGTTCGAGCCGGTCGGTGCGGCGTGGTCGTTGGACGGCACTCCCAAGGAGTCGGCGTTCGCTGTGCTGCCCCCCGACTGGGACCGGCTCTCGCCGTTCCTGGAGAAGGCGATGAAGCGCTTCCCCGCTCTGGAGGACGCCGGTATCCGCACCCTCTTCTGCGGACCGGAGAGCTTCACCGACGACATCTCGCCGATGCTGGGCGAGTCGCCCGAGGTGGACGGGCTCTACCTCGCCTGCGGCCTGAACTCCGTCGGCATCCTCATGGGTGGCGGGCTTGGACACGTCATGGCCCAGTGGTTGATCGAGGAGTATCCGCCGATCGACCTCACCGAAGTTGCCGTTGATCGCACTCACGAGTTCCAGGCGACGAGGTTGTTCCGCAAGGAGCGGACCGTCGAGCGTCTTGGCTTCTTGCTCAACGACCTGTCGTGGCCCAACGCCATGCCGAAGGAGGGCCGCAACGTTCGGCGCGGGCCGTTCCACGAGCAGCACCTGGCCGACGGCGCGTACATGGTGGCGTCCAACGGGTGGGAGTACCCGGAGTTCTTTAGCGGCCCGGGCGCAACCCCTGAGGTCGAGTGGGGGTACAAGCGCGGCGAGGCGTTTGAGCGCACCCGTGACGAGCACCTCAACGCTCGCCAGAACGTCGGCGCAATCGACATGACGATGATGTCGAACTACTTAGTCCAGGGTCCGCACGCAAGGCAGGTGCTGAACCGGGTGTGCGCCAACGACATCGACACCGAGGTCGGACGAATCGTCTACACCCAGTGGCTCGATGAGCGGGGCGGCATCATCGCTGACGTCACCGTGACGCGTCAGGCCGACGACTTGTTCCTGGTCATCAGCGCTGACAACGTTCACCGACGGCTGCCAGCGTGGATTCGCCGGCACACCGACGAGGGGGAGTTCCTCACCGTCACCGACGTCACCAGCGGGTTGGGACTGCTCACCGTGCAGGGGCCACGTTCTCGTGAGCTGCTGCAGCGGCTCAGCCCGAATGACTGGTCGAACGAGGCGTTCCCGTACCTCACCGCGCAGAAGGTCGAGCTCGGCTACACGCCGCTCTGGGCGCTGCGCGTCACCTATGTCGGTGAGCTCGGCTGGGACCTGCTCATCCCTACCGAGTTCGGGGCAACGCTCTACGACCAGATCCGGGCGGCCGGTGACGACCTTGGGTTCAAGCCCACCGGGGTTGGCGCACTGTCGTCGATGCGCATGGAGAAGGCATACCGCGACATGGGCCACGACATTGACTCGACGGACACACCGCTGGAGGCCGGCCTCGGATTCGCGGTTGCCTGGGACAAGCCAGGTGGCTTCGTCGGACGCGAGGCGCTGCTGAAGCAAAAGGAGAGCGGGCCGCTAAAGAAGCGACTGGTCAACGTCCTCCTTGAGACACCAGACCTCGACCTAGTCGGCGCTGAGCCAATCTTCATCGATGGAGATCCTGTGGGGTCGCTCCGGGTTGGTGCCTTCGGGTACTCGCTGGGTGCCGCCTGTGGGATCGCCGATGTCGAGCGCGAGGCCGGGTTCACCGCTGCTGACATTAACGGTGGAAGTTTCGAGGTGGACATCGCCGGCACCCGCGTACCCGTGAAGGCGTCACTGCGGCCGTTCTTCGACGCCGAACGAAGCCGCCCGCTGTCCTGACCTC
>JBBQAL010000194.1:0-2022 GCA_038316135.1 Candidatus Nanopelagicales bacterium | reverse complement strand
ACGCGGGCCGCCACGGCAGCCCGGCCCAGCCGGTGTCCGACTTCGTGTCCCATGGTGGGCAGGGCGTCTCGGGCGTCGTGGCCGGCCACGCCACGCTCGCGGGCCGCCTCACGTGGCTGACCTCGCAGCCGTCTCTGGTGGCGCCGGAGCGCTTGCAGGCGGTCGCGGATGCCGCTGAGCAGCGCGGACAGACGCCGGTCTGGGTCGCCTGGGACGGCGTGATCCGCGCGGTCGTCGTGGTGGCCGACACCATCAAGGACAGCTCGGCCGAGGCAATCGCACAGCTGAGGCAGCTCGGGCTGCGACCGATCCTGCTCACCGGTGACAACGCCGGCGCGGCCAGGGCCGTCGCCGAACAGGTCGGGATCCGCAGCGAAGACGTCATCGCCGAGGTGCTGCCGGCCGAGAAGGTCGACGTGGTCAAGCGGCTGCAGGGCGAGGGGTCGATCGTCGCGATGGTCGGCGACGGTGTCAACGACGCAGCGGCGCTGGCCCAGGCCGACCTCGGCCTGGCCATGGGCACCGGTACCGACGTCGCCATCGAGGCCTCCGACCTGACCCTGGTCAGCGGTGACCTACGGTCTGCCCCCGATGCGATCCGTCTCGCCCGCTCGACCCTGGGCACGATCAAGGGCAACCTGTTCTGGGCCTTCGCCTACAACGTGGCGGCGCTCCCGCTCGCGGCGCTCGGGTTGCTGAGCCCCCTGATCGCCGGCGCCGCCATGGCGTTCAGCTCGGTGTTCGTCGTGAGCAACAGCCTGCGGCTGCGCTCGTTCGACCCGAGCCGGTGACCCTGCTGCATAGCCGCGGTGGGTCGCAGACATGACCGGTCACCGTTTTCGCCTGTTCTGACCCTCGACCCTGTCTGGAGATCCACCGTGTACCTCGCCCCGCTCGTGGTCATCATCGTCGCAGCGGTCAGCCTCGGCGGTCTCTGGGGGCTGCACCGGATGACCGCGGTTTCGGCCGAGCCACTGCGCTCCCTGCCCTTCCAGTCGGGCTGGCGTCCCCAGGAGCACGCCCTGTCGAGATACCACGCCCGTTGGTACCTGGCCACGCTCGTCTTCCTGGCCTTCGACGTCGAGATGCTCTTCATGTACCCGTGGGCGGTCGTGGTGGCCGACGTCGGCGCGTCGGCGGTGATCGAGATGTTCGCCTTTCTCGGCGCGTTGCTGCTTGCCGTCGTCTGGGCCTGGCGCGAAGGGGCCCTGCGGTGGGCCTGAGGCAGCGGCTGGGCTCCTTCGCCGTCGAGGCCACCCACGTGCTGGTCGTCGAGTCACCCGGCACGTGGCGCACGCGCGTAGCGATCGAACGGGAGATCGGCCGCCGCGGTTGGCGGCCGGCGCTGTCTCCGGCGGACGCCGACGCCCTCGTGCTCGCGGGGACGCCCCGCCCCCAGCTGTCGGAGCGGATCGAGGCGGTCTGGAACCAGCTGCCCGGCCCACGGGCGCGAACCGCCGTGGACGGCCACGCCGACGTTGCGACTGTGCGAGAGGCACTCGACTCGGTGGCGGCTGAGCTGCTCGACACCGATCACCAGGTGCGCGATGCGCGCGAGCGATCAGGAGCCGACGCAGACTCCTCCGGTGACGACGGCGACGGCGAGATGGACATGGGCGACGGCGGCGGCGAGATGGACATGGCCAGCGACTCCGGTGACGAGGAGATGGACATGAGCAACGGCGACGGCGAGATGGACATGGACATGGAGATGGCGCCCAGCGGCATCCCACTCGCCGAGGGGGGCCACGACCGGGACGGGCTGGAGATGGACGTGCTCCACCTTCCGCTCGGTCCGGTACTGCCGCACTGGCCGTCCGGAGTGGTGCTGCGCTGCACCCTGCAAGGAGACCTCGTGGTCGAAGCCGACGCGAGCGTTCTCGACGAAAGCGACTGGGCCCCAGAGCGGCTCGAACCGAACGAGCGCGCCGCCCTGCGGTGCGACCAGCTCGCGAGCCTGCTCGCGCTCGCGGGCTGGGCCGACGGCCGGGCGACCGCCGTGCGGGCCCGGGATGCGCTGCT
>JBBQAL010000045.1:0-22120 GCA_038316135.1 Candidatus Nanopelagicales bacterium | reverse complement strand
GCCCCATCACACCGACGCCAATAACCACCACGCGCATACGAGAACCCTAGGGCCACCGCGACCTGCAACTTCGCACCCTCCCCTGCGAGGATGCAGTCATGGCCGACGTGTTCGTGCGCGCTGCCCGCCTCATCGACGCCGGCGGGTTCGCCGGCGTGCAACGACGCAGTTGGTTGCACGCGAGCACCGAACTCGGGCTGCCCCCGCCGCCGGACGCCGATCTCATGGAACGTTCCTGGGAGAGGGCAGTGATGGCGCCGCCGACCGACCGACACCACACGTGGGTGGCTCTCGAGGCGCCAAACGGACCCGAGATTGTTGTGGGGGCGGCAGCGCTGGCACCGGCGTCCGACCCCGACCTCGACCCGCTGAGCTGCCTAGAGCTGCTCGTCTTCACCATCGACCCAGCGCATCGGGGACGGGGCCACGGGTCACGGCTGCTCACTGCGGCCTTGCAGACCGCCACAACGGCCGGAGAGCGTGAGGCAGTGGTGTGGCTCGCCATCGGCGACGACCTGTCGCGCCGCTTTCTGGAGTCAGCCGGATGGGCGGCGGACGGTGCGCACCGGACGCTGGCTACCGACGAGGACGACCCCAAAGCGATTCAACTTCGCCAGGTGCGACTCGGGACCCTGCTCGAGCCTTCCGTTTCATGACAGTCGTGCACCGATCAGTTCGCACCCAGTCATGGGGGGTCGGTGTGGCGGTCGGCGCCTACGGGCTGGGCTTCGGCGCGCTCGCCGTTGTCAACGGATTCAGCATCGCACAGGCGATGGCACTGAGCCTCTTCGTCTTCACCGGCGCATCACAGTTCGCGCTCGTCGGGGTGGTCGGCGCCGGAGGTGCTGCGGCCTCTGGTGCAGCAGCGGCCCTGGCCCTCGGTTCACGCAACGCCTTCTACGGTCTTCGGCTAGCTCCGTTGTTGCAGCCACGAGGCTGGCGACGGCTCCTCGCCGCGCAACTGACCATTGACGAATCAACCGCCGTTGCTATCTCCCAGCCGAACCAGCAACTCGCCCGCACCGGGTTCTGGACGACGGGAGCGGCGGTCTTCCTCTGCTGGAACGTTGCCACCCTGGCTGGTGCCCTCGCAGTTGAACAGGTCTCCGACCCAAGGGTGATCGGGCTCGACGCGGCGGTGGGCGCCGCCTTCCTTGCCCTGCTCTGGCCACAGCTGACTACTGCCACCACGCGCACAGTCGCGGCGGGTGCTGCCGCCCTTGCCTTGGTGTTGACGCCGCTGCTGCCCCCTGGCCTCCCCGTTCTGGCCGCGGCTGCTGTTGCGCTCACGATCGCGTGGCCTGAGCCGCGGCCCACACCTGAACAACCGACGGCACCGGACGGTTCTCGTGAGTGAGCTCTGGTGGGCGATCGTCGCCGTCGCTGTTGGAGGATACGCACTCAAGGCCTCCGGCTACTTCGTTCCGCAACGGGTCCTCGAGCGACCCCGCGTCACGCGCATCGCCCTACTTACGCCGGTCGCGCTGCTCGCTGCCCTGACAGCAGTTCAGGTCTTCGGAGACGGTCAAGCGCTCGTCCTGGACGCCAGAGCCGCAGGCCTGTTGTTTGCCGTCGGAGCCCTGCTGCTCCGGGCACCCTTCCTCGTGGTGGTCGTCGGAGCGGCCGCCGTCGCTGCCCTGGTGCGCCTGATCGCGGGATGAACGGCAGGATGAGGTTATGAGTCACTGGTACGCCGGCTGGAAGTTCTGGCCAGATCGCCCCAAAACCGAGGTCGGCAAGGCGTACCGTCAAGTCACCTGGATCCGTCCTTACCGCCCCGGTCCACTCCGGGTGTTCCTGGCGCTGTTCGGGGTGCTGCTCACCACCGCACCGGCCTTCTTGGCCTTCTCGATCCTGCTCAGCCCCGGACCGCTGGTGAACAGGCTCGTCTACGGCATCGCAATCGGCCTGCTCGCCGCAGGCTGCGCCATAGTCGTCACTCGCTTCTTTGCCATCGGCGTCTACGTCAACGACGCAGGCGTTCGCATCCTGACGATGCGTGACATGGCGGTCTACCCTTGGCGGTTGGTGACCGACGTCTCGACCGCCCCCCGGGGACACAATCCGGACGCCGACGGAGATCGCGTCGTGATCACGGTCCGCGATGTCGGTCCGATCGCGACCCCGGTGCGTCGTCGCAACATGGACTTCCTCGGTCGTCCCGAACCCTTCGACATGGCCTCGCTGGCGATCGAGCGTTGGTGGCGCGACGCCGGCTCCTTAGGGCGTAAAAACGACTAGGCGGCGTCGTATCGCTCGATCGCTGTCCGCATCGCCGCACGTGCTCTGCGCCGGTCACCGGCGTCGTCGTAGGCGACCGCCAACCGGAACCAGGCACCCCAATCCGCTGGGTCGGCTTCGACCTCTTGCTGGCGCTCGGCGAAGCGAACATCGGCCGCCGCACGATCGATGCGGCCACCGGGAGATCGAGGTAGGTCGTCCTCCGGAAGACCACCGGCGGCTGCGAGGCTGCGGCCAAGCTCGGCTGTCCTGGCACCGAACTGCAACTCACGAACGACCACCCAAACTCCGATGATCGGGATCGCGATCAAGGCAACGCCGAGGACCACCGCGATCGGCTCGCCAGAGCTGATGAACACCCACGACCGCTGTGCGATGAAGAGCAGGTAGAACCCGCAGAGTGCCGCAAGCACCCACGAGACGATCCGAGCGTTCACCTGGCAACCCGTTACGGGGCGCCGGGTAAGCCCAGCAGCGACTCGAGCCCAACGGTAAGCCCTGGCCGGCTCGGTACCTGGCGGATGGCGAGCAGGACGCCGGGCATGAAGCCGGCGCGGTCCAGCGAGTCGTGCCGCAGCGTGAGAATCTCGCCGGAGTTTCCGAAGATCACCTCTTCGTGCGCCACCGCTCCGCGTAGCCGGATCGAGTGCACCGGGATTCCCTCGACGCTGGCGCCGCGGGCACCCGGCAACGCCGTCGAGGTGGCATCGGGTGGGGTTGCGGTGGCTGCGGCCGAACGGGCCTTGGCGATCAGCTGGGCGGTGTGCACCGCCGTGCCGCTGGGCGCGTCGACCTTGTCGGGATGGTGCGTCTCGACGATCTCGACGGAGGTGAAGTGTGCTGCCGCCTCACGCGCGAATCGCATCAGCAAGACGGCACCGATGGCGAAGTTGGGGGCAACCACGATGCCGAGCCCTGATGACCTCTCGGCCATCGCCTGCACCAACCCGAGTCGCTCGTCGTCGAATCCACTGGTCCCGATGACGGCGTGCATACCAAGGGAAAGGGTTCGCTCGAGATTGCCCATCACGACGTCAGGGCGAGTGAAGTCAACGACAACCTGGGCACCGCGCGTCGCGGCATCGTCGATCGAACCGTCCCGACCGATCTCGGCGACGAGCTCGAGGTCGTCCGCCCCAGCGACTGCCTGGCAGGTCTGCTGCCCCATACGGCCGGCTGCCCCGATCACGGCGATCTTGGTCACGCTCACGACGCGACGGCTCCGGAGAAGTCACGATCGGCGTCGAATGGTCCGATCACCGCCAGGGTCGGTGCGACATCAAGAACTTCGGATGCAACGTCGCGTACGTCGTCGAGAGTGACCGCCTCGATGCGACTCAGCACCTCGCCGATCGAGAGCAGCTCACCGTAGACAAGCTCGCCCTTGCCGATGCGGTTCATGCGCGAGCCGGTGTCCTCCAGACCCAGAACCAGCGACCCACGCAGCTGTCCCTTGCCCCGCTCCAGCTCTTCTGCTGTTACGCCACGGTGGCAAACCCTCTGCAGCTCGGCGCGACAGAGGTCGAGCACGTCATCGACCTTCTTCGGTAAGCAACCGGCGTAGACGCCAAACAGGCCGGCATCGGAGTACTGGGCTTGGTACGAGTAGACCGAGTAGGCAAGCCCACGCTTTTCGCGCACTTCTTGAAAGAGGCGGCTGGACATCCCGCCACCGAGCGCACTGTTCAGAACGCCGAGCGCGAATCGCCGCGGATCGTTGCGGTCGACACCAGGCACACCGAGAACCAGGTTGACCTGCTCAGTCGTCCGCGGGATCACAATGGTGCCACCACCCGGCTTCGGTCGCGGCTGAACGCGCCGCGCCGCCGCGGATGCTGGTGCTTCGCCGATGAGCTCGACTCCCCCGGCGGCGAATGCCTTCTTGACGAGTCGAACGACCGCAGCGTGATTGAGGTTTCCAGACGCCGCAACGACGAGGTGCTCTGGCCTGTACCACCGCCGGTAGTAGCGACGGACGGTGTCACGACTGACAGTCTCGATCGAGTTGACCGAACCGAGAATCGGACGACCAAGGGGCGTGTCACCGAAGACGGTCTGCGCAAAGGTGTCGTGCACCACGTCGCCTGGGTCGTCATCGTGCATAGCGATCTCTTCGAGGATGACGCCGCGCTCAGACTCGAAGTCCGGCCCAGTGAGCGTCGACGACAACACCATGTCGGTGACGACCTCTACAGCGATGGGAAGGTCGGCATCCAGCACCCTGGCGTAGAAGCAGGTGAACTCTTTGGCGGTGAAGGCGTTCATTTCCCCACCGAGCCGATCGATGGCCGACGAGATGTCCAACGCGCTGCGCTGACGGGTGCCCTTGAAGAGCAGGTGTTCGAGGTAGTGGCTCGCGCCGGCCTGTTTGCCCGACTCGTCGCGCGAACCGACGCCGACCCAGATACCGAAGGAGACCGACCGCATGGTCGGTACCGATTCGGTGACCACCCGCAGCCCACCGGGCAGGACGGTGCGTTTGACAACGCTTCCGTCCTGACCCCGGTGCAGCGTGCGGGTGCTCACGTCAGTCGGTCGTGGCTCAGGCGCCTGCTGGGGCGTCAGCTGGGACGTCTGCTGCGGCCTCGTCGTCGTCCTTGGCAGCGGTCAGCGACAGCTTGCCGCGGTCGTCGACCTCTTTGATCTCGACGCGGACCTTCTGGCCGACCGAGAGCACGTCGTCGACCGAGTCGATGCGGGGCTTGCCCACCATCTTCTTGATCTCGGAGATGTGCAGAAGGCCGTCCTTGCCGGGGAGCAGCGAGATGAATGCACCGAACGTGGTGGTCTTGACCACTGTGCCCAGGTAGCGCTCGCCGACCTCGGGCATCGTCGGGTTGGCGATCGAGTTGACCATCGAGCGAGCCGCCTCGGCCGACGGGCCGTCGACAGCTCCGATGTAGATCGTGCCGTCATCGTCGATCGTGATGTCAGCCCCGGTCTCGTCCTGGATCGAGTTGATCATCTTGCCCTTCGGGCCGATGACCTCGCCGATCTTGTCGACCGGGATCTTGACGGTGATGACACGCGGTGCGTTCGGTGCCATCTCGTCAGGACCGTCGATCGCCTCCGACATGACCTCCAGCAGGGTCAGGCGCGCTGCGCGGGCCTGGTTCAGTGCAGCCGCGAGCACCGAGGCGGGAATGCCGTCGAGCTTGGTGTCGAGCTGCAGTGCAGTGACAAACTGCTCGGTGCCGGCGATCTTGAAGTCCATGTCACCGAACGCGTCCTCGGCTCCAAGGATGTCGGTCAGGGCGACGTACTCGGTCTTGCCGTCGATCTCACCGCTGATCAGACCCATGGCGATTCCGGAGACCGGAGCCTTCAGGGGTACACCCGCGTGCAGGAGCGACATCGTCGAAGCACAGACCGAGCCCATTGACGTCGACCCGTTGGAGCCCAGCGCCTCCGAGACCTGGCGAATCGCGTACGGGAACTCCTCGCGCGTCGGCAGGACCGGGACGAGGGCACGCTCAGCGAGCGCTCCGTGTCCGATCTCGCGGCGCTTCGGGGAACCGACCCGGCCGGTCTCACCGGTCGAGTAGGGCGGGAAGTTGTAGTTGTGCATGTACCGCTTGCGGTTCACCGGGTTGAGCGTGTCGAGCTGCTGCTCCATGCGGAGCATGTTCAGCGTCGTCACGCCCATGATCTGGGTCTCGCCGCGCTCGAAGAGGGACGAACCGTGAGCCAGCGGAACCACGCCGACCTCAGCCGACAAACGGCGGATGTCGGATGGGCCTCGCCCGTCGATGCGGACCTGGTCCCGCAGAATGCGCTGGCGCACGAGCTTCTTGGTCAGCGCACGGAATGCCGCGTTGACCTCCTTCTCGCGCCCTTCGAACTGCCCGGCGACCTTGTCGGTGACGAGGTCGGAGATGCGTGACGTCTCGGTCTCGCGCTCCTGCTTGCCCGCAATGGTGAGGGCGGTGGCGAGCTCAGCTGACGCCGTCTGCTCAACAGCGGTGAAGACGTCGTCCTGGTAGTCGAGGTAGAGCGGGAACTCGCGGGTCGGCTTGGCTGCAACCGCTGCCAGCTCGGCCTGTGCCTCACAGAGCGCGCGGATGAACGGCTTGGCAGCCTCGAGGCCCTGTGCGACGACCTCTTCGGTCGGCGCGATGGCCCCGCCAGCGATCAAGTTGATCGTTTCATCGGTTGCCTCGGCCTCGACCATCATGATCGCGACATCTGGCTGGCCCTCGTGCTCGACTACGCGGCCGGCTACGACCATGTCGAAGACGGCGCGCTCGAGCTCGGAGTGCGTCGGGAAACCAATCCACTGGCCGTCGATCAGAGCGACGCGGACGCCGCCGATCGGTCCGCTGAACGGAATCCCGGAGAGCTGGGTCGACATCGATGCAGCGTTGATCGCCACGACGTCGTACAGGTGCTCCGGGTCGAGCGACATGATCGTCTCGACGATCTGAATCTCGTTGCGCAGACCCTTGGTGAAGGAAGGGCGCAGCGGCCTGTCGATCAGCCGGCAGGTGAGAATGGCGTCCTCGGTCGGGCGTCCCTCGCGACGGAAGAACGAGCCGGGGATCCGGCCGACGGAGTACATCCGCTCTTCGACGTCAACGGTCAGCGGGAAGAAGTCCAAGTTCTCTTTGGGTCGCTTGGACGCGGTGGTTGCCGACAACACCATCGTGGTGTCGTCGAGGTAGGCGACAGCCGAACCGGCTGCCTGACGGGCAAGACGCCCAGTTTCGAACTTGATGATGCGGTGGCCAAACGACCCATTATCGATAATGGCTTCGCTCGAGCGAACTTCCAGACCCTCCACGGGTCCTCCTCTTTGTTGAGCCTGAGGCGTCATCCCGGCAGTTGACGGCGAGGGCCGGTCTTCGATCGAGGCTCCCGGGGATGTGCTGGGCACATGTCCGGGGTGCCACTACCGAGGACCGACAGTGAACGCCGACACAACAATGGGCACGGCGCCCCAGGCGGTGATCTTTAGTTGATCTTCGGTTGAAATCTGTGGTGAGCAGCGAGCCAAGCGGCGAGTTATCGCCGCAGGCCGAGCCGCTCGATGAGCTGGCGGTACCGGTTGATGTCGGTGTCGGCCAGGTAGTTGAGCAGGCGACGACGTTGACCAACGAGCAGCAGCAGTCCGCGGCGGCTGTGGTGGTCGTGCTTGTGCTCTTTGAGGTGCTCAGTCAGATCTGAGATCCGACGGGAGAGCATGGCCACCTGCACCTCGGGGGAACCGGTGTCACCGGCGGTGGTGGCGTATTCGTCCATGATTTGCTTCTTGACAGCGGAATCAAGCGACACTGCAGTGGTCTCCTCGAGGTTGTTGCGCGGCGCGCCGGGGCAAGTCCACCCGGGCTCTTACAGGTCCGCGGCCGATCGAACGGCCTGGTCAGGCTATCAGCGGGCAGCCCAATCCCCCGAATCGGCGGCCGCTGAGCCTCCGAGGGTGCGCGAAAGGCCCTGGTCGGCGAGGTGCCACTATGTCCCCAGGCCGCGTCCCTCGTGGCTGTGACGGACTCGTATCGGAGTGCCCGTGTCTCTCGACCCTGCTCTCACCAATCCCGACCACTACAAGGTGATCTTCGAGAACGACCGCGTGCGGGTGCTGGAGTACCTGGATCAGCCGGGGCATAAGACCACTCCTCACGACCATCCTGACAGTGTCATGTACACGCTGAGCACGTTCCGGCGAAGGCTGTACGCAGATGACGGACAGACGCGGGATGTCGCCATCGATTCCGGGACGACTGCATGGCTTCCCGCCCAGCGCCACGCGGGCCACAACATCGGCGAGACCAAGACCCACGTGATCTTCGTTGAGCTGAAGGAAGAGCCAGCTGTGCCGGCCAATGAACGTCCAGCAGGGTTCGGACCCGACGTATGAGACTTGCCTGAGTGACAGCACCCAGCCGGCTCGATCTGCGGCATTTGGTGCGGTCACGAGCGATAGCCTGGGTCCGTGCAAAGCGATGCGGGCAGATGGGATTCGAAGGTTGTCCAGAACGCGTCGCCCCTCATTTCGGTTCGAGTAGGACTGGTGTCGACCTCGGTTTGCGGAGTTGAAATGGCTCCGGGACGACAGCAAGTTGCGCAAGCCAGATGAAGGCGCCACTTGTCGCTTTCCTCGCGGCTGTAGGTCTGGGGTTTCGTCGCTACTTCACCTTTAGGGGTCGGGCGGCGCGTACAGATTTCTGGTGGTGGGTGCTCTTCGGGGTGCTGGTGAGCTTCTCAAGCATCGGACTGGACCAACTTGTTGGTGTCCAAGTGCGGGACTCCGGGCTGGTGAGCTCGATCGCGTACTTCGCCCTCTTACTCCCAACGATTACGTATTCGGTGCGTCGCTGGCATGACCTCGGCCACACGGGGTGGTGGACGCTGATGAGTCTGATTCCATGTGCCGGAGGCATTGCCGAGTTGTTATGGCTGACCAAACCTGGCGACGAGTTGCCGAACCGTTTCGGTCCACCAACCACGACGGCGGCAAGTCGCGGCCTCAGCCGGGCCAAGCCCTCGGCTTAAGGACATCCATCCGCCGATCGCAGGATGACCAGGCGACAGCTTCGATCCCTGCGTTAGTTCCGTTCTGGTCTGGGGCCAAGCCTGAAAGTCGCCGCACCAAAGTGATGCTCCTACTGTCAAGCGGGGGCTGTTATCGGTAGGGCGTTGAAGACTTCTCGGGCGATGTAGCGCTTGAGGCAGCGGATCGCTTCGCTCTTGGTTTTGCCTTCCTTCTGGCGGCGTTCGACGTAGTCGCGGGTGTCTTGGTCGGTGGCCCGGCGGACGATCGCGATGCGCCATAGCGCGGAGTTGGCTTGCCGGTCGCCGCCGCGGTTGAGCCGGAACCGGTCCTGTGTTTGGCCGGAGTTCACCGGGATCGGTGAGCCGCCGACCAGTGCGGCGAAGGACTTCTCGTGGTGGAGGCGGTCGGGGTTGTCCCCGGCGGTGATGAGCAATGTCGCTGCTGTGTCGGGGCCGATGCCCTTCTTCGCGACCAGCGCCGGTGCGGTCGAGTGGGTGATCCGGCGCATCCGGGCTTGGACGTCCTTGGTCTGGGTGTCCAGGAACTGCACGCGTTGGGCCAGCTCGCGCATCGACAGGCGCATCATCGCGGGAAGAGAGTCGTCAGCGGCTCGGACCCGGAAGCTCGAGCAGGTCTCCAACAACTGACGGCGGTTCAGGTCACGAAGCTTGCCCCGTAGGTCTTCGGGCGCGGTCAGGACCAGGGCGTGGAGCTGGTTCAACGCCTGGGTGCGGGCCTTGGTCGCGCTGCGCTGCACCACTTTCAGGTCGCGCAGTGCTTCGACCGGGCCGTCGTGGGACTTCGGGGTCGCAGTGGCGTCCCCGGACTGAACCGCCCGGGCGGCGGCGATCGCGTCGACGACGTCGGTCTTGCCGTGCCGGCGGCGGACCTGCCGGTTCGGGCGACTCACCTCGGTCACCGCGACGCCTTCATCGGCAAGGTGCCGGGTGAGCGCGGCCCCGTAGGAGCCGGTGCCCTCGACCCCGACCGCGTCAACGGCTCCGAAGTCTTGGAGCCAGCCGAGCAGATCCCGGTAGCCAGTCGTGGTGGTCGGGAACTGCGCGGTCCCCAGCACCCCACCCCGGTCGTCCAGGGCCGCGGCGACGTGGAAGTCGCGGTGAGTGTCGACGCCGCCGGTGACGAGCGGGCGTAAAGGTGTCATCGTGGTCATGTCCGTCCTTCTTGGTCGCAACAGCAGGGCGGGCACGGAGCGACCGACGGTCGGACAGGACAGAGACGGGCCTGTTGCTGCAGGCTCCTACTAAGTCACTTCCGCGAGCTTGGCCGTGCCAGGTGAACTCCCGCCCGGTCGACGGATCACTTTGAAAGCAACACGAAAGTGCCAGCCGTTACTTCGAGTCAGATCGGGCGGGAGAACACCCCCATCCAACATCCCTGCCGTTCGTGCGCGCATCTGGAAGGCGCCGACGCGGCAGCCGAACGCGAGCTCATGGCCCACAGGCGATCACCAATTCGTTGCCTTCGGGGTCAGCGACCCGCCAGCGATCCTCGGACTCGTCGAGGAGCCTGCCACCGGCCACGAGTGTCGTGGCGAGGCGCGTCTTTGCGAGGTCCGACGGCACAGCGACCTCGAAGTGGATGCGGTTGCGCTGCCGGCGCCGCTCCGTGTCCGAAGCGTCGAGCTCTTGGAACACCAGCACCGGGTTCAGTCGACGCGGATCGTGGATGTCGCTGAGCCTGGCTCGCCGGTCTGGGGTGTAGCCGAGTGCGGCGATCCAGAACGCGCGAACCGCGGTGACGTCGGCGGCGTCGATGAACAGCTGAGCGAAGCGCGGCAGCCCCGGGTCCGCAGTGGCCCCGAGTTCGCGGGCGGCGGTCTGGAGGTTTCCGGCCAGGTCGCTGAAGTTGAGCTCGAGGCCGTGAGCGTCGTCCTCCCACTGGTCCTTACCGCTGTCGATGATCACGAGGCCGGGGCGCAGGTCGACCAGCAGCGGGAAGCCAGTGTCGCCGGCCAGCGCCGCTGCTGCGTCGGCCAGGTCACGCTGCTGCATCGGCGAGGTGATGCGGTAGCACGCCATCGCGCTGAACACCGCCTGCCAGTCGGCTATCCCGATCCCCTCGCCGAGCGCGTCGCCCGGCACCAGGTCAACCTCATTGCCGTCGGGGTCGGTGTGACAGACCCCGAACGGTCCCGATGCCTCACCAAGATTCGCCTGCTCGACCGCCGCGGCAGGCCGCACCACGTCGACGTGGATGCGGTTTCGCAACGCCCGTGGCTCGGTCGACTGCCGGATCCGGATCGCGGGGTCGCGCCGCAACGGATCCGCCAAACCGCCGTCCTCCCCGGGCGCGTAGTCGAGCACGCGCTGCCAGAACCGCCTCACCACAGACGGGTTCGCGGATTCGAACACGACGCTCAGGTGCTGCAGCGCGGCAGGGTTCGCGGCCAGCCCAAGATCCCGAGCGGCCGCCGACACCGCTTCGACGTGCTCGTCTGAGTCGAGGCGCACCCGGATGCCCGTCGCGCGCAGGTCGACCACGATCTCGGCCGACAGCTCCACGATGCGCCCGGCCAGCGCTGCCCCCTCGATCAGCGAAGGCGCGTCGAACCATGCCGTTGGAACGCCATCGACCATCCGCCAATCCGTTCCGATCTCTGTCATGCCCAGCACTGTAGAGCCCCTTCCGGATGATCTTCTCCTGAT
Organism: Candidatus Nanopelagicales bacterium; assembly: GCA_038316135.1. Lineage (GTDB taxonomy): Bacteria > Actinomycetota > Actinomycetes > JAHEKZ01 > JAHEKZ01 > JAHEKZ01. The sequence goes on along the minus strand of JBBQAL010000045.1, from coordinate 10,723 downwards.
CGTGATCATGCCCCAGCCGGGGCTACATGGACGCCGTTGGCAGTGCCCCGCGGAGTGGTGGTGGGGTTGAGGTCCTGCGTCGCGAGGTGATCCGCGTCCGGGAGGCCGAACGTCCGGAAATCCCGGCGACATATCGACGGAAGCCGTACCCAGACTGATCCCCACCAACGTGCCGATATCGGGCGTCCTGGCGTGCCACGCGTAACCAACTTCGCGGTTCTCGGTGGGGGCCCGCCGACTCAAGCACTCGCCCGGCTGGCTGACCAACTTCCCGGCGACGGAATCTTGACGTGGACCACGCCAACCAGAATGCTGCTACGACACAGCATCGTGGCAGTAGCTCGGCTCGATCGACACCAGCTAGCCGTTCGATGCGTCAAGTACCACGCGCACCTGGTCGACGTCTTGCTTCATCTGGACGATCAACGGATCGATACCGTCGAACTTCCATGTTGGCCGAAGTCGCTCAACGAAGTCGAACGCCACGTCTTCGCCATACAGGTCGAGGTCGGTGCGATCGAGCACGTACGCCTCAACCCGACGCTCCTCACCATCGAAGGTGGGGTTGGTGCCAATCGAGATCGCAGCGGGGAGAGACTCGGCGGCGGCGCCGCCTCGTCCTCGCACCAGCCGGCCGGCGTAGACGCCATCGGCAGGAATGGCGGCGTGCGCAACAGGATCAAGGTTCGCCGTTGGATAGCCGAGCTCACGTCCCCGGTGGTCGCCGTGCACGACGACACCCTCGATGCGATGAGGCCGCTGCAACGCTCGGGCCGCTTCGGCGACGTCACCTTCCAGAACGCACTGACGAATGTACGTCGATGACCAGGCCACCTGCCCGGCATCCCCGTGCTCCACGACGGCACCGATCTCCAGTGCGAGCGGCGCCACGACGAAGTCATGTGCGGCACCGAGCTTCTCCAGTAAGGCCGCGTCACCGGCGGCCCGGTGTCCGAAGCGAAAGCCCTCGCCCACAACAACACCAGCCGCGTGTAGCCCATCGACGAGCACCCGCTCAACGAACTCGGCGGGGGTCCAAGTCGCCAGCTCCGAGGTGAACGTCAGGACCAAGACAGCATCAACGCCGGCATCACCCAACAACGCGACGCGCTGATCAAGCGTCGACAACATCAGCGGCTGAGTATCGGGGCGCACCACCGCGCTCGGATGCGGATCAAAGGTCACCGCGACCACACATCCCCCAACGACGTCGGCGAGCTGACGAGTCGCGTTGATGATCGCTCGGTGCCCTCGATGCACCCCGTCAAATACGCCGATGCAGACCACTGACCGCCCCCAGTCGCCGGGAATGCCGCCTAAACCATCGAAGCGCTTGGCGATCTGCATGGCCCTACCCTGCCAGAGCGGTCAGTTGCCGGTGAATCCGACGAGGACACGCAACTCATCGCCCCGCGGCTCCATTAGCGCGAGAACCTGCCCGTCGGCGTCGAAGACTCCAATGGGGCCGCTTTCACCGTCCAGCGCCAGCGGGCGTCCGTGCCGGACACCGACAGCGTCATCACCGGTCACGATGCGAGCCGGAAACGTCGAGCGAACCGCGTCGGCGAGCGGCAGCACCGTGAGGTGAGCCTCGAGCTGATCGAGGCTTCGCGCCTCAGTCACGTCGACTTCGCCGATCCGGGTACGCCGCAGCACCGTGAGATGGCCGCCAACCCCCAACGCCTCCCCCAGGTCTCGAGCCAACGCCCGGATGTAGGTGCCACTCGAGCAGGTCACTGCCACATCGATGTCGATCAGGTCGTCGGTGGGCCGTCGGAAGCCGCTCACCGCAAAAGCAGAGACGGTCACGTGACGGGCGGGCAGCTCGACGTCCTCGCCCGCGCGCACTCGTGCGTAGGAGCGAACGCCGTCAACCTTGACCGCGCTCACCGCAGACGGCACCTGCGCGATTTCCCCGACGAACGACGGAACAGCGGCAAGCACGTTCGCCTCAGTAACCGCGCCCGCGCTCGCTCCGCCCGTCACGTCACCCTCGGAATCATCGGTGACCGTGCGCTGACCGAGTCGGATTGTTGCCTTGTAGTCCTTGTCGTGCGCCGCAAGGTAACCGAGCAGCCGAGTGGCTCGACCGATCCCGAGGATCAGCACGCCAGTGGCCATCGGGTCGAGCGTCCCTCCATGTCCGACCTTGCGGGTGCCGGCAAGCCGGCGCATGCGGCCGACAACGTCGTGCGATGTCCATCCAGCTGGCTTGTCGACGACGACCAGGCCGTCGACGCTCGGTCGGGCCGAGACGTCAGCCATCGATGTCCGGGTCGAGAACCGCAGCGTCTAGCGCCCGACGCACGGTGTCAACGACCACAGTCAGGTCACGCGAGGTGGCAGTGAACCCCGCGGCGTAGCGGTGGCCGCCCCCGCCGAGGGCGATGGCGACCGCACTCACGTCAGCAACGCCTTTCGAGCGGAGCGAGATTCGCAAGTCACCCAGGTCGTCCTCCTTGACAACCATTGCCACCTCGGCCTCGGACGCCTTACGCACGACGTCGATGATCGGCTCGACCAGGTCGAACGCAATCTGGTCCGCCGCCCGGTCTGCTGCAAGAACCGCGGTCCAGACGAGGCCGTGCCCGCGCACTGCTTCCAGCTCGAGCTGGCAACGGCCGAGAGCGATGCCGAGCACGCCGAGATATCCGAAGGGCACAGCGTCGAAGACCTCACGCGCGATCTCGTCGAAGGCGATGCCCGTCTCGAGCAACTCACCTGCCAACGCGTGGGTCTGCGGGGTGGTGCCCGCGTAGCGGAACGACCCGGTGTCGGTGATCAGTCCCGTGTACAGGCACGCTGCAATCTCGACGTCCAGGTCGATCCCGAGCCGCCGGATCAATTCTCGGGCAACGACTGCCGTGGCCGGGGCGTCGACATCGACCAGACCGACCTGACCGAAACCGTCGTAGCTGCGGTGGTGGTCGACAGCCACGAGCAGTGGTGCCTTCTCGGACAGGTCACGGAGCAGGCCCAGCCGGTCGATACTGCTGGCGTCGAAGGTGAGTACGACGTCCGGGTCACTCGAGACGTCAACTGCTGGCGTCAACAAGTGCTTGCCGGGCAGCCAAGCCAGGTTGGCGGGGATGACGAACGGGTCGTCCCCGAAGGAGACCTCGATACGCCGGTCGCCAGGCAACGATGTGAGCGCAAGACCAGCCCCAAGAGCCGACCCGAGCGCGTCGCCGTCTGGGCTGACGTGACCAAGCAGCAGCAGCGATCGGGCCGACGTGATCGCGTCAACGACACGGTCCCAGTCCGTGGAAGCGATAGGACTCACGCTGTGGCGCCGCCAGCTTCGTCAAGCCCAACTTCTTCGAGGCCCACTTCCTCAAGGTCCGCCCCGTCGAGATCGTCCTCATGGCGATAGGGGTCTGGCTCACCCGCGTACGTGGCAGCAACTGCCTGCTCGTGGACCCGCTCGTCATCGGCTCGCGCCGCACGAAGTAGGTCGTCGAGGTGACGAGCGGTCTCGGGGATGGCATCGGCGATGAATGCCAGCGACGGTGTGTGCCGAATACCGGTCTGCCGCCCGACCTCGGTGCGCAGCATGCCTTTGGCGCTCTCGAGCGCCTCGGCGGAGTCGGACTGCTCGGTGGAGTCTCCCAGCACCGTGTAGAAGACAGTGGCTTCACGAAGGTCACGGGTCACCCGAACATCGGTGATCGTGACGAAGCCCATGCGCGGGTCTTTGACGCGCCGTTCGATCGTTTCGGCCACGATCACCTGGATGCGCTCGGCAAGGCGGCGAGCTCGGGCGTCGGTTTCGGTCATCGTCACTCCTCGGACGTGCTGCGGGGTGGGGCCCTAACCCTCGGTGGGCCAGCCCCCACCCCGACAGCTCAGGTCAGTACGTCAGGTACGCGGGATCTCACGCATCTCGTAGGTCTCGATGACATCCTCAACCTTGACGTCGTTGAAGTTTCCGAGGTTGATACCGCACTCGAACCCTTCGCGGACCTCCGTCACGTCGTCCTTGAAGCGACGCAGACCAGTGATCTCGACGTTCTCGGCGACGACAGCGCCGTCGCGGATGACACGCGCCTTGGTGCCACGTTTGATCTCACCCGAGCGAATCAGCGAGCCCGCAATCGTGCCGAACTTGCTGGAGCGGAAGACCTCGCGTATTTCTGCGGTACCGAGCTCGACCTCTTCGAACTCCGGCTTGAGCATGCCCTTCAGGGCCTTCTCGATGTCGTCGATCGCCTGGTAGATGATCGAGTAGTACCGAATGTCGACACCCTCGCGCTCGCTCAACTCGCGTGCGCGACCCTCGGGCCGAACGTTGAACCCGATGATGATCGCCTCCGACGCGGACGCCAGCGTGACGTCATGCTCGGTGATCGAACCGACACCGCGGTGAATGATGCGCAGATCGACGTCTTCGCCGACATCGACCTTGAGCAGCGCGTCTTCGAGCGCCTCCACCGAACCGGACACATCCCCCTTGAGGATGAGGTTCAAGGTCTCGATCGCACCCTGCTCAAGGATCTTCTGCAGGTCCTCCAGGCTCACCTTCTTGCGGGTCTTGGCCAGCTGCGCGTTGCGCTCGGCAGCCGCTCGCTTCTCGGCGATCTGGCGGGCCGTGCGGTCGTCCGTGGCAACGAGGAACTTGTCACCGGCCCTCGGCACCGACGTCAACCCAAGCACCTGCACGGGCCGAGACGGCCCGGCAACATCGATGTTGTCGCCGTGCTCGTCGACCATCGCGCGAACACGACCAAAGGCCTCGCCTGCGACGATGGCATCGCCGACGTTCAGCGTTCCGCGTTGCACCAGCACCGTTGCCACCGGACCACGGCCTCGGTCGAGGTGCGCCTCGATCGAGATGCCGCGAGCCTCGGTGTCGGGATTGGCACGCAGGTCGAGCGCGGCATCGGCGGTGAGCAGCACTGCCTCGAGCAGCTTGTCAATGTTCAGCCGACTCTTGGCCGAGACATCGACAAACATCGTTTCGCCGCCGTACTCCTCCGCGACCAGACCGAACTCGGTGAGCTGCTGGCGCACCTTCGCCGGGTTCGCGCCTTCCTTGTCGACCTTGTTGACCGCAACCACGATCGGCACGGACGCAGCAACAGCGTGGTTGAGCGCCTCGATGGTCTGCGGCATCACGCCGTCATCAGCGGCTACGACCAGCACCGCGATGTCAGTGACGCGCGCGCCGCGGGCACGCATGGCGGTGAACGCCTCGTGGCCCGGGGTGTCGATGAACGTGATCGCCCGGTCCCGCCCATCGTGAGGGACGTGCACCTGATAGGCGCCGATGTGCTGCGTAATGCCACCAGCCTCATCGGCAACGACATCGGTGGAACGAATCGCGTCGAGCAGCTTGGTCTTTCCGTGGTCGACGTGGCCCATGACCGTGACGACCGGCGGGCGGGCCTGCAACGTGTCATCGTCCTGACCGGCAACCTCGGCGTCGAGGTCGATGTCGAATGACTCGAGGAGCTCGCGGTCTTCGTCCTCGGGGCTGACGATCTGAACGTCGTATCCGAGTTCAGCTGCCAGCAACGCAAACGTGTCTTCGTCCAGCGACTGGGTGGCGGTAGCCATCTCACCGAGGGTGAAGAGCACCGCAACCAATGACGCCGGGTTGGCGTTGATTCGCTCGGCGAAGTCGGTCAGGGACGCGCCACGTGGGAGGCGGACGATCTCGCCTTGTCCGCGAGGAACCTGCACGCCGCCGATCGTCGGAGCCTGCAGGTTGTCGAGTTCCTGGCGCCGCTGCTTGCGCGACTTGCGGCCCCGCTGCTTGCCGCCACCGCGACCGAACGCTCCAGCAGTCTGACCTCGACCAGCCGGGCGGCCGCCACCACCGGGGCGACCGGCAAAACCGCCACCACCTGGCGCACCGCCGGGACGACCGGCACCACCTGGCGCACCACCGGGACGACCGGCACCACCTGGGGCACCACCGGGACGACCGGCACCGGGACCACCACGGCCTGGAGCGCCAGCACGTCCAGCCGGGGCTGGACGACCCGGCATCATGCCGGGGTTCGGTTGACCAGCACCAGGACGCGGAGCAGCCGGACGCGGAATTCCGGCGTCCTTGCTCGTGAACGGGTTGTTGCCAGGACGCGGAGCGGCCGGACGCGTGGCGCCGGCGTCCTTGCTCGTGAACGGGTTGTTGCCGGGGCGAGGGCCGGCTGGGCGGACGGGAGCCTCAGCAACTGCGTCGGCCGGCTCAGCAACGACCGGCTGTACCGCGGGGGTCTCGGGGACCGGCGGCGCAGGTGGCGCTACGGCGATTGGGGCTACCTCAGGCGTCGGAGGCAGTGGCTCGGCCGATGCAGCCTTCTTGGCCGCAGCCTTCTTGGTGGTCTTCTTCGCCGGAGCCGCATCACCTGCTGGCTGCGCGGGGAAGACCTCTTTGAGTTTGCGAACGACAGGTGGCTCAACCGTCGAGGACGCCGACCGGACGAACTCACCCATATCTTGGAGCTTGGCCAGAACGACCTTGCTCTCTACTCCGAGCTCTTTGGCGAGCTCGTACACCCGGACCTTAGCCACTTCTCTCCTGTTCCAGTTGGTCCAGGCCTAGTGGCGTGAACCGTTAGTACGTCGGCATGCTCATTGGTGCGCGCTCATCGCGTGCTCGTCGCCATCTCGTCCTGCTTTCGGTCGGTCTCCGCTGAGGAGACACACTTAAAGGGACTACTGCATCTGTTGCATCTGGCCGCGCAACTCACTGACGTCGAGACTCCCGGTGAGCCGCAAGGCCCTGGGGAGCGCCCGTCGCCGTTCGGCGAGGTCCAAACAGTTCAGAGAGAGGTGCAGGTAAGCACCTCGCCCAGGGTGCCGGCGGTCTGAGTCGAGCCAGGCGAGCCACTCACCAGAGCGATCCGCCTGCTTCGGCCGGGCAACCACCCGCACCACGTCGGCCTGAGGCGCCCGAGCACGACATCCCACACACGTCCGTACTGGCGCACGGGCAGGAATTGACGCCGACGGGCGGTCAGCCACAGAGCACTCTACCCGGTCAGCCGCTGAACTCATCGCTCGGCGGCACCGGCGCGGCATCTTCGGCGGCCGCCGCGACCCCTGACTCGGGCTCTACCGCTGGTGCGGTGTCCGAGACGATGTCGATCCGCCAACCGGTGAGCCGGGCAGCCAGCCTGGCGTTTTGTCCCTCCCGACCGATCGCGAGCGACAACTGGTAGTCGGGGACAACGACCCTGGCCGCTCTGGCCTCGGCGTCAACGACGGTGACCGAAGAGACCCTGGCCGGTGAGAGCGCGTGCCCAACGAACTCGGCAGGATCTGCCGACCAGTCGACAATGTCGATTTTCTCGCCGTGCAGCTCGGCCATGACGGCGCGCACTCGGGCGCCCATCGGTCCAATACAGGCACCCTTGGCACCGAGCCCTGCCTTGTGCGAGTGCACGGCGATCTTGGTGCGGTGTCCGGCCTCACGGGCGATCGCCGCGATCTCGACTGACCCGTCGGCGATCTCGGGCACCTCAAGAGCAAAAAGGAGCTTCACCAAGCCCGGGTGGGTGCGTGAGACCGTCACGATCGGCCCGCGACCGCCCTTGCGAACGCCCACCACGTAGCAGCGCAGCCGCTCACCATGGATGTATTGCTCACCGGGTACCTGCTCGGCAGCCGGCAGCTGAGCCTCGAGGGGTCCGAGGTCAATCAAAACAGTCTGCGGGCTAGGGCCCTGCTGAATGACCCCCGAGACCAGGTCACCGTCACGACCGGACCATGCGCCGAAGCTGGCCTCGTCCTCGGCATCCCTGAGCCGCTGAAGAATCACTTGGCGGGCGGTCGTTGCCGCGACGCGCCCGAAGCCTTCTGGGGTGTCGTCCCACTCACGCACCACCTCGCCGTCTTCGTCGGTCTCAGCCGCGAAGACCGCAACGTGGCCGGTGCTCCTGTCCAGCTCGACCCGGGCGCGAGGTTGAGCGCCAGGCGTGTGGTGGTACGCGGTCTCCAGCGCCCGCTCGATCGCCTCTACGACGACATCGAAGGGGATCTCTCGCTCGTTGACCAAGGAACGCAGGGCGTTCATGTCGATGTCCATCAGCGCTCTTCCTCTGCTGAGGTGTCGCCTGCTGAGGCGTCGTCTGTCGGCTTGTCGGCTGCTGAGGCGTCGTCTGTCAGAGCGGCAGGGCGGCGGAACTCGACCTCGACGTGGGCCTCGCTGATCTCGTCGAACGTGAGGGTCTTGGTCTCGGTGAGCCCCTCTGGCTGATCGCCGGGGCGCCCGCCAGCGGGTTCGAGGGTGACACCTGCCTCGTCGCTGATCACGATGCGCCCGACGATGGGGTCTCCTGCGGTGGTCATCACCCGGACCAAGCGGGTGATGTTGCGACGCCAGTGCCGTGGCAAGGTCAGGGGTCGCCCCACCCCTGGTGAAGAGACCTCCAAGACGTAGGGCTGTTCGCCCATGGCGTTGGTCTCGTCGAGGGTGGCGGACAGGATCGACGTCAGCGAGGCGATATCGTCCAGGGTGACGCCTCCGTCACGGTCGACGAGCACTCGGATGAGGCGGCGGCGACCTGCTGGCTGCACATCAACGGCTTCAAGGTCGAAACCCTCCGCGGCAACCACGGGCGTCAGAGCATGCTCGACGCGGTCAGCAACTGCGGACATGGTGACCTCCGCCCATTCTGTTGTGTGGTGCCAGTTGTGTAGTGCCCGTCGCATGGTGCCGTCTCACCCTACCCGGCTGTCGTGGAATGCTGATCCGCGTGTTCCCCCCTGTCCCAGCGTCGATGACGCGCCGCCGACTGCTGCTCGGCGGCTTGGGCGCCTCGCTGCTGCTTTCGGTCAGCGCCTGCACCGAGGACCCGCCAGCCGACCTACCGACCGACCCTGACCGCGATGCGCTCGAAGCAGCGAAAGGGCTGGAGGTGACAACTCTGGCGTCGCTGGCTGGCTGGACGGCCGGTGACGACGACAGCGCCGTGACTCCAACCCGTGCCCGCGCGGTGGTCGGCGCTCACATCTCCGCGCTGGCCACAGCTCTCAGCACACCCCCAACAACCAGCGCACCTCCGACTCCCGTGCCATCGGGGTCGGAGTCCTTCTTGCCGGCTCCGGTGGACTTCACCAAGCAGGTAGTGGCCGCACTCGACGCTGCCGCCAGCGATCACACGCGCGCGCTGCGGACCGCATCACCACAGATCACTCCCCTGCTCGCCTCGATTGCGGCATCGGACGCTGCACTGGCCGCGGCGATCCGGCGGAGCAGTCGATGAGCAGCGATCTCGCCATCTGGCAGCAGACGCTGGCCGTCGAGCACTCGACCATCTGGGCATACGGCCTGGTGGGCGCGACCCCACCGATGGCAGTGCCGGCCCGCGCTGCCATCGGTGTGCATCGTGATCGACGCACCCGATGTGCCGATGAGGTGGTGGCTCTCGGGGGCGACCCCGTGACGTCTGCTCCGGCGTATGACGTCATTGCACCGGCCGACGAGGCTGGTGCGCGCAAGCTTGCGGCAACCCTGGAAGAGAACTGCACGCTCGCCTACGTCGCGCTATCAGCGGCCAGCGACCGTTCGGCCCGGCTCCTAGCCGCGCAGTGGCTGCGCGGAAGCGCGATTGCCATCTGGGGTTGGGACGGCGAGCTGCCAGCACTTCCCGGCCTGGAGTAGGACCAGCAAATCCGGACTAGCTGGCGGTTAGGGACGGCCACACTCCTCGATGAGCGCTGACAATGCCTCGCCGGACGGGACGTCACGCCGCTCACCGGACATGCGGTCACGCACCTCGACCATGCCCTCCGCGAGATTCTTTCCGACGACGGCGATCGTCGGCATTCCGAGCAGCTCTGCGTCCTTGAACTTCACGCCGGGCGACACACCCTTGCGGTCGTCGTAGAGCACCCTGACGCCAGCCGTCTCGAGGTCGAGAGCCAAACGCTCGGCAAACTCAAAGACTGCAGGGTCCTTGCCGGTGGCCATCAAATGGATATCGGCTGGGGAAACTTCACGCGGCCAGATGATGCCAATGTCGTCGTGCGAGTTCTCGACGATGGCGGCGACGGCTCTGGACACTCCGATCCCGTATGAACCCATCGTCACTGTCACCAACTTGCCGTTCTCGTCGAGCACCTTGCAGTCAAGGGCCTCGGCGTAGCGACGGCCGAGCATGAAGATGTGGCCCATCTCGATTCCACGGGCGGTCTCGAGCGCGCCGCCATCTCGAGGGCAGGGGTCGCCAGCACGCACCTCGGCAGCTTCGATAACGCCGTCGGCTGTGAAGTCGCGCCCGGCCACCAGGTCGAGCACGTGTCGTCCGTCTTCGTCAGCTCCGGTGACCCATGCCGTCCCGTCCACCACACGCGGATCGATCAGGAAGCGAATACCCGAGGCATTCTCAGATCCGAGCGCCCCTGGACCGATGTACCCCTTCTTCAGGACGGGGTTGGCAGCGAAGTCCTCCTCAGTGAAGGGCGACAGCTCAGCTGGCTCCACCTGGGCCTGGAGTCGCTTCTCGTCCACTTCTCGGTCCCCGGGGACGCCGACTGCGAGCGGTTCGCGAGTGCCGTCGGGATGGAGAAGCACCACGACGACATTCTTGAGAGTGTCAGCCGCCTGCCAGCGACGATCGGCGCGAGGGAATGCGTCGTTGAGGTGGTCGACGAGCGAGTCGATCGTTGGGGTATTGGGGGTGTCCTCAACATGTGCGACCGGTAGCCCGTCGAACGCGATCGGCTCGATCGGATGAACGGTGACCGCTTCGACGTTGGCCGCGTAGTCGCACGT
>JBBQAL010000122.1:0-7470 GCA_038316135.1 Candidatus Nanopelagicales bacterium | reverse complement strand
GAGCAGTCGAACCGTTCGAAGCACGATGTCGTCGAGGTCGATGGCGCCCTCGAGGAAGGTGCCGATCGCCCGACGTTCTGCTGCTGACAAGGGCTTGATCGTGGCGAGCCGGTCGACGAAGAGGCGGTAACCGGTATCGGTCGGAACCCGGCCAGCGCTGGTGTGTGGCTGGGTGATGTAGCCCTCATCCTCGAGGGCCGCCATGTCGTTGCGGATCGTGGCCGGCGAGACGCCAAGGGAGTGCCGCTCGGCAAGCGCCTTTGAGCCGACTGGCTCACGCGTCGAGACGTAATCCTCGACGATGGCGCGCAGAACCGAGAGCTTGCGCTCGTCGAGCATGGACACCTCCAGTCGGCCCATTGGGTTCGAAAACGCTGGCACTCAATCTAGTCGAGTGCCAGTCTATCGCTTACTCATCCGCGTACCATTGGACGCTGATGCGAGCCGAGGGAGCGCAGTGGGAAACAATCCGGGATCCAAGCGGCGTCGGGCGAAATGGGTAGCCGTCCTCGTCGGTGCAGCCGCGATACTCGGCGGCAGCGTGCTCGCTATCGACGCCTCGGGAAGCGACCTTCCCAGCGACGAAGAGATGCGGGCTGCGATGGCGATCGCAGCCCGGCTTGAGCGCGTCGATGCGATGTCATACGGCACATGGCCGCAGCAGAGTGCCGGTGCCTATCTCGACTACCTTGCCAACACCGTCGAGGTAAAGTCGTGCATGGAGTCCAAGGGCGAGCGCTTTGAGTACCGCTTCATCGATCCGTATGCAGGCCGACCAGAAGTGCTCGGAGTCGGTGACAACTGGGCCGAGCCTTTGCTGTCGACGGCGCCGTCGCAACGGGCACTAGCTTCAGAACGCTCCGACTGGCTGTCGAAGAAGTACGGTGACGACAACCCCGACTGGAACTGGGACGACAAGACCGACTCGTATCAGCTCGCCTACAGCCAATGTCGGCACTTGCGCACAAACAACCCTGGCCATCCCCCGAACTACCTGGCCATCCCGAGCGAGCTCCACGCATTGGTCAGCGCGGCTGAGCAGGATCTCGGACCCTCCTCCGAGTACGACAGCTGCATGCTGGACGCCAGCTTCGACGTCTACTGGGACGACTTCGGCGGCGCTGACGCGATGCAGATGATGGTCGAGGAGCAGGCACCTTCGTCCGATCTTCGGCCGCGTCGGTTCGTCAAGACCGACGAGTGGGCGCAGTTCCTCGCGTACGAGCAGGAGGTGCTCGACGCTGACTACGACTGCCGTGTCGAAAACTTCGTCAAGGTGATGGCCGCGATTGAGGCGCCACTTGACGACTTCGAGCGCTCGAACGCCGATGAGCTCTCCGCCCTGCAGTCCAAGTGGGAGCAGATCAGCACAGAGGCCCAACAGTTCGGGTGGAGCCGGTGATCCACGACCAGTCCGTGCGAGTCGGCGGAACCGCCTAGGTGTACCGCTCGATCGTGGCCTTGATCCACGGGTTCAGAATATCGTGGGTGTGGCCGTAGATCGAGCCGTGGCCCATCTCCGCGAACTCGTGGTAGATCCCGTTGCCCGCTTGCTCCGCGAGCTCTTGACCGTCCTGTGGGGGCGCTTGGATGTCTTCGGCAAACGCCACTACATGCATCGGCACCTGGCACCCGGGCAGCTGTGCCGTCTGGTCGTAAAGCAAGCACGACTCCCACTGCGGAATCAGCGACTCCTCGTTCGCCTCTCCGGACAGCCACTCCTCCAGGTCAGCGCGAAGCTTGGGCCACAGCTCGCGGTCTCCGAGAACCTTCGCCGGATACAGCATGGCCGCGTAGTGCGTGACCGCAAACATCCCATCAAGGCGTCCGCCCGCCTTGCGCAGCTCGATCTCAGCTTCCTGAAAGTCCCAACCCCAGCCGATGCTGCGAGAACCGGTACCCATCACGACGGCCGAACGAACGAGGTCGGGACGGTCGATCGCCACTTGCTGAACGATCGCACTGCCGAATGAGATGCCGACCAGGGAAACGGGTGGTTCGCAGGTCTGTTCAATGAGTGCGATTGTGTCGGCGCTGAACTTCTCAAGGGGCCACGGCATCGGCTCGTCGCACGTCGTCTGACCGATGCCTCTGTTATCGAACGTCGTATTGCGAAAGTGCGGTTCGAAGAACGGCATCTGGTACTTGTGCCAGTCACTGCCAAGACTTCCGCCGCCAGCCACCCACACGACGTCGTGGCCGTCGCCAAACTGCTCGTAGTGGACCGACGCACCCGGGACATCGCACTTCGCCATTTCCGCTCCCTCGTCCAACCCTCGAAACACTTACGACAGTAGCCACGATTAGCGTCGCAGGTGGCACCATGGGCACATGAGCACACCGACACCCGACGTCTCGCCATTTCCAGCACCCGTGCAGCAGGACGAGACCATGTGGGCAGTCTTCGCGCAAGTCTCGGGGCTGGTTGGCCTCGGTTTGATCGGGCCGCTCGTCATCATGTTGGTCTGCGCCGACCAGCGACCGTTCGCCAAAGCGCACGCCACCGAAGCACTCAACTTTCACATCACGGTGCTCTTCGGGGTGCTCATCAGTCTGGTGCTGGTTTTCGTCTTCTTCCTCGGCGTCTTCACCATGATCGCGATCGGGATCGCGGCGCTGGTCTACAGCATCCTGGCCGCCGTTGCGGCTTCGAAGTCCGAGACGTTCCGCTACCCGCTCACACTGCGGCTCGTCACGTAGCAGGGTCGGTCGTCAGCCTGCGCACCACCAGATCGGCGAGCAAACGGCCCCGCAAGGTGAGCACCACGTGGCCGGCCGCCAACGCGTCGGAGTCGATCAGTTCCTCGCGAGCCAGCGCCGCACAGTCGATTCTGGCTGCTGGGGAGAGCACGCTGGTGGCAAGTCCTTCGCGGAGGCGCACCTCGAGCAGGACTCGTTCGAGTTGTCGGGTGGAGGCGTCGAGGACCTCTCGTGCCAGCGCGGGACTGTGACCCGCTGCGAGTCGCTCGGCGTAAGCGCGGGGATGCTTGACGTTCCACCACCGAGTTCCGCCCACGTGGCTATGGGCTCCAGGACCGAACCCCCACCAGTGGTGTCCTTTCCAGTAGGCAAGATTGTGTCGACTGCGGTGCCCCGGCGCATTGGCCCAGTTGGACACCTCATACCAGTCGTAGCCAGCTGCGCTCAGCAGCTCATCGGCAAGCTCGTATTTGGCGGCCTGGTCGTCGTCGTCAGCCCCGGCAATCTCGCCACGGGTGATCCGGCGGGCAAGTGCTGTTCCCTCCTCCACAATCAGCGCATAGGCGCTGACATGCTCAGGCTCCAGAATGATCGCCGCCTCGACCGACGTGCGCCACTCGTTAAGCGTCTCCCCCGGGGTTCCGTAGATGAGGTCGACGCTGACACTGTCGAAGCCAGCAGCGCGAGCCTGCCCGACGGCGTCGACCACGCGTCCGGGTGTGTGGGCACGGTCGAGGGTGGCCAACACATGCGGCACCGCGCTCTGCATCCCAAAGGAGATGCGGTTGACACCGCACGCCCTCAGCGCGTCCAGCTGTTCTGTCGTCACCGACTCTGGGTTCGCCTCAGTCGTGACCTCGGCATCCGGAGCCAGACCGAAAGCCTCGGTCAGGGCCTTCAAAAGCAACGTCTGGTCGGCCGCCGTGAGCAGGGTTGGGGTCCCGCCGCCAAAGAACACCGTCGATAGCGGGGGTGCGTGCGGGATGACGCGTCGGGCCAGGGTGATCTCGGCCAGGACTGCACCGATGTACTGCTGCTGCGTGGTGCCCTGCAGCTCGCCGGATGTGTAAGTGTTGAAGTCGCAATACCCGCACCGCGTCGCACAGAACGGCACATGAACGTAGGCGCCAAATGGCACTGCGCCGACTTCGAGGACTGACGCGTCTGGCAGTCGACCGTCAGCCGGAGCTGGATCGCCGTCAAGGGGCGCACTGGGCATGGCCCCAGTCTGCCAGCGCCGCGAGCGTGTGGGGCTAGACCGGCGTCGTGTCGCCCGGCACGAACGCTGGACCGTGACCGGGGATGATCTGCGCCGGTGACAACGCGAGGATGCGCTGGCGTGAGGCACGGAGCACGTCGGCATCCGGCGCGAATGGATCCTCCAACGGTCCTTCCGCAGACCACCACAGGTGGGTGAGCACGACGACACCGGCGTCGGTCTGCACCACCGTCGAGATGTCCTGGTCGGTGTGCCCACGCGTCTGGAGGAGGGTGGTGTTCGGGCCAACGGCGAAGCCCTCAGCCTCACGGTCCTCCCAGACGTCGCCCCGGTAGATCGCCTGAAAGTCGTGGAATCGCGCGTCGGGGAAGAGCGCGGCGTGGAGCGTGTGGTCGAGGTGGTGGTGGCTGAAGACAACGTCGGTGACAGCATCGGCGTGGACACCGAGGGCGGTGAGCGGATCGAGAATAAGGCTGCGGTCGGCCACCATGCCGGGATCGACAACGATCAGGGCGTCACCGTCTCGGATTAGCGTGACGGTACCGGCGACCCGCTCGGCGGCGTAACCCTCGACCAAGACGTCGACCTGGGCTGTCATTTCGACCCCGCATACATGCCGTCGAAGATCTCTGAGTACATCTTCTCTACCACTCTTCTCTTGACCTTCTGGCTCGGTGTGAGCTCACCGGTCTCGACCGTGAAGTCGTGGTCGAGCACTCGGAACTGTTTGACTGTCTCCCACCGGTTCAGCGTCTTGTTGAGTTCGTCGATCCGTCCTTGCAGGTGCGCGCGCACCTGGGCGTTGTCGGTAAGGGAAACGTAGTCGGTGTTGATGCCTTCACTCTCAGCCCACTGTGGAGCTGTATCGGGATCGAGGGTGATGAGCGCGCTGGCGAAGTTGCGCTTGTCGGCGTGCACGACGACGTGGCCGACGATCGGGCTAGACGCCTTGAGGCGCGCCTCGATCACTGATGGCGCTATGTACTTGCCGCCCGACGTCTTGACCAGGTCTTTCTTCCGGTCGGTGATTCGGACGCGCCCTCCGTCGTCGATCTCACCGACGTCGCCGGTCGAGAACCAACCGTCGGCGTCCAGCACCGCCGCCGTCTGGTCGGGCATTCGGTGGTAGCCGCGCATGACACCAGGCCCGCGCACCTGGATCTCGCCGTCTGCGGCGATCCGGATCTCGCTTCCGGGGAGAGGCTCGCCGACAGTGTCGAAGGCCCAGTGGTGCGGCCGGTTGAGACACGTTCCGGCGCTCGTTTCGGTGAGCCCGTAGCCCTCCAGGATCAACAGGCCGGCTGCCTCGAACCACTCGGCCACCTCACCGCTGAGGGCGGCACTGCCCGAAACCAGGTAGCGGATGTTGCCGCCGAGGCGGCCGCGGATCTTCTTGAAGACCAGCGCGTCGGCTATGGCGTACTGCACCTTCAGCAGTCCGACCGGCTCAAGGCCCTTCTGACGCCGACGGGAGACCTGCAGCCCTACTGCGAATGCCCAGTTCGCGATCGACGCCTTGGCTCCACCCTCGCCAACCGCCGTCTGAATCACTCTGGCGCGCACCTTCTCAAAGATTCGCGGCGCTCCGGCCATGAAAGTGGGCTTGACCTCGGCAAGACCATCGGCGATCTTGTCGACTCTGCCGTCGACCGCTGTCGGGAACCCGATCTGCAGCATCACTGCCAGCAGCACCTTGCCGAACGAGTGTGAGAGCGGCAGCCACAGGAACTGCACATCGTCGATCGTCAAAATCTCAATGGCGTCGATGCAAGCGCCTTCATACGTCCAGCACGAGTGGGCGAGCTCGACGCCCTTGGGGCGGCCGGTGGTCCCGGAGGTGTAGATCAGCGTGGCCAGGTGGTCCGGTTCGATGGTGGCGATGACGCCGTCGACCGCCGACGGATGTGCGCGCAGGTGGTCCGCACCCATGCGGGCCAGGTCGCGCCACGAGAGCACCCAGTCGCCGTCGCCTTCGCCATCGATGACGATGACCTTCTCGACGGCGGGCAACTCTTCCCGAGTAGCCCTGAGCTTGGCGACCTGCGTGTCGTCCTCGGCGAAGATGAACCGGCTGTCGGAGTCGGCCAGGATGTAGGCGACTTCACCCTGCTCGGTCGACGGGTAGACCGCGGTGGTCGCTCCCCCGGCACACATGACGGCGAGGTCGGCCAGGATCCACTCGTAACGGGTGGAGCAGATCAGCCCGACCCGCTGCTCGCTGGTGAGCCCTAGGGCCAGCAAGCCGGCCGCGAGGTCGAAGGTCTGCTGACCGACCTGGTCCCAGCTGAGCGACTCCCAGCCGTGCTCGGTGGGGAACCGCAGAGCCTCCCGGCGTGGAGTCGCCTCGACGCGGTCGGTGAGCATCAGCGCGACTGAGCGCGCCGGACGCGGGTAGGTGGCTTCGGCGCTGCCGCTGATCGGCATCGTCATTCGGTCCTCCGATGATCCAAGTGTGGACAGCGTAGGCAGCGGGCGCCATCCGCACCACTAGACTCACGCAACGGGGTTCGCCTTTCCGCCCGTCCCCCGAGAAGATCGTGTAGTCGGGTCGGCCCTATAGGACCTGTGACGGCACACGTTGCACGGGTTTTAGCGTGGGCTACTTCTTGGCGGTGGTGTCTTCGTTGGAGAGCGCGGCGATGAAGGCCTCCTGCGGCACCTCGACGCGGCCCACCATCTTCATCCGCTTCTTGCCCTCTTTCTGCTTCTCCAGCAGCTTGCGCTTACGCGAGATGTCGCCGCCGTAGCACTTGGCGAGCACGTCCTTACGGATGGCTCGGATGTTCTCGCGGGCGATGATCCTGGCACCGATGGCTGCCTGGATCGGAACCTCGAACTGTTGCCGGGGGATGAGGTCTTTGAGCTTTTGGGCCATAGCGACGCCATAGGCGTAAGCCTTGTCCTTGTGGACCACGGCGCTGAAGGCGTCGACTGGATCACCGTGCAGAAGGATGTCAACCTTGACGAGGTCAGCGGCCTGCTCGCCCTTCTGCTCGTAGTCCAGGGACGCGTACCCGCGGGTCCGCGACTTCAGCAGGTCGAAGAAGTCGAACACAATCTCGGCCAGCGGAAGGGTGTAGCGAAGCTCGACGCGCTCCTTCGAGAGGTAGTCCATTCCCAGCAGCTGACCCCGGCGTCCCTGACAGAGCTCCATGATCGTGCCAATGAACTCTGACGGAGCCAGCACCGTTGCCCGAACGACTGGCTCGTACACCTCAGCGATCTTGCCGACCGGGAACTCACTGGGGTTGGTGACGACGATCTCCGAGCCGTCTTCCATGGCTACGCGATAGACCACGTTGGGTGCTGTGGAGATCAGTTCAAGGTTCGACTCACGTTCGAGGCGTTCCCGCACGATCTCAAGGTGCAACAGCCCGAGGTAGCCGCATCTGAAGCCGAACCCGAGGGCCGTCGATGTCTCCGGCTCCCACACCAGGGCGGCGTCGTTGAGCTGCAGCCGCTCGAGGGCGTCGCGCAGCTCGGGGTAGTCGGAGCCATCGATCGGGAAAAGTCCGGAGAAGACCATCGGCTTAGGGTCACGAAAACCGGGG
>JBBQAL010000092.1:0-11678 GCA_038316135.1 Candidatus Nanopelagicales bacterium | reverse complement strand
CGGAAGCACCGACATCGGGCGCGGGCTCTCCCCACGCACGCTGGGCCCACCGGGGCGAAGCGGGGATCGGGGTGAGCGCCAGCTCGGCACCGGCCGTGCCCCGGTCGTGGTCCGAGCCGTCGATCAACGCGCTGCTCGGCGCCGAGCGCCACCATGCCCCCGACTCGACCCAGTGCGCGAGCACCGCACGGACCAGATAGAGCCGGTTCCGCCACAGGAACTGCTCCGGGACGTCGTCCCGTCGCCGCACGTCCACCGAATCCGCATGCCGCCGACTCATCTCACAGCCTTCCCTCGGCGCCCGCCGCAGCGGACACGATTCTGGATTGCCGGGGGAAGTCGGCGCGTCGGGCTGGGCGGAGCGCTTCCCCACGCACCGCCCAGCCCGACAGTCGGCGGAAGCGCCGTACGCTGGCTGCGCAGGGCTTTACCGTCTGTCGAACATATGTTCGAACAGGACCAAAGTAAACCCTCTCCCGCCGTGACCGCAACGTCCGTTGCCGCGTCGGTGGACGACACGCCGAGCGGGTCGGGCAGGATCGGCACATGGGCGACGTGCCGATCACCGGCGAGGGCATCCGGCTGGGGCAGTTTCTCAAGCTCGCGAACGCCATCGACTCCGGTGCCGACGCCAAGAGCTTGCTCGCCGAGGGATCCGTGACGGTCAACGGCGAGCCGGAGACGCGTCGCGGTCGGCAACTCGCGAAAGGCGACGCCGTCAGCGTGCGCGGTGAGCAGCTGCGGGTGAGCTGACGCGCCGCTCCGGCCGCAGCGCCGTCGAGGTCGCGATCACGGCCACGGCCGGCGGCGTCAGCGGACCCAGGAGGCGTCCGCCACCCCCGGTCAGCCCGCGCAGCATCGGGATGAGCAACCGACAGAATGATCGCATGTCGTCCGCCATGATTGCCGCCGTCCTCACCGCCCACGGCGGTCCGGAGACCCTGGAACTGCGCGAGGTTCCCATCCCGGCACCGGGTCACGGGCAGGTCCTGGTCGAGGTCGCCGCCGCGGCGGTGAACAACACCGACATCTGGACCCGTGAGGGTGCCTACGGCCTGCCCGGTGACCCGTCCGCCCTGGCCGGTGGGCGGGGACCGGTCGAGTTCCCCCGCGTCCAGGGCGGGATATCGCCGGCCGCGTCCACGCTGTCGGCCCCGATATCGACCCCGCATTGGTCGGCTCCCGGGTGCTGGTCGACCCGGCCCTCTACGACGGCCCGGGCGACGACGCCCACCCGGTCGGCATCCTCGGGAGTGAGGCCGACGGCGGGTTCGCCGGCTACGTGATCGTGGACGCACAGCGGGTGCACGACGTCGAGGGCTCACCGCTGTCCGACGAGCAATTGGCCTGCCTGCCCATCGCCTACGGGACCGCGATGGGCATGCTCGAACGGGCGGCCGTCGCTACCGGCGAGACGGTCCTCGTCACCGGCGCGTCCGGCGGCGTCGGATTCGCCCTGGTCCAGATCGCCGCCGCCCGCGGGGCCCGCGTCCTCGCGGTCACGAGCACCGCGAAGGCCGATGTCGTCACCGCTGCCGGGGCGGTCGACACCGTCCTACGCGACGGACCCGACGACCTGATCACCGCGCTCGCGAAGATCGCACCGGACGGGTTCGACGCGGTCGCGGACGTCGTCGGCGGGCCCGGACTTGCACCGGCCATCAGCGCACTGCGCGAGGGTGGTCGCCTCGTCATCGCCGGAGCGGTCGACGGGCCGGTGGTCGATTTCGACTTGCGCCGGCTCTACCTGCACAACCGCACCCTGATCGGTTCGACGATGCACACCCCGGCCCATTTCCGGCTCGTGGTCGACGCCGCCCGTCGCGGCGCGGTCTCCCCCCGGGTGGCGGAGGTGTTCGGCCTGCCCGACATCGCCGCGGCCCAAGAGACGTTCCTGGCCCGCGGCCACGTCGGGAAGATCGTGATCAGCCTGCGCTGACCACGGGCGGGTGCTCAGCCGAGGCCGAGCACTCGCATCGTCCGCGCCGCCATCTTCGACTCACCCAACGCGTTCGGGTGGACGATCACCGGGTTGGTCCCCTGGAGCACCGGCTCGATCCACCGGACGCCGATCGGCTTGCAGGCGTCGTGACCGTCGGAGACGCCGTTGAGGTCCACGTAGGTCGAGCCGGTGGCTGCGGCTGCCCGCCGGACAGCGTCGTTGAGGGTCGCCTCGAGGTGGCGCAGGTAGGGGACGTCACCCGTCGCCACCGGCATCTTGTCGAAGCAGCCGACGGTCTTCGGGAGGATCCACGGGTAGCTCAGGATCGCGACCTTCGCGTGCGGGGCCTTGGCGTGGACCGACTTCAGATCCTGGACGATCGCCGGGTAGGTCTTGCTCTTCACCGTGTTCGCGAAGGACGCCCCGTACTTGTCCTTGCAGGGGCTGCCCTGGCCGCCGGTCGACGCACCGGCGATCCCGCACTCGACGATCGAGTTGATGAAGACGCCGCTGTCGTTGCCGCCGATGGTCATGGTGACCGGCTGGGTGTTCGCCTTGACCGCGTCCAGTTGCCGCGGGACGCCCTGCGACTGCGACGTGTAGTAGTCCTTCGTCTCCGCCGCGCCGCAGGTCACGTCCGTCAGCGCTGCGCCCGTCTTGCCGGCGATGAGGTGCGGGTAGTTGTTCAACGACCGGAGGCACTGCGGCGGCGAACCGGGGACCGGCGGCAGCACACCGGTGGCCGCGCTGTAGGAATCGCCCATCGCCACGTAACGCAGTGGAGACGTCGTCGCCTGCGAAGCCGGAGCGGCGGCGACGACTCCGAGGCCAGCGGTGACGGCGAGGGCGGAAGCGGCAAGACGACGGCGCAAGGAGACTCCAGGGATCGGCCCGGTCGCGGCGGTGTGACGCGGGTGACAGTGCCTTGAATAACGCGTCACCGCAGCGCCGGTTACGGGGTGTGCTGAACTCCGTCAGCCGACGGGTCGAGACCCTGGCCAGCGGCGCAGTTCAGCCTGCGACGTGCGGGAGATGCGTCAACGGCTCCGCGAACCGGGCGTCGGTGAGTTCCTCGTCCCGAATGAGGCCGCGGAGGTAGGCGTCGTAGGCCGCCATGTCGAAGTGGCCGTGCCCGCAGAGCGCGGTGAGGATGACCTTCTCCTCGCCGGTCTCCTTGCAACGGAGCGCCTCGCGCACGGTCTCGGCCAGCGCATGCGTCGGCTCAGGCGCCGGGACGATCCCCTCGGTACGAGCGAACTGCACCCCAGCCGCGAAGCACTCCTTCTGCCCAATGGCAACGGCGTCCATCAACCCGAGCTCGTAGACGTGCGAGATCAGCGGCGCCATGCCGTGGTACCGCAGACCGCCGGCGTGGATGGGGTCTGGCACGAAGTCGTGTCCCAGGGTGTGCATCTTCATCAGCGGCGTCATCCCTGCGGCGTCACCGAAGTCGTACGCGTAGGTGCCATGGGTCAGCGACGGGCAGGACGCCGGCTCGACGGCGCGGATGTGCGGGTTCATGTTGCCGGCCAGCTTCTCGCGCAGGAACGGGAAGGAGAGGCCGGCGAAGTTGGATCCGCCGCCGGTGCACCCGACGATGACGTCGGGCGTCTCCCCGATCTTGGCGAACTGCAGGAGCGCCTCTTCACCGATGATCGTCTGGTGCATCAGGACGTGGTTGAGCACGGACCCGAGGGCGTAGCGCGTCTCGGGTTCGGTCACGGCCACTTCGACTGCCTCGCTGATGGCGATGCCGAGCGAGCCGGTGTGGTTCAGGTCGGCTGCGAGGTAGGCGCGTCCGGCCTGGGTGAGCTCGGACGGTGAGCGATGCACCGTTGCGCCGAAGGTCTCGATCATCATGCGGCGGTAGGGCTTCTGGTCGTAGGAAGCTCCCACCTGCCACACCTCGCACTCGATCCCGAACATCGAGCATGCCAGCGCCAGCGCGGTGCCCCACTGACCGGCGCCGGTCTCGGTGGTGAGCTTGGTGACGCCGGCCTTGGCGTTGTAGTACGCCTGCGGCACGGCGGTGTTCGGCTTGTGCGAGCCGGCCGGCGAGACACCCTCGTACTTGTAGTAGATCCGCGCGGGAGTGCCGAGCGCCTTCTCGAGGCGATGCGCCCGAAAGAGGGGCGATGGCCTCCAGAGTCGGTAGATGTCCTGCACTTCGTCTGGGATGTCGATGTACCGCTCCGACGACACCTCTTGCAAGATCAGGTCCATCGGGAAGAGCGGCGCGAGGTCGTCGGGTCCGACCGGCTCATGCGTGCCAGGGTGCAACGGTGGCGGTGGTGGAGCCGGCAGGTCGGGCACGATGTTGTACCACTGCGTCGGCATCTCCGACTCGTCGAGAACGATCTTGTGCTGCTTTGGTGTTGACATGTGCTGCCCCTCTCGTCACTCGCACCCTAGCGAGAGAGGGACACAATGGTCAGGTGAAGGTCCGACCCCGGCTCATCGCCACCGATCTCGACGGCACCATCGTCAACCATGACGGCTCCGTGTCCGTTCGCGTCGTTGAGGCACTGTTGGCCGCCATGGACGCTGGCGTACGGATCGTCTTCGTCACCGGGCGGCCGCCTCGTTGGATGCATGAGATCGCCGAGGCCACCGGGCACGCGGGGGTTGGCATCTGCGGCAATGGTGCATACGTCTACGACATGGCTGACGAGGTCGTGCTCGAGACGTTCGCGATGGCCGCCGACGTGGCCCAGAACGCAGTCAAGCGGGTCAGGGGAGTGCTTCCGGGATCGGCGTTCGCCGTCGAAGCCTTGGCAGGGTTCAGCTATGAGCCGGCGTACAAGCCGCGCTGGGACATTCACAAACCAATGGCGATCGCGCCGATCGATCGGCTGCTTAGCGACGGAATCGCCAAGCTTCTCGTCCGCGACGATGAGCTGCCCGGTGACGTCATGCTGCGTCTGGCCGAACCTGTGCTTTCCGGCGTGGTTGAGGTGACGCACTCCAACGCCAACGACTCCTTGCTCGAGCTGAGCGCACTCGGAGTCACGAAGGGGTCAACGCTCGCCAGGTTGGCGGCTGAGTGGGGCATCGCGCAGGACGAGGTGGCGGCGTTTGGCGACATGCCGAACGACGTCAACATGCTGCAGTGGGCCGGTCGCGGGTACGCGGTGGGTAACGCGCACCCGTCGGTGTTGGCGGTGGCCGATGAGCGTGCGCCGTCCATCGACGACGACGGCGTCGCGCAGGTGATCGAGCGCCTGCTCGCCCTCTAACCCCAAGAACGACGCATTCACCCGCACCGGTGCAACAGACTCCACCCTCATCTGTGCATTGGCGCGCCGGGCCGTCAGTGGGCTTTGACGCGCAATGCCTCGACGTCAAACTGGCGGCGAATTTTGGCAGCGAGGTCGGTGTGTGTCAGCTCGTTCAGGTGGCGGTGGCGGACCATCACGACCACCTCGTCGGGCTTGTGATGGGCGACGATGTCACCGATCGAGTCGAGCGGGTGGCTTGGCGTCACTTCGCCGTCCGCTTTGGCGCCGGCGTCGGTAAGAGCCTGCACCGAGGTGTCCAGCACCTGCTGAGCGTCCCGCCGCGCAATCGCCCCCGGGTTCTGCTCGTTGTCGGGGATGCTTTGCGACCCAACGCCGCGTCCGGCAGCGACCCCAAGCTCCCAGTCGTTCATCACTGCGTCCAGGGACGCAGAAGTGGGCTCCTCGGGCACCGCGACGTGGAAGGTCGTCGATCCGGCGTCCCCACCGGCAGTCTCGATCAGCTCGGAGGCGTCCGCCTTGCTCAACGGGTGAGAGGTGACGACGACGACAGTGCCCACGGTTGCTCCTCAGATTTGATGGCCCGAAGTCAACCACACTGACGCTGTCCGGGGCATGACTGCGGAGTTTGTTGCACCGATGCGGGTGAACGCGTCGTTCTTGGGAACCTGGGGTCAGGCGTCGGGCTGCTTGCGGCTGTGCTCCTTGGGGATCACCGTGGTGCCGGTGGCCCGGCAGACCACGACCGGCTCTTTGAGCACGTCAGCAGCGCTCGGCCCGAGTTCGTAGCGCGAGGCGATGATCTTGCGGGCTTCGAACTCAACGGTGCGACTGGTGTTGCCGATCTTGGTCACCCGTCCGGTCGCCTCAATGAAGTCGCCGGCGTATACCGGGGCGGTGAACTCGATTTCTGAGTAACCGACGAACAGACCCTCGTCGCCGTCGGTGATGACGGCGATCTCGGTGATGACGTCGCCGAACAGCTTGAGCATGCGAGCGCCCTCGACGAGGTTGCCCCCGTAGTGCGCTTCCTCCTGACCGATGCGAACGCGCAGGGTTGAGGTGATCTCGCTGGTCACGGTATTGCTCCTTCGGTGGTGGCGGGCGCCGGTGTGTGTGCGTGGAGGTTGATCGACTCGGGGCTGGGGGTGGGTGCGCGTTCGATGACGGCGTCAACGGCGACAGCGCGGTCGCGGCCGACGATGATCGGGTTGACGTCGATGGCGACGACCTCGGGGTGTGCGATGCCGAGGTCGCTGACGGCAACAAGTGCGCGTGCGACCGCGTCGACGTCGAGCGCACCACCGCGGGCGCCACGCATCATGCGGCCCACCTGACTTGACCCCAGGAGGCGGTGTGCACCCTCGAGGTCGAGCGCACCCACGTGCACGCTCACCGAGTCGAGCATCTCGGCCCAAATACCGCCGAGCCCGACGATCGTGGTCGGCCCGAACTGCGGGTCGTTCTTGTACCCGACGACGACGTCCAGAAGGCCGGTGATCTGTTCAACGACGAGCAGCTCGACGCTGAGGCCGGCGGCGGAAGCCGCGCAGAGCACTTCGCGCGCAGCCAGTTGAACGGCGTCGGCACCAACCACGTTGGTCACGACCAGCCCGAGGTCGCTTTTGTGCAGCAAGCCATCGGCCACAGCCTTGACGACGACAGGACCACCGAATCTGGCAGCGGCCAAAATAGCCTCGGCCGGCGTCGCGACTCGCTCCTGTCGCGGTGTCTGGACGCCACATGTGCCGAGGATCTCCAGTGCAACGTCCTCGGTCAGTTCGGCGGTCTCGGTGACGGCGGCGATGCGTGCGGTTGATCGTTCGACCACCGGCGCTGGGGGCGTCCGGTGTGCCAGCGCACCCAACGCGCGTAACGCTCCGCGCGCGCCGCGAAGCAACGCGATGTCGTTGTCGTGGCAGAACGCAGTGAGCCGTGGGTCCGGGTCTTGGCTGGTTGGGCTCAGCAGGACCGGCAGACCGTCGCGATCGCGAGTCGCATCGGCGAGGTAGTGGGCGAGATCGATGCCCAACTGGCGCTCGTAGTCGCCGGCGGTCACCTGCTGGTCCTGCGAGACGATGACGATGTCACCGCCTTCGCGGGCGACGGCGTCAATGGCGACGGGGTAGACGGCGGTGTAGTCGTCAACGCCCCACGGGTCGAGGGGGTTCGCGGTATGGAACGCTGGCCACTGGTCGGCGAGTGGCGCGGACGCCGCAGTTGTGAGGTCGGGCAGCTCAAGGCCCGCATCCTCAGCGAGGTCGCTGAGCAGGTTCGCTTCGCCACCGGAGTTCGTGACGATGTGCGTACGCGAGCCGCGCACCCTGCGTCCGGTGCCGAGGATCTCCCCGACGGTGATCAGCTCGTCGAGGTCGTCGGTGAGCACGACACCGGCCTGCCGCAATGCAGCCGCCGTCACGCGCGCGCTGGGCGCGAGCTTCCCGGAGTGCGCCAAGATGCCGTCGCGCGCCTTTGCCGAGCGGCCGACGAAGCACGCGGCGACGGTTTTGCCGGCTTCAGCCACTTCGCGCGCTGCGGCTAGAACGTCCGGCGCGTCGACGAATCCTTCGATGAAGACGAGGACGGCAGTGGTCTCGGGGTCTGCCGCGAAGAAGCGTAGGTAATCGCCGGTAGTGGTGACGGCTTCCGCTCCGCTGCTGACCAGCGTCGAGAACGCGACGCGTCCACCGCAGTTGACGAAAGCCTCGATCACGGCGCCGCTCTGCGCGATGGCAGCGACGCCCCCGCGCCGCACCTGGCGGGGAACGGTGCCGATGTACGGCATCGCACCGGTGACGAGGTCGACAACGCCCATGCAGTTCGGCCCGACGACCGAGATCCCGGTGACGTCGGACAGTGTTGCGAGGGAAGCGGCGAGGTCGGTGGCCGCTCCGCCAGAGTCGGTGAAGCCGCCGCCAGGGACGATGACGGCGCCGGCACCGATCGCTGCCGCTTCCTCGGCGATCGCCTGGACGCGCGCGGTACCGACCAGCGCGACCACTGCGTCCGGCGCCGTGCCGAGATCGGAAAGCGACGGAACCGTCGGGACGCCGGCAACCTCCGCGTACTTGCCGTTGACCGGAACGGTGAGTCCGCCAAAGCGATGATCGGCACAATTGCGTTGCACGATCTGACCGGCGAACGATCGTGGGCTCGCTCCGACGACGGCGATCGAGCGGGGACGCAGGGTGGCTGCGAGAGCTGCCTGAGTCGGCTGGTGGTTGCGGCTGGCGTCCATGCACCAAGCGTCCAGAGTCGGCGGGTCGGCGACTAGCGCCAAAGTGTCCTGACTGACACCCGATGGCGCGACACTCTGCCTCTTGGTGTCAGAGTGCAGGTCGACAAGACTGGCTGTGTTCCCAATCCTTGGAGTCTCTTGATGTCGAGCATTCCTGCCACGTTCTCCGCCTTCGTCGCGCAGAAGGATGGTGACGCCGTCATCCGCGAGGTGCGCCAGATTTCCCTTGCCGACCTCGGCGAGGGCGACGCCGTCATCCGCGTCACCTGGTCGTGCGTCAACTACAAGGACGGGCTCGCGACGTTGGCGAACGGCAGGGTTGCCCGCATCGATCCGATCATCCCCGGCGTCGACATGGCCGGCGACATCGTCGAACCTGGCGACTCCGGTCTCGCGGTCGGCACCGAGGTGATCGCACACGGATACGACCTCGGCGTCGCGCACCACGGCGGCTACACCGAGTACGCTCGCGTGCCGTCGAAGTGGCTCGTACCCCTTCCCGACGGATTAACCGCGAAGCAGGCGATGGCCGTCGGCACGGCGGGCTTCACTGCCGCGCTGTCGGTGCACGCCCTTGAGCGGCACGGCTTGAAGCCCGGCACCGGCCCGGTGCTCGTCACCGGCGCGACCGGCGGCGTCGGCTCGGTGGCGGTCGGCATCCTCGCTGACCGCGGGTACGAGGTCGCCGCGTCCACTGGCAAGGCTGACGCAGAAGGGTTCTTGAAGGGGCTCGGCGCCACCGAGATCATCGGCCGCGACGAGACGTCCGGCCCCGGCAAACCGCTCGAGCGTGAGCGTTGGGCCGGTGCGGTCGACTGCGTCGGCGCTTCGACGCTGCCGTACATCCTGCGCACGCTGAAGTACGGCGGCGCTGTCGCGGCGTCCGGCAACACCAGTGGCATCGGCCTCGAGACAACAGTCTTTCCGTTCATCTTGCGCGGCGTCGCGCTGCTGGGCATCGACTCGGTTGCGATGCCGATCGACGAGCGGCGCGCGGTATGGCAGCGGATCGCCACCGACCTGCGTCCGCGCGGCCTGGACGACATCGGCTCGCGCGAGGTGTCGCTGGCCGAACTGCCGGCTGCTCTGGACGACGTCCTGGCCGGCGCCAACACCGGGCGAACGCTCGTCCGGCTCTGAGCTCGCCGAACGCGGCGCTCGTCGTCAGGCCAACGGCGGGCGTCCGCCGCCGGCGTCCGCTGTCGTTGCCAGCGTGGAAGGCCTAGCAGCGATTGAAGAGTTACCGTTGCTCTTCGCCTGAGAAATGGGAACCGAACTCGGGTTAGTTGGTCACGGCGCGAGAATCTGGGTTGCCGCCCAGTCGGGGGTTCGGGTTAGGGTCCCCGTCATGACTTACCCCACGGATTCTTCCTCCTCCGAACCGAACAACAGCATTCCCGCCATCTCTGCGCGTGGACTGGTCAAGACCTTTACCGGCCGCTCCGGCACCGTCGAGGCTGTGCGCGGTGTCGACCTCACGGTGCAGACCGGCGAAGTGTTCGGCTTCCTCGGCCCCAATGGCGCGGGCAAGTCCACGACCGTTCGGATGCTGACGACCCTGACCGGCATCACCTCCGGATCGGCCACGGTGGCCGGCGTCGACGTCGCATCTGACCCCGACGGGGTCCGGCACAAGATCGGCGTCGCCCTGCAAGAGGCCGGCCTCGACATGCGGCAGACCGGCCGCGAGCTGGTGGTGCTGCAGGCGAGGCTCTTCGGGCTTTCGCGCGCAGAGGCCGGCGAGCGTGCCCAAGAGCTCCTCGAGCTGGTCGAGCTCACCGACGCGGCCGACCGGTTGATCAAGGGCTACTCCGGCGGCATGAAGCGCCGGCTCGACCTCGCGTCCGCTCTCGTGCACCGTCCCGACGTCCTCTTCCTGGACGAGCCGACCACCGGCCTCGACCCCGCGAGCCGCCTGGTCGTGTGGGACGAGGTCCGCCGCATCAACGAACTGGGTACCACCGTGTTCCTGACGACTCAGTACCTCGAAGAGGCCGACCAACTCTGTGAGCGGCTGGCCATCATCGACGACGGGAAGATCGTCACGGAGGGGACGCCGGCCAGCCTCAAGGCTGAGCTCAAGGCGCGTCGCGGCTTGCAGAGCGACCCCAGCCTCGACGAAGTCTTCCTCGACGTCACTGGGCGCCGACGAGAACGCGGCGCCGGCGAGGTCAGCGAGGTGGCGTCATGAGAACCGTTCTCATCCTGGGTGAACGCGCCGTCCGCGAAGCGAAGCGGACCCCGGACGCGCTGCTGCCGACGCTTCTCATCCCGATCTTCTTCCTCCTCGTCAACACGGGCCAGGCGGCCAAGATCTTCCCGACCGGTAGCACCACGTGGCTCGAAGGCCAGAGTTACGCAGCCTTTCAGCTACCTGCCACCCTGTTGCTGGCCGCGTCCTTCGGCACGGCTGCGCTCTACCTGGTGGAGGAGATCGAGGGCGGGTACTTCGACAAGTTGCGCGCAACCCCGATCTCACGCTCGTCGTTGGCCCTGGGCCGGCTGTCGGCTGAGGCGTTGAAGTCGTCGTTGCTCACGATCGTCATTCTGTTGATCGCATTCCCGTTCGGTATCAGGATCGCCAGCGGCGTCGTCGGTGTCGTCCTGCTGATCCTGCTCACTGCGGGCTGGGCGGTCGGTTACTCGGGATTCCTGCAGTTCGTCGCGCTGAAGACGCGGAATGCCGCCGCGACCAACTCCGCTGGGCTGGTCTTCTTCCCACTGCTGTTTCTGACGCCGAACTTTGTGCCGCGCGGGCTGCTTGCGCGTCCGATGGAGATTGCGGCAACGTTGAATCCGGTCACCTATGTGATGGAGGCGCTGCGTTCGCTGATCCTGGTCAACTTCGACTGGGCTGTGATCGGTAAGGGGTTCGCGGTGACGGCCGGGTTCGTCGCGCTGACGCTCTTTGTCAACGTGCGGACGATGGCCAAGTACGACTGACGCGCGACTATCTGCGTCGCATCCGCTTGGTGCTTTGTGGTTGGGCCGCGTGGAGTCGAACAGGCGGCACTGAGCGATCTCGATGCGCGAGGCAGTGCGGAGTGGAACCCGGACGCCTTCTCTCGCGTCAACTGTTTGTCATCGGGGTCGGGAGGTTTGACGGGTGCGTACTCTGATCGGACTGCTGGGTTTGCTGGCACTTGCGGGGTGCGGAGAGGCGACCCAACATCCCGCGCCACCTGGCGCCGTCCAAGCAGCACCGGGGGCGAGTGCTCTCGGTTGCCTAGGTTCTGGGTACTCACTGTTTGACGAGTACGCC
>JBBQAL010000081.1:0-13499 GCA_038316135.1 Candidatus Nanopelagicales bacterium | reverse complement strand
ACCGGCGCGTTCCGCAAGCCCCGCGAGACGAACTGGATCATCGGCGTCACTCTGCTCACCCTGGCGCTGGTCGAGGGCTTTGCCGGCTACTCGCTCCCCGATGACCTGCTCTCCGGCACCGGCCTCCGTATCGCGCAGGGCATCATGCTCTCGCTCCCAGTTGTCGGCAGCTACGTGTCGTTCTTCATCTTCGGTGGCGGCTTCCCCGGTACCGACTTCATCCCCCGCCTCTACACCGTGCATGTGCTCCTGGTGCCCGGGATCATCCTTGCGCTGATCACCGTGCACCTGATGCTTGTGTGGTTCCAGAAGCACACCCAGTTCCCTGGGCCGGGGCGGACCCAGCGCAACGTCGTCGGGTACCCACTCTTCCCCGTATACGCAGCCAAGGCGGGCGGCTTCTTCTTCGTCGTCTTCGGCGTCACCGCACTCATGGGCGGGCTCTTCCAGATCAACCCGATCTGGCTCTACGGCCCCTACATCCCCGACCAGATCACCGCCGGCTCCCAACCCGACTGGTACATCGGCTGGCTCGACGGGGCCTTACGCCTGATGCCGAACCTCGAGATCGTGCTGTTCGGGCAGTGGAACCTCATGCTTAATGTTCTGGTTCCGGCCGTGATCGTGCCTGGAATCATCTTCACGGTGATGGCGCTCTACCCCTTCATCGAGCAGTGGGCTACCGGGGACAAGACCCATCACCACCTGCTCGACCGGCCGCGAAACGCCCCCACCCGAACGGCTATCGGCGCCATGAGCTTGTCGTTCTACGTGCTGCTCTGGATCCAGGGTGGGAACGACCTGATCGCTAATACCTTCTCAATCAACATTTTCGTCATCACCTGGACGCTGCGGATCGCAATCTTCGTCGTGCCACCCCTGGTCTTCGTGATCACCAAACGGATCTGCTTCGGATTGCAGCGACGCGACCGCGACAAGCTGCTGCACGGCTACGAGTCCGGGATCATCAAGCGGCTGCCCAACGGCAAGTACTACGAGCAGCACCAGCCCATCTCGGTTGAGGAGCAGGCTCTCCTGATGGCTCGCAGCGATGCGCCGAAGCCACTGCCCATGCCCGAGAAGTACGACGCTAACGGCATCAAGCAGAAGGGCTACGGCATCAAGAAGTTGCAAGCACGCCTGTCGCACTTCTACTACAACGAACAAATCCCCATGCCGACGGCGGCTGAGATCGAAGCAGGCAACCACCACGAGGCCGAGATCACCACAGGGCGCGATCACGAGATTGACGACGCTCGCGCCAAGGCGCTGGCCCCGCACGAGTAGAGCTGTTCAAGAGGACGCAGCGATATCATCTGATGGATTTGGCCTGTACCGCATGGCTGTGCTGCCGCGCGACCCGTCGTCATTTCCCGCGAGCATTGCGATGCCGGACGGTGTCTCGCTCATCGGTGTCGAGATCAGCGCAAGCCCCTCGTGTCTGGGCGGCTTATGTGAAACAACCACATACAACTACTCAGCCCGATGTCGGTGCAGTGGCTCTGTTCCGATGTCATCGCGGCAGGGACAGTGCGCCACCGACGTCTCGGATCGTCGTAACGGCCACCAAGATGTGACTCAAGTGACCCGACACTCGGCGGGCTGGGGAAGGCGGCCTCTAGGAGAGGGCGCTGCCCTTCTGCCACTGTTCCCAGGAGAGGTTCCAGTCGGTGTAGCCGTTCCACGGCTCCATCACCCTTGACCCGTTCACGTAGTTGACGATGTCACCGGGTTTCGACAGGTTGTAGTACCAGCTGGCGTCCTCCATGGACATGCCCGTACAGCCGTGGCTAACGTTTTCGACGCCTTGAGAGTCGACCGACCAGGGCGCGGCGTGAAGGTACTCACCGCTCCAGGTGAGGCGCATGGCGTACTCGACATCGAGCCGGTAATACTCCGGGTCAGTCTTGTCCACGTCGATCGTAGCGGCGTCCATGACCACCTCGCGCTGCTTGGAGATGATCACCTTGGTGCCGATCCGGGTATCCCATCCAGGTTTCCCAGTGGTCACCGGAACCTTGCGTACGACCTGGCCGTTCTGCTCCACCACCATGGTGGACGTACTGATGTCGACAGTGCTGATCGTTGAGGCGCCGACGCTGAAGCGGGCGAGGTCATTGTCGTCGCCCCACACACCGCCGCCCAGGTTGACCCCCTCGAGCCTGCTGCGCACAGTGACCTCGGTGCCGGGCTTCCAGTACTCCTTCGGACGCCACCGCACCATTTGGTCGTTGACCCAGTACCAGCCGCCGACGGCAGCTGGTTTCGTGGCAACCGAGAGGTTCTTCTCGACCGCGGCCTTGCGTTGCACCGGCTGGTCGAAGGTCATGATCACCGGCATGCCGACACCGACGACGGTCTCGCCGTATGGGCTGATCCCGGTGTAAGCCACCCGCTTTGGCTTGACGGTGCGCACCCACGTCTTGGTCTTAGTAGCTACTCCGTCGGAGTCGGCTGCGCGTGCGGTGATGTCGTACCGGCTGTCGTACTGGAGCGGGGACTCGTCGGAGCGCCAAACCGAGTGCTGCGAACTGAAGTCTCCGGAGATCTTCCGGCCCTGGTCGTCGGAGACCGAGACGTCGGTCAGCACGCCCTGCTCAGCCTTGACAACAAGCGGCCTGGTCGGCGTCCACGCCCGGTCTTTGGCGGAGGACACGTTGATCACTGCCCGCGACTCAGGGGGCCCGGACGACCCGTCCGATCCCCCATCGGCACCTGCAGTGGTGCAGGCAGCAAGACCCAGGCACGCCACCGAGATGGCTGCCGCGGTGCGCCACTGCCTGGCGCCACTTCGCGTGATCACTGTTGCTTTACCCCGTAGTTTGATGGAGGGACGACGGGAGACTTCCGTCTCTTTCCATCATCGTCGACACGTCAGGCTATCGCCTCAAGGCCAAAATCTCATTATCGGGCGAAGTCACCGTGGTAGTACTCGAAGATGAGCCCGGCAGTGGCGATGACAGTGAAGACCCCGGCCAAGATGATCAACCACCACATAGCGAAGACCAGGCCAAAACCGATCAGGGCCGCACTTCCGGCAACCGGCAACGGCCACCAGCTGTGCGGGCTGTAAAACCCTTGAACGCCGGCACCCTCGGCGACCTCGCCCTCGTCGTCGTCCTCGGGCAGCGGCTCGACCCGCTTGGCCGTGAAGAGCAGGTAGAACGCCACCAGGAACCCCAAGGCTCCGGTGAACACCAGTGCCGCAGTTCCCGCTGGCTCTTTGGACAAGAACCAGTAGATGACTGCAAGCAAGGCAAAGAAGATCGCCAGGAGGGCGAAGAGTCGACCGGTAGTACGCATCTTTAAGACTCCTCGCCCTTGCCTTCAATCACGTCATCGATGATGTCCTCGCGATGAGTCACCTCAGGCGCACCGTAGACACTGGCGAGCACCGAGTCGTTGTGGACGTTCCCCTCGGCGAGCGCAATCTCGGGATGATGCAGGTCGAAGGCCGGTGACTCTGATCGGATCCGAGGAATGAAGTCGAAGTTGTGCCGCGGTGGTGGACACGACGTAGCCCACTCCAGCGACCGACCCCAGCCCCAAGGATCGTCCTCGGTCACCTGGACACCGCGCTTGTGGGTGCGCCACACGTTGTAGAGGAACGTCAGGGTGGAAAGCCCCAGCAGGACAGACCCAACGGTCGACACCTCGTTCATGCCGATATAACCGTCCTCGGGGATGTAATCGCCATAACGACGGGGCATGCCAGCGGCACCGAGCCAGTGCTGGATCAAGAACGTCACTTGGAAGCCGACGAAGAGCATCCAGAAGTGGATCACGCCCAGTCGTTCGTCCAGCATCTTGCCGGTGAGCTTCGGCCACCAGAAGTAGAAGCCGGCGAACATCAAGAAGACGACGGTGCCGAACACCGTGTAGTGGAAGTGCGCGACCACGAAGTAGGAGTCGGAGACGGCGAAGTCGAGCGGAGGCGACGCCAAGATGATGCCGGTGAGTCCGCCGAAGAGGAAGGTAACCAGGAAGCCAAGGGAGAACAACATCGGCGTCTCAAACGAGACCGAGCCTCCCCACATCGTCCCGATCCAGTTGAAGAACTTCACCCCAGTAGGGACCGCGATGAGCATGGTCATGAAGGCGAAGAACGGCAGCAGCACCGCACCTGTTACGAACATGTGGTGTGCCCAAACCGCGACCGAGAGCGCCGCGATGGCGATCGTCGCGAAGACCAAGCCCTTGTAACCAAAGACCGGCTTGCGGCTAAAGACCGGAAGGATCTCACTGATGATGCCAAAGAACGGCAGCGCCAGGATGTAGACCTCGGGGTGGCCGAAGAACCAGAACAGGTGCTGCCACAGGATTGCTCCCCCGACTTCAGGTGCGAAAACCAAGCTGCCGAACTGGCGGTCAATCTCCAGGACGAGCAGCGCAGCTGCCAGCACTGGGAAGGCCATCAGCGCCAGGATGCTGGTGAGCAGCACGTTCCAGGTGAAGATCGGCATCCGGAACATGGTCATTCCGGGGGCTCTGAGGCAGATGATCGTTGTGATGAAGTTGACCGATCCCAAGATCGTGCCGAGACCACCGAGGGTGAGACCAACCAGCCAGAGATCGGCACCGACCCCAGGCGAGTACACCGTGCTCGATAGGGGGGCGTAGCCCGTCCATCCGAAGGCTGCCGCACCGCCCGGCGTGACGAGGCTGAACATCACGAGAATCGTGCTGAACAGGTAGAGCCAGTAGGCCAGCATGTTCAGTCGCGGGAAGGCTACGTCCGGCGCGCCGATCTGCAGCGGCATGATCGCATTTGCGAAGGCAGAGAAGAGCGGCGTTGCGAAGAAGAGCAGCATGATGGTGCCGTGCATTGTGAAGAGCTGGTTGTACTGCTCCAGGCTGACGAACTGCATGCCAGGCGCGGTCAGTTCGGCCCGAATGACCAGGGCGAAGATCCCACCGACCATGAAGTAGAAGAAAGCGGTGATGAAGTAGAGGTTCCCGATGACCTTGTGGTCGGTGCTGGTAAGCCAGCTGACCACCAGGCGCCCACGGCTGATCGGTGGCACCGGTGGTCTTGGTGGTGCCTCAGGCAAGGCCCCGATGACCGGTTCCTGTGCGAGCGTCACGAGTCTTCCCCAATCCGCGTGTTGCCGAGGTCAGCCGCATCGGTGTTCTGTCGGCCGGTGTCGAGCTCACCGGTCTGGCCGGCCAGCCGCAGCTCTTCCATCTTCTGGTCAAACTCGTCAGGGCTGACCACCTCGACCCAGAAGAGCATCTGAGAGTGGTAGGCGCCACACAGCTCAGCGCACTTACCGGTGTACCGCCCCTCGACGGTAGGCGTCAGCTCAAACGTGTTGGCACGTCCGGGGACGACGTCCATCTTCATCAGGAAGTCGGGGATCCAGAACGAGTGGATGACATCTGGGGACGTCAGGACAAACTGCACCTTCTCGCCGACCGGGAGATAAAGCGTCGGGAGGTCGCTCGGTGAGCCGACCTCATAGACGTCCTCGTCGGTGTAGTTGAAGCCCCAGTTCCACTGGTAGCCCACCACATTGACGGTCTGTGCCTGGTTGTTCTCGACTGCGGTGATCTCGTTGCTGTCGCGAATGGTGAACCAAGCGAAGACCATGATCACGATCATCGGGGTTACCGTGTAGAGCACCTCGATGGGCACGTTGTACCGCGTCTGCTTGGGGATGTAGTCCTCGTCGCGGCGTCGGTAGAACCAAGCAGCACCCAGCATCAAGGCCCAGGTGAACAGGCCGATCACCCAGAGGGCGATCCAGGTGGCCTGCCAGAGATGGAAGATCCGATCGCCGGTGTCCGACTTGGGAGTCGGGATCGAGATCTGGTTCGGCACGTCACTGAGGGAGCACCCGGCGAGAACCAGGAGGAGCACAGTGCCCAAGACAGCGACCGCCAACTGGCGGCTGCGGCGGGCGGGGGCGACGCGGTCGGACGTCACGAGCGGTTGATCTCCTCGAACAGGCTACCGAAGCGCACCTGGACAGGCACGCCTCCGCGGCGGACGAAGCAGCGTTAGTAACCCCACGCTAGCGCAGGTCAGAGGGGTAACGCAGGTCGGGGCGTTGATGATCTCGGACGTGTCGGAGGAGGATTCCGGACCGCGCTGGGCACCCGCCGATCACGGCAAGATCACGGCACGATCACGGCGCGTCCGAAGCTGCATCCCAGGTGGGCGGGGGCGGCACCGGCAGCGCCAGCGCCAGGCGGCGGCGATACTCCGTACGCGCGATATCGGTGGCGCCGAGGGACGCCAGATGGGGAGTGACCCACTGCACATCGAGTAGCCGGTGACCGCCGTCGGCACCAAGGTCGTTCACCAGCCTGACCAGAGCAACTTTGGAGGCGTCGGTCACCCGGTAGAACATGGACTCGCCCGCAAAGAGACCACCGATCGACACGCCGTAGAGGCCGCCAACAAGTTCGTCGCCCTGCCATGTTTCGATGCTGTGCGCCCAGCCGAGCTCATGGAGGCGGCGGTAAGCCGCGCGGATTTGGTCGTTGATCCACCTGCCGTCGGAGCCCCGGTCAGCACAACCCTCGACAACGGCGTCAAAGGCCCTGTCCACCGTTGTCCGGAGGCGTCGGCAGGACCGTCGGAGGGAACGGCTCACCACCAGGCCGTCCAACGGGAGGACACCCCGTGGCTGCGGCGACCACCAGCCGATTACCTCCGACTTTTCGCCGCCAGTGTCGAAGGCGACATGCATGGGGAAGAGTCCCGTGCGATAGGCGGCCAGAAGGGTGCCCGGCTCGAGGTCAGCACCAAGACCGACAAGGTCCTCGTCAGCAAGCTCGGGGTCCAACCGGTCGAGGTCCGGCAGCGTCCAGTGGCTCGGCGCTGGTTCGGTGGGCACCCGGGGCACTCAGGCGCGCGGCCAGGCGGCGTCCAGCTCGGAGCTACCGGCTGACCCGTAGGCCTCGGCGAATCGAGCCAAGAACGCAGCGCGGTCGAAGCGGTACTCCTGGGTGCCAATGGTTTCGACCACGTAAGTCGCCAACATGCACCCGATCTGGGCAGCTCGCTCGAGGTCGACCTGCCACGCGAGTCCGGCGAGGAACCCGGCGCGAAAGGCGTCACCGACCCCTGTCGGGTCGGCGACCCGCACTTCGCGGGGAACAGCAACCTCGATGGTCTGAGCTCCGCGTCGCTCGACCCGCGCTCCGTCCTTGCCCAAGGTGGTGACCCTAATCTTCACCCGGTCGAGGATCTCGTCAGTTGACCAGCCGGTGCGTTGCTCAATCAAGGCCGACTCGTACTCGTTGCTGAACAGCACTGTCGCGCTATTGATGAGGCTCACGGTGTCATCGCTGGAGAGGCTGCTGAGCTGCTGCGAGGGGTCGGCGGCGAAGGGCAGCCCGCGCTGACGGCACTCCTGCGTGTGGTTGAGCATGGCCGTCGGGTCGTCAGCCCCGATGATCACGATTCCGACGCCGCCGGACCGCTCCAAGATCGGACCAAGCTCAATGTCTCTCGCTGACGCCATCGCGCCCGGATAGAACGAGGCAATCTGGTTCTGATCGGCATCGGTCGTGCACACGAACCGCGCCGTGTGGTGGGCGTCGCTGACATGGACGGCGTCAGTGTCGACACCATGGCGACCCAGCCAAGACCGGTAGTCCTCGAAGTCCTCCCCCACTGCCGCTACGAGCAGTGGACGCAGACCCAGGACTCCGAGACCGAAGGCGATGTTGGCCCCGACGCCGCCTCGGCGGACCTCGAGGTCGTCAACGAGAAAGGAGACCGATAGCGCACTCAGCTTCTCGGGGATCAACGCCTCAGCGAACTTGCCGGAGAACGTCATCAGATGGTCGGTGGCTACCGACCCGGTCACCGCGATCCGGCCCACCCGGATGCCATGGTCAGTGGACGGATGAGACGCCTGATCGGCCATACGTTCCCCTTGAGTCGACATGGACTATGAGGGAACCGTAGTAACCGCCCCGACAACGAGCCCAGGGTAGGCGTGGATCGGTCTGGGTTGAAGTGAGCGAGAGATCAGTTGAACGAGTCACCGCAGGCGCAAGATCCGGTGGCGTTCGGGTTGTCGATCGTGAAGCCCTGCTTCTCGATCGTGTCGACGAAATCGATCGATGCCCCGCCAAGGTAGGGGACGCTCATCCGGTCGACGACCAGGTTGAACCCCTCGTGATTGAGGATGTCGTCGCCCTCAAGCTGGCGGTCGTCGAAGAAGAGCTGGTAGCGAAGGCCCGAACAGCCTCCAGGCTGGACTGCAATCCGCAACGCCAAGTCGGTGCGCCCTTCCTGGTCGAGCAGCGCCTTGACCTTGCTGGCGGCACCGTCGGTGAGAGTCACACCGGTAGCTGGCAACGCGGCCTGGTCGGTACTGGGCTCGGTGGCGGTGGGGGCATCATTTTGAACGGTCATGGCGGGAGGTCTCCTCCGAAGCAGGTGGTCGTCAGTCCCAACACCTCAACGGTGGTGGGCCATTCCCATGGTGACACACGACGCCGCCGGTCACTCACCGGCGCGTCCAGTCGCGTGCGACGGCAGCGCCCACTCGGCGGACAGAATCTGCCGCGTTGTCGATGGCTGCCGCCTCCCCCACTGCCTCGACCAGCGAGTAGATCTCGTCAATTCCGGCTGCCGCTGCCTCGCGGCGTCCCACCGAGCTGCGCCCCACAACGGCCACACACGGGCGAGCCACTGCCAGAGCCCGTTGCGCCACGAAGGAGACCACCTTGCCCCGCAGCGACGAGAAGTCCAGGGCGCCCTCGCCGGTGACGACCAGGTCGGACGCCATCGCCTGGGCATCGAGCCCCATGACGCCGGACACCACCTGAGCGCCGCTCACGCGTCTAGCTCCCAGTCGCATCAGGCCGTACCCGAGGCCGCCACCTGCGCCGGCTCCTGGAAGGTTCGGGTCGACCGCACCGCTGGCTGCCCACTCGGTGAGTCGCTCTTCGAGGTCGAGCACCTCGGCCTCGGTCGCACCCTTCTGGGGGGCGAACGACCGAGCCGCCCCGGCGGCGCCGAGCAGGGGGCTCTCGACATCGGTGGCCACGACGAGGTCGAGCTCGGTGGGGATCGCGCCGTGCAGCGCTTGCACGACGGCCCGCCCACCGTCCGTAGACGCCGTCCCGCCCACCCCAATCACGATCCGCTCGGCACCGGCCGCAATTGCTGCCCCGATCAAGGTGGCGAGCCCCCAGCTGGAGGCCTCCAACGGGCGCCGAGGGACGGCAGCGAGATCGAGCCCACAGCAGGTGGCAGCTTCCAGGTAGGCGGTCAGCGGTTCACCAGGTACGACCAGCACCGGAGCCGCAACTGCGGCTCCGTGCGGACCGGTCGTCGACACCAGGATGGGTTCAGCGCCATTGGCAACAGCAATGCAATCGAGGAACCCCGGCCCGCCGTCGGACATCGGCCGTGCGATCACCACGTCAGCAGGTGCCACGTCGCGCCATCCGCCGATGAGGGCAGCACTAGCCTCAACGGCCGTCAGTGTCCCGGCGAACTTGTCCGGCGCGAAGAGGATGCGCACGAAGTGATGCGCCGTCAGGCGCGAATGTCCTCGGGCTCGCGGTGGGCAATCCGCTTGCTCGCGAGGGTGGCGTCGTCGGACGTCAGACAACGGCCGGAGTCGATGTCGAACTGCCAGCCGTGCAGCTGGCAGGTGAGGACGCCATCCTCGACGTCACCGAAGCGGGCGAGGTCGGCTCCCAGGTGCGGACAGTGGCGCTGCACGAGGTAATCACCGAAGCGCCACATCTCGTGCGACTCGCGGTCGGTCTCGAGCCAGTCCTCGATGTAGACGGCGTGCTCGGACGAGAGCGACTTGAACCAGGTGTAGACCTGTTCGTTGTAGGGGCCTTTCCGTTTGGCCTGGAATCGGCAGGAGAGGAAGAGTTCGTTCACCCAATCGGCCAGCCGATTCTCGACGCAGTAGCGAATCAGCCGATCCTCGATCTTCAGC
This sequence comes from Candidatus Nanopelagicales bacterium, assembly GCA_038316135.1. GTDB lineage: Bacteria > Actinomycetota > Actinomycetes > JAHEKZ01 > JAHEKZ01 > JAHEKZ01. The sequence continues at coordinate 3,576 of JBBQAL010000081.1, read as the reverse complement.
TGGTAGCGGCTCTCCTGACCCTCGAACGGCACAACGACCTGATCGACGAAGTCGGCCAGGATCTGTTCGTGCTCGGTTGTGATTAGCACCCGATCACCCAGCCGTCCGCATAGCGTCGGCATCTGCTGCATGAGCGGCTCCCACCACTCCTTCAGCTGAGGGAGCAACGGCTCGGTAGTCGTCGCCCACGTGAGCTTGCTGGCCTCACGGTCGGTCTTTGTGCGCGCGGCGTACTCCGTCAAGTACTCCCGCTTGTGCGTGAAGGGGTAGAGCATTTCGGCATCGGAGCCCGGATGGGTGACCTCGGCGGTGCCTGACGCTCGATCCAACGTGACTGAAGTTCCTGTTGAAACGAACAAGCCGTTCTGATCGCCCATCGATGCCATGTAGTCCAAGAAGACCCGCTGGTCAGGAAAAACATTGCCCTTCTGCCCGAAGTCGTTGATCTCGAACAGATCGTCGTCGAGGAACGCGGGGGGGCCGGAGTTCGGCAGCACCCAGCGCGCGCCAACCGCCTCGGCATATCGACGAGCTCGGTCGAGCCCGTTGGCGCGCTTGCGCTCCCCGAGACCTTCCTTCACGTGTGGCGGAAGGTCGTAGACCATCGGGAACCAGATGGCTCCTGAGTACTGCAGAGAGTGACCGTCGTACTGACCGAACTGCACGATCGGTTCGAGATCCGTGGGCCTGCAGTCGTTCTGGTTCAAGAACGCAGCGGTGCCGTCGTCGACGGCAAGGCACGAGTCGCCGAGCGGGCCGTCGTTCGGCGCCGTCATCGCCACGATCATCAGGGTCAGGCCGTCGTGCTCGAACGGCTCGGCGTTCTTCGTCGCGATGAACCGGTGGAAGCCAAGCGCAGACAGGGCATCGCGCAAGTCGCTGACGCCGTAGTCGGGCAGCAAGACCGTGGCGTCCTTGTCCATGTAGCTGGCCAGCCACTGGGGGTCGTAGTGGTCGAGATGCAGGTGCGAGACGTACAGGTACTTCGAGCGCCCGAGTCGCTCCATGTCCAGGCCGTCGTTGGCCGGGAAGGGATACCACGAGGCAAAGTAGGCCGGAGAGAACCAGGGGTCGCAGAGAATCGCCCCGTGTGCGGTCTCGATGTGCAGGCCCGCGTGACCAATGGACGTGACGCGCATGAACTTCCCTTCACGGCGGTGGAACGGCTCGTTCAGCCTATGCACCTCGGGGGAGGCAGCTGCAGGGCGATGGTCCCCTCCCCTCGAGGAGCCGGGGGGCCGCGTCTAGCCTGGGCCTGTGTTCAGCCGGAAGAAGGACTCAGGAGCCGAGTCGCCCGAACAGGCCCTTGCGCGAATCGAGTCTGCCGATGGCGCCACCGAGGGCGGCAAGGGGCGTCCAACCCCGAAGCGCAAGGAGTCCGAGGCGGTCAGACGGCAGAAGATGGCGCCACCGAAGGACCGTCGCGAGGCCAAGGCCCGGATGAAGGCGGAGAAGTCCAAGGAGCGCCAGCAAACCATGGACGCCCTCCGCGGGGGCGATGAGCGGCGATACCCACCACGTGATCAGGGCAAAGGCCGGCATCTGGCTCGCAACTGGGTCGATGGACGCCGCAACATCGGCGAGTTCTTCTGGCCGGTGGTGATCTCAGCGCTGGTCCTGCTGTTCCTGCCGATCCCCTCGCTTCAGCAAGGGTCGACGGTGGTGCTACTCGGGTTCTACGTGCTGATCACTGTTGACACCGGACTCTCACTGCTCGGGCTCCGTCGCGCGATCGCCCGCGAGGTGCCAGACACCTCGGAGCGCCGCGGCGCCTTGGCCTACGCATTCGGACGTTCGATCCAGTCGCGCAAACGCCGCATGCCGGTGCCGAAGGTCGAGCGAGGCTGGACCCGTCAGTACACCAAGGGCCAGGTCAAAGCCTTCACCCCCTGATCCCAAGAACGACGCGTTCACCCGCGCTGGCGCAACAAACTCCGTAGTCACTCTGTGGACAGTGCTTAAGGCGCGCTCGGTCCCTCTCCCGCACCGGACGCCGCGATTGCGTCGGCAACGATCTGCAGGTCGGCGTCGTCGTACTCCAGCGTCGCCGCCTCCAGCCAGCCGTCCACCTGGTCGGCGCTTCTTGCACCGACTATGGCCCCCGATACTCCAGGCCACGAGATCGTCCACGCCGCCGCAGCTGCAGCCGTTGTGACGCCGTGCCGCTCGGCGACCTTAGCCATCGCTTCAGCGACGGACAGGTTTGCCTTGAGGTTGTCGGTGAAGTCGTCGTCGCTCTTACGCCAATCGTCGTCGGGTAGCGACGCCACCCGCTCGGCCGAGAACGCTCCCGTGAGCAGACCAGCGTGCATCGGTGAGTACACGATGACGCCGGTGTCGTGCTTGCGGCACCAGGGCAGCAAATCAGCGCCGGCCCTTCGGTCAATTGCCGAGAACGGCGGCTGCAGGGTGTCGACGTGCCCGAGCGCCTCGGCGCGCTCAAGCTGCACGCTGTCGAAGTTGCTGAGTCCGATCGCGCGGTAGAGCCCCTCCGCCTTCATGTCGAGCAGGGCCTGCCAGTAGACCTCAAGCTCGATGCCGTCCTCGGCCTCCCAGTGCATCTGCATGAGATCGACGGAGTCGCTCCCAAGCCGGCGGAGCGACGCAACCACCTGCTCACGCAGCACCTTGGCGTCACCGGTGGCCAGGGGTTCCTCGGTACGGGCCTTCGGCTCGACCGGACCACACTTGGTGAAGACGTACGGGCGCTCGGCGTCGGAGTAGACCGAAAGTGCCTCGCGGACGACCTCCTCGCTGTGGCCGTACCCGTAGACCCAAGCGGTGTCGATCCAGTTCACGCCCCGCTCGACGGCTCGCCGGATTGCCGCGACGGACTCGGAGTCATCCTGCGGCCCCCACCCACCTGACCAGCCGGTGCCACCGACCGCCCACGCGCCGAACCCGACACGGGTGATGTCCATTCCGGTGGTACCGAAAGCAGTGGTGGGCAGGTCAGAACTCGTTGAGGGCGTCATGCCCTGATCCTGTCACTCGCCCTGACGCCCGGGCTACGAACCTGGTGGTCGGTATCCCACCGAGATGTTCATCGCGGCGTCAACTTCGCTCGGCTCGACGAGCACAACGGTCTCGTAGCTGCTGATCGCCCCCGACGACCCCACCGCAGCGGCGACGGCCATCGCAGTGGCGTGATCGGGAGCGTCGGCGATCACGTAGACGTCATCGGTGCCGAACGCGAAGTAGAACGACTCCAGCGATCCGCCAACGCTCGCGAGGATCTTCTCGATGGTGGCGACGCGGGAAGTGCCACCCTCCTTCATGACGCCCTTGATTCCTTCTGCGCTGTAGGAGACTTTCAAGAGGTACTTGGCCATGGTGGCTCCTCATCCGGGAAAGATCCCATCAAAGGCCTAGGCGTAGTCCGCGGTCAAGGGGGCCGATCGGATGTCAAGTGGCGAGCAGATGGCTGCGGGCTAGGGTCGCGCCATGGAACATCGACGCCTCGGCCGCAGCGGCCTCAAGATCAGCGAAATCACGTACGGCAACTGGCTCACCCACGGCGCTCAGATCGACCAGGACGCGGCCACCGCATGCGTCCACGCTGCTCTCGATGTCGGC
>JBBQAL010000107.1:0-9633 GCA_038316135.1 Candidatus Nanopelagicales bacterium | reverse complement strand
GCCTACTACCTCGACAAGCGCGAGCGAGGCTTCGACCAGGTGATCATCATGCTCGGTGCTGACCACCACGGGTACGTCGGCCGAATGATGGCGATGTGTCAGTGTTTTGACGACAAGCCCCACGAGAACCTCGAGATCCTTATCGGTCAGATGGTCAACTTAGTGCGCGACGGGCAGCCGCTCCGTATGAGCAAGAGGGCCGGCACGGTCGTGAGTATGGAGGATCTCGTGGACGCTGTTGGGGTGGACGCAGCCCGCTATTCGCTTGTGCGTTCCAGCGCTGACTCGATGATCGACATCGACATCGACCTCCTTACTCGCAAGACCAACGACAATCCGGTGCACTACGTCCAGTACGCGCACGCGCGCATCTCGTCGCTGCTGCGGAACGCCGTCGATCTGGGGCTCAGTGTTGACGTCGAAGGGTTTGACCCATCCCTGCTATCGCACGACCGAGAAGGCGACCTGCTGGGTTCACTCGGTGAGTTCCCTCGCGTGGTGACAGGTGCTGCAGAGCTGCGAGAGCCACATCGGGTGGCGCGCTACCTCGAAGAGCTGGCAAACGCGTACCACAAGTTCTACGACTCCTGCCGGGTGTTACCCCGCGGCGACGAAGAGGCGAACCCCACCCACTCGGCGCGTCTTGTTCTCTGCGCTGCGACGCGGCAGGTGCTGGCCAATGGTCTGGCGCTGCTCGGCGTCACGGCACCGGAGCGGATGTAGTCCGACCCGCGCGTGGGGTGGAGTGGCGGATATTCTGCGTTACTGGCGACGAATTGCGACTGAAACTGCAGGAAATGCGCCACTGTCGAAGTCTGGCCTGACTGGTACTGGGTAGGTTCTCGGTATGGGGATGAAGGATGAGAACGGCAAGATCCGGCTCAAGTGTCCGGTGTGCGACGGGGCCGACTTCGAGATGCAGGAGTCACGACAGAACGGACGGTGGGGATTGACCAGCCACCGGATGACGCTCTACATATGTCGCGAGTGCCGCCACGTCCTGCACTTCCATGACGCGCACAGCATCTTCAATCCAGGCTGATCGGTACGGAGGATCTCATGGTCGAGAAGAACTTTCCGGGAGCATTCGCCGAGTTGCGCGCCATCCTCACGCCGTATGCGCCAGAGATGGAAGTCATCGCGGACAACGACGTCGAGTACGGACTGAACACGCACTGGCGACGGCCGAAGGACGGCTACCCGGGCTACTTCGGCAGCGTTAAAATAGGGAAGCGCTACGTCAGCTACTACCTCATGGCCTTGTACAGTTTCCCCGAACTGGTCGACGATCTCTCACCCGACTTGCGGAAGCGCATGCAGGGCAAGAGCTGCTTCAACTTCACCGCGGTTGACACCGAGCCCTTTGGGCAACTTGAGGTTCTGACCAGGCTGGGGTACGAGAAGTTGGCGGCGAACGGACTGCTGGACAACGCCGATGGCTGATGACCGAGAGCGTCGAAGGGTCACTCCAGCCTTGATCCTCTGGATTCTGCTGGTGATCATCGTCATCGTGTTGGTCGCACAAAACTCAAGTGACACGACGGTGATGATCTTCGGCTGGACGATCCAGGCTCCACTCTTCATGGTGATCGTGGCCGCTATGGTCATCGGCTGGGCGCTGGTCACTCTAGGAACCTTGGCCTGGTCGTGGCGACGGCGACGGGGCCGGAGGCACGATGACCGTCGAGACAAGAAGGACGAACGGCCAGAGGTGGGCGCCTAGCCCGCCGGCACCCTTACGTCTGGGTGCTGACCGCGCACTAGGCTCATCGCTCCGATCGCCCGCACCGCAAGGAGCATGAACCATGCGCGCCCACCCAGCCGGCCCCCGGCACGGCGATCTCGTCAGCGACTCCCTGCTGGCAGCGCCCCCGGCCGACCTGAACGCGCTCAGCGGCCATGTGTGGCCGGCCGGTGTACGGCGAGCGGAATCGGGTGAGCTCCAGTTGCACGGGCACGATGTCTCGAGCCTCGCGCGCTCTTTCGGCACCCCTGTGTTCCTGCTCGACGAGGACGACTTTCGTGGTCGGTCCCGTGCGTATGCCGATGCGTTCACCGGTACCGACGTCTACTACGCCAGCAAAGCCTTCAGCAGCGTCGAACTTCTCAGATGGGTGGCAGAGGAGGGTCTAGGACTCGATGTCGCCACCGGGGGAGAACTCGCCGTTGCTGAGCGAGCGCAGTTCCCGATGGATCGGGTGTTGTTCCATGGGAACAATAAGTCGGTCGATGAGTTGGCCCACGCCGTTGGCCTAGGCGTTGGTCGGTTCGTCATCGACTCGACAGAGGAGATCCGCAGGCTGGCACGGTGCGCAGAGGAGGCAGGAGTTCGGCAGCGGGTGCTGGTGCGGGTGACCGTTGGCGTCGAGGCCCACACCCACGAGTTCATTGCCACTGCCCACGAGGACCAGAAGTTCGGTTTCTCGCTCGCCTCTGGTGCCGCGGCGCGGGCCATCGAACTTGTGCTCTTGCAACCATCGCTCGAGCTGGTCGGGGTGCACTCACACATCGGCTCGCAGATCTTCGATACGTCGGGTTTCGAGGTAGCGGCGCATCGAGCCGTCGAGCTCTTGGCCGACATGCGGGTCCGTCACGGTATCGAGCTTGCCGAGCTCAATTTGGGGGGTGGTCTCGGCATCGCCTATGTGCACTCCGATGACCCGGCGGACACCCTCGACGTCGCGATGAGCCTTCACGCGATCGTCGAGCGCGAGTGCCGCGCCTACGAGCTCTCGGTGCCGCGGCTGGCCGTCGAACCCGGCCGGGCGCTGGTGGGGCCGAGCATGATGACGGTGTACGAGGTCGGCACCGTCAAGCAGGTGGCGCTGGACGCCGGAGCGTCCCGTATGTACGTCAGCGTCGACGGTGGGATGAGTGACAACCCACGCACGGCGCTCTATGACGCCGACTACACCGTCGTGGTGGCCGATCGACACTCCGATGCCGCGCCGATGTTGACCCGAGTCGTTGGGAAGCACTGTGAGAGCGGCGACATCGTGGTTCGTGACGCTTGGCTGCCCGATGATGTGCGGGCTGACGACCTCCTGGCAGTGGCTGCTACCGGCGCCTACTGCCGCAGCATGGCCTCGACCTACAACCTTCTGGGCCGTCCCCCAGTGGTCGCCGTGTCAGCTTCCCGCGAGCCAAGAGTGCTGATCCGACGCGAAACCGTTGACGACCTGCTGGCGCTCGACACCGGCGCGTGACTCGGACCCGCCTAGGGTTGCGGCATGCGCGTCTCGGTAGTTCTGGACTGTCTGGACCCCGACTTCCTGGTGCCCTTCTGGGAGGCGGCTCTCGGCTATCGGCTGGTCGACCGGGCTGATGGGTACCGCATCCTGGCCCCAGCCGATGGTGAGCCGCCAGGACCGATCCTGATCCTGCAGCTGGTCCCCGAGGAGCGCAACGCGAAGAATCGGATGCACCTCGACGTCCATCCAGATGACCCAGCCGCACACATCCGGCGGCTCGAGGCTGTCGGTGCTCGGCGGCTGGGCTCGCCAGTTGTGGCCTACGGGGTGGAGTGGCAAACGATGGCTGACCCCGAGGGGCATGAGTTCTGCGTGGTCGCTCATGGGAGGCTTGACCTCCAATCTCCCGGGGGCGACGCCTAGCCCCTGGGAACGCTCTGGGACAACACCGGAGCCGGTCGACGGGGAGGAACGATGAGCGCAGAGCCGCTCAAGATTGCGCTGCTCGGGGCAGGTGTCGTCGGCTCTGAGGTGGCTCGGCTGCTGGTCGAGCAGGCGCCTGACCTCACCGCCAGAATCGGCGCACCGCTCGAACTGGTGGGGGTCGGCGTTCGGCGAACCGGAGTCGATCGTGGCCCCTGGATCGACCCATCATTGGTCACTGACGACTTGCATGAGCTCGTGTCTGGCCGTCGCGCCGACATCGTTGTCGAGCTCATGGGCGGGATCGACCCGGCCCGCCAGCTCATTCTGGACGCCTTCGCCTCGGGTGCGAGCGTCGTCACGGGGAACAAGGCGTTGCTCGCCCAGCACGGTGCCGAGCTCCACGAGGCCTGCGATGCGGCTGGCCTCGACCTCTACTTCGAGGCGAGCGTCGCTGGCGCAATCCCACTGCTGCGACCGCTCCGCGAGTCGTTGGCCGGTGACCGCGTGCAACGGGTCCTGGGAATCGTGAACGGGACGACCAACTTCATCCTGACCCAGATGGACGAGAGCGGCGCATCGTTCGACGACGCGCTGGCTGAGGCACAAGAGCTTGGGTACGCCGAGAAGCCCGACTCTTCTGCCGATGTCGAGGGCCATGACGCGGCGGCCAAGGCCGCGATCATCGCCAGCCTTGCCTTCCATTCGCGCGTCACGCTGGCCGACGTCTACTGCGAAGGCATCTCTGCAATTACCGCCGATGTTGTCTCGGCCGCCAAGGGCTCCGGGTACGTCATCAAACTGCTGGCGGTCGCCGAGAGGTCCATTGACGGCCGCGGGATCAACGTGCGGGTACACCCGGCGATGGTCCCGCGTCATCACCCGCTCGCTGCAGTTCGGGAGGCCTACAACGCGGTGTTCGTCGAATCCGACGCCGCTGGCCAGCTGATGTTCTACGGCCCCGGCGCTGGTGGTGCACCAACAGCCAGCGCTGTGGTCGGCGACATCGTTGCCGTCGCGCGCAACCGCATCAGTGGGGGTCACGGACCCCGTGAGTCGACGTACGCGGCCCTTCCTGTGCTGTCGGTCGACGAGTCGTTTACGCGCTACTACATAGCGCTCGACCTCACCGACAAGGCTGGTGTCCTGGCCTCGGTAGCTGCCGTCTTCGCCGAGCACGACGTGAGTATCGAGACGCTGCGCCAAGAGGGTCACGGCGACGATGCCAGCCTGGAAATCGTCACCCACGAAGCTCAAGAGAAGGAACTGGCCGAGACCTGCGAGAGCCTTCGGGGTCTTGACTCGGTCCGGAAGATCACGTCGATCATGCGTGTGGTGGGAGAATGAGCTCCGTGTTGACCCAAAAGACCCAGCAATGGCGCGGAATCATCGACGAGTACCGGGAGCGGCTGCCCGTCACTGAGGCGACGCCGGTCATCTCATTGCGAGAAGGCGGCACTCCGTTGGTGCGCGCCAACGTTGTCTCTGAGCGCACCGGTTGTGAGGTGTGGCTGAAGGTCGAAGGTGCTAACCCGACGGGCTCGTTCAAGGACCGCGGTATGACGATGGCGATCTCCAAGGCAGCAGAAGACGGCGCCCGCGCCGTCATCTGCGCGTCAACGGGTAACACCAGTGCCAGCGCAGCCGCCTACGCCGTCAGGGCCGGCATGGTGTGTGCCGTCCTCGTCCCGCAGGGCAAGATCGCGCTCGGCAAGCTCAGCCAGGCCCTCGCCCACGGCGCCCGGCTGCTTCAGGTCGACGGCAACTTCGACGACTGCCTCACCCTGGCCCGCGAGCTCTCTGAGCAGTACCCGGTCGCCCTGGTCAACAGCGTGAACCCGGTGCGGATCGAAGGACAGAAGACGGCCGCGTTCGAGATCGTCGACCAGCTGGGTGATGCGCCAGATATCCACGCCCTCCCGGTGGGTAACGCTGGCAACATCACTGCTTACTGGAAGGGCTACCGCGAGTACGCCGACGACGCAATCAGCTCGCACCGTCCGCGTATGTGGGGCTTCCAAGCAGCAGGGGCCGCACCGATCGTGCGTGGCGAGGTCGTACCGAAGCCGTCGACGGTCGCCACCGCGATCCGGATCGGGAACCCGGCTTCGTGGCAGTACGCACTTGAGGCACGCGACGACTCAGGTGGCCTAATTGATGCCGTGACCGATCGCGAGATCCTCTCCGCTTATCGTCTGCTGGCGTCGCAGGAGGGTGTCTTTGTCGAACCGGCCTCGGCGTCTGGAGTTGCGGGCCTGCTCAAGAAGTCCGATGCCGGTCTGCTCGACGCCGGGCAGACGGTCGTCTGCACCGTCACTGGGCATGGTCTGAAAGACCCTGACTGGGCAATCGCCGGCGCTCCGCAGCCGGTGACCGTGGAGAACGACGCGCACGCCGCCGCTGCACTGCTGGAGTTGACCGACTAGTGGCGGCACCGATGTTCCGGGCTGCGACCCTGCGGGTGCGCGTCCCGGCCACCAGCGCCAACCTTGGGCCTGGATACGACTCTTTCGGTCTGGCTCTGTCTCTCTACGACGAGATCGTAGTGCGAGTCGGCGAGGACGGCCTCGACCTTGACGTCGCCGGTGAAGGTGCAGACAAGGTCCGCAAGGACTCACGCAACCTGGTGATCAAGGCGATGAACACTGCGTTCGACCGGATGGGCGGCCGCCCGCGTGGCCTTGAGGTGCGTTGCCTCAACCGCATCCCGCACGGTCGAGGGCTGGGTTCGTCCTCGGCGGCGATCGTTGGTGGGCTGGCTGCTGCGCGCGCGCTGACGGTGGGCGGTGACGACCGCTTAGATGACGAGCGGCTGCTGGCGGTCGCGACCGAGATGGAGGGCCATCCCGACAACGTCGCCGCCACTGTCTGCGGTGGGTTCACCATGGCCTGGACCGATGGGGGAGAGGTGGGAGTTCTCAGGTCAAACCCGCACCCCGACCTGCTTCCCGTCGCGTTCATCCCCGGCACCGAGCTGCGCACCACGAAAGCGCGCAAAGCGCTGCCCGATGTCGTGCCCCACGGCGACGCAGCCCTCAACAGCGCACGAGCCGCCCTCTTGGGCCGGGCGATCACTGATCGTCCCGACCTGCTGATGGTGGCCACTGAGGACTTCCTGCACCAGGAGTACCGCCGACCTGTCATGCCTCGCTCTCTTGCTCTCGTCGACGAACTCAGGGCGGCGGGGGTGCCCGCCGTTGTGTCTGGTGCTGGGCCAACAGTGCTGGCCCTCAGCAACCGAACCGGAGCACCCGATCTCGCTGCGCAGACTCGTCGAGGGTGGCGAGTCGTCGAGCTGGAAGCCGACCGTCATGGGGTGCAAATCCTGCCCCTCTGACGGCATCGGTGGCCCCCAACCTCTGAGCGGGGGTTAAGCCGCGGGGGCGACACGCCGATACAGATCTCGACCCCTCGGGAACACCGGGGTGACGTGAGGTGTTACGGTAATAACACACCGGGTCTCCCGAGTGTCTTCCTCATCTCAGATTCTGACGGTTGTTCGACCGAAGTTGTTTCACTCCGAAACTGGTTCGGTGCGAAATCTGTTCTGATCGCCCAGCAACTGAGATTCCTTCACTCCGGTACCGGTCTCCGTCGGCCTCTCTGACGCCGGCGACGCACCACCTCTTGGCGCCGAATGACGCGTCAGGATCCCCTCCGGCGTCATCTCCGACGAACCGGAACATTTGGAAGGACATCGCGTGAGCGACACCACCGACACCATGCCCGCCACTGAGGGCGCGACCACTCGTCGCAAGAGCCCCGGGCTGTCCGGCATGGTCCTCGCCGAGCTGCAGACCGTTGCGTCTGGCCTCGGCATCACCGGCACCACCCGGATGCGCAAGGGTGAGCTGATTGAGGCAATCCGTGAAAAGCAGGGGCAGACCGCCCCAGCGCGCGGCGCCTCCACCGACAGTGACAAGCGCAGCCGGGCCTCGACCCGTCGGCCGAAGACCGCCGCTACAACCGAGTCGACCGACTCAACTGACGGGGCCGACAGTTCTGCGCAGAACGGGGACGCGTCCAGCGCCCCGTCCAGCGCCCCGTCCAGATCAAAGTCTCGGTCTGCTAGGGACGACTCATCCGCTGAGCGTCCGGCAAAGGCTAGCCAGCCCGAGCAGTCCAAGGACCGCAGCGACCGTAATGACCGCAGCGACCGTAATGACCGGGGCGACCGCAACGACGTCGAAGGCAGCCGAAGCAGTCGGCGCCGTCGACGTGGTCGCGACCGCGATCGCTACCGCGAACGGGGCACCCGTGACCGCTTCGCAGAAGGCGAGCCGCAGGTCAGCCCTGACGACGTGCTCGTACCGGTCGCAGGGATCGTCGACCTCCTCGACAGTTACGCATTCGTGCGGACGTCGGGCTACCTACCTGGCTCCAACGACGTCTACATCTCGCTCTCCCAAGTTCGTCGTTACGGCCTGCGCCGTGGGGACGCCGTCACCGGCGCAGTGCGTCAGCCGAAGGAGGGTGAGCGCCGCGAGAAGTTCAACGCGTTGGTGCGCCTCGACACCGTCAATGGTGCCGAGCCCGACGGGACTAAGGAGCGCCCCGACTTCAACAAGCTCACCCCGCTGTATCCGCAGGACCGACTGCGACTGGAGACCGAGGCAAATCTGTTGACCACCAGGGTCATCGACCTCGTTGCTCCCATCGGTAAGGGGCAGCGTGGCCTGATCGTGTCCCCGCCCAAGGCGGGAAAGACGATGGTGCTGCAGGCGATCGCCAACGCCATCACCACGAACAACCCCGAGGTACACCTCATGGTCGTGCTGGTGGACGAGCGACCAGAAGAGGTCACCGATATGCAGCGCACGGTGAAGGGTGAGGTCATCGCCTCGACCTTCGACCGACCGGCTGACGACCACACCACCGTCGCCGAGTTGGCGATCGAACGGGCGAAGCGCTTGGTCGAGCTCGGGCACGACGTTGTCGTGCTGCTCGACTCGATGACGCGCCTCGGGCGTGCATACAACCTGTCTGCCCCAGCGTCGGGTCGAATCCTGTCCGGTGGTGTCGACTCGTCTGCCCTCTACCCGCCCAAGCGCTTCTTCGGAGCTGCCCGCAACATCGAGGACGGCGGATCGCTGACGATCCTTGCCACTGCCTTGGTCGAGACCGGGTCCAAGATGGACGAGGTCATCTTCGAGGAGTTCAAGGGCACCGGAAACATGGAGCTCAAGCTGGACCGCCGGCTTGCAGACAAGCGGGTATTCCCGGCCGTCGACGTCGACGCGTCCGGAACCCGAAAGGAAGAACTGCTGCTGGCGGCCGACGAGCTCAAGGTGGTCTGGAGCCTCCGACGCGTCCTGCACGCACTTGAGTCACAGCAGTCACTTGAGCTGCTGCTCTCGAAGTTGAAGGAGACAACCAGCAACACCGAGTTCCTCCTTCAGGTCCAGAAGACCACTCCAGGCGCCATGCTCAGCGGCGACGCCGACTAGCGTTGCCGTGGTGCCCTTCCCGCCCGATAAGGGTCGGGAATGGGCTCAGTTCATAGTGCGTTTGGGTTGGCGCCACCCCAAGTGGCACAATCTCTTGCGGTTCCGGTTCACGATGTGGCCACCTGGCCAGATCGACCCGGCGCCCTGAATGAGGAGAAGCGATGAAGCCCGATATCCACCCCACCTACGCGCCGACCCAGGTCACTTGCACCTGTGGCTCCACGTTCGTCACTCGAAGCACGGCCGACAACGGCTCGATCCACGCTGAGACGTGTTCGCAGTGCCATCCCTTCTACACCGGCAAGCAGCGCATCCTCGACACCGGAGGCCGGGTCGCCCGCTTCGAGAAGCGGTACGGCAAGAAGTAGCTTCGCGTTCGACGCCGTGGGCCCCTGGGCCTGCGGCGTCGTCGTTGTTTCTGCCCCATCCGCACGGCTACGCCAGGAGTGACTGTGTTGTTCAGCCAGATCGACGTGCTCGTCGCCGAGTACGCCGATCTGGAACGACAGCTCGCTGACCCAAGCGTGCACGCAGACGCCGGACGGGCTCGCACTCTGGGGCGTCGCTACGCC
>JBBQAL010000195.1:0-2003 GCA_038316135.1 Candidatus Nanopelagicales bacterium | reverse complement strand
CAATCGCCTGAGCGCGGAGGGCGCCCTGATCGTGACCGGGATCTTCTTGCCTTTTGTCGGCCTGCTTGCGTGGATCCAGATCCGTAAGCTCGACGCCGAGGCGCTGCTCCCAGGACCAGGGTTCGGGCGACTTGAGTCGATCGCCATGTTCGCCTCGCTGCCATTGGGAACTCTGGAAGAGCTCTCCCGCGACCTCACCTCGTTCACCGCCGCGCCGGGCGTCGACATCTTCGAGCAGGGCGATGCGGGAGACATGGTCTACATCGTCGACCAGGGCAGCGTTGAGATCATCAGGCACGGAGCCGTGATCAACACCAATGGCCCCGGTGATTACTTCGGTGAGATTGCGCTGCTGCGAGACATTCCCAGGACCGCAACCGTTCGGGCGGTCGACGAGGTTCATCTCTACGCATTGACGCGTGAAGCCTTCCTCCAGGCGGTGACCGGGTCATCGAAGTCGCACGAGCTTGCCCACACGGAGGCGGACCGTCGGCGAGTGGGTGACACCCCCGACTGACCCGCCGTGGCCGCTTCGTGGGTGCTCACGCTTCTGCGCCACCTCGAGCGGGGCGCAGGTAGACGAACCAATACACGAGGCCCACCAGCAGACCGCCGCCGACGATGTTGCCAAGCGTCGCAGCGGTGAGGTTGGTGACCAAGCCGTTCCAGTCGAGGGACGCCAGCTGCTCGGGCTTGAGGCCAGCCTCCTGGGCGGCCGCCGCAAGACCAGGCTCGTCCTTCAAGAGCAGTCCCTGTGGAATGAAGTACATGTTGGCGATCGAGTGTTCGAAGCCAACGGCAACGAAGGCTGCGATCGGGAAGATGATGGCAAACACCTTGTCGACGACGGTCTTGCCGGCCATGGCGAGCCAGACCGCAAGGCAGACCAACACGTTGCACAGAATCCCGCGGACAAACACCACCCCGAAGGGCAGCGCCGTCTTGGTCGCAGCAATCGACAACGCCGAGGCGCCGACTTCACCACCGCCAAGTTCCCAGCCACGCCCCAGCCACACCATCACCACGATCGAGACCGCCCCGACGAAGTTGCCGACAAAGACGATCCCCCAGTTGCGAAGCAACTCCGTCAAGGTGATGTGGCCGTCGACCAGACTCATGACCACCAGGTTGTTTCCGGTGAACAGCTCGGCCCCAGCCACGACCACCAGAATCAGACCGAGCGAGAACGCCAGTCCGGCCAGCCACCGGGTTGGGCCGAATCCCAACTCCGATCCCGTGCCCACAACCGTCGACAACACCGCGCCGAACGCGATGAACGCTCCGGCCAGGACTCCAAGGACGAAGGTTGGGAGGAAGGCACCCCCGGCCTTGACGACCCCTTTGGTCTCGACCATCCGAGCAATCTCGGCCGGGGTGTAGGCCTCGACCCCACCCATCGGCGACACCCGCTCGGGCTGAGCCATAGCCACCCTCCATGTCTGCTGCGTGTCAGGGTCGACACGGACTCTTCACTCGACGATTCGGATGTTAGTGAGTGTGAACGAGCTGGTCAGGTACCAAAGGTCACGTCAATCCGCAGCGCTCAACTTTCAGCGCCGCCTACATGCAGCAGCACCTTGCCGATGTTGTCGCCGCGCTCAAGGACACGATGGGCCTCGGCCGCGTCCGTCCACGGCAGAACGCGGTCAATCACCGGGCGCAGTGCACCCGCTTCGAAGGCGGGCCAGACATGCTCCAGCACCTGCGTGACGATGGCGCCCTTCTCCTCAGGTGACCGTGCCCTCAAGGTTGAGCCGTAGATAGAGGCACGCTTGGTGAGCAAGCGCCCCAAGTCGAGTTCGCCCGTGGTGCCGCCTTGCAGCCCGATCACCACAAGTCGGCCGCCAAACGCCAGCGACCGGGTGTTCGCGTCCAGGTACTTCGCTCCGATGACATCGAGGATCACGTCCGCCCCATGGCCGTCAGTGGCCTCCTGCACCACCGCAGCCCAGTCCTGGTCTCGGTAGTTGACCGCGACATCGACGCCCAGTTCGATGCAGGCG
>JBBQAL010000083.1:0-13156 GCA_038316135.1 Candidatus Nanopelagicales bacterium | reverse complement strand
CCAGCTGGGCTGCGGTGATGAGCCCGTCCTGGTCGCTGGCAGCCCAGTGGACGGCGTCCAACAGGTCGCGTGTTCGTAGACTCATCCGCACAGCATGAAGCGTTTGACGATCTGGCGGCACCGGAAGGCGCTGCTCTGTGGATCACCGGGCAACGGTGTGACGGATATCCCCAGGATGATGGGGGTGTTTGTTGCGTGAGTGCGGGTGAATGCGTCGTTCTTGAGGAGTGCGTGGTGCGGATCGGCAACATCGAGCTGTCGGTGCCCGTTGTGCTGGCCCCGATGGCCGGGATCACCAACTCCGCGTTCCGTCGGTTGGCCGCCGAACAAGGCGCGGGTCTGTACGTCTGCGAAATGATCACTAGTCGCGGGCTCGTCGAGCGCCAGACCAAGACGCTCTCGATGCTGGCATTCGACGCTCTGGAGACCACGCGCTCGGTACAGCTGTATGGCGTCGACCCCCGATACGTCGGCGAGGCGGTGCGCATCCTCGTTGGCGAGTTCGGAGTCCACCACGTCGACTTCAACTTCGGTTGCCCGGTGCCGAAGGTCACCCGCAGAGGGGGTGGAGCAGCGTTGCCGTGGAAGCGCGACCTGCTGCGCGCCATCCTCACCGAGGCGGTCCGCGCCGCGGCGCCGAGCGACGTGCCCGTCACGATGAAGACCCGGATGGGCATCGACCGCGACCACCTCACCTACCTCGACGCCGGGCACATCGCCGAGGACGTCGGATGCGCTGCCATCGCCCTGCACGGGCGCACCGCAGACCAGCACTACTCGGGGCAGGCTGACTGGGCAGCGATCGCCGCGCTCAAGCAGCGCGTCGGCATCCCAGTGCTCGGTAACGGTGACATTTGGGAAGCGCGCGACGCGCTGCGCATGCTGGATGAAACCGGGTGCGACGGCGTCGTCGTCGGACGCGGTTGTCTGGGTCGGCCATGGCTGTTTCGCGATCTGGCTGCCGCCCTGACCGGTCAGCCGATTCCAGCCCCGCCCCACCTCAGTGAGGTCGTGCTGATGGTCCGGCGTCACGGTGAGCTGCTCGTCGAGCTTATGGGTGAAGGACGCGGCATGGCCGACCTCCGCAAGCACATGGCCTGGTACTTCAAGGGGTTCGTCGTCGGAGGTGAGACGCGAGCGGCGCTCGGCAGGGTTTCTACGCTCGCTGAGCTCGATGCGTTGCTGGGGCAGGTCGACATCGACCAGGCCTTTCCCGCGTCCGAGGTCGGGGCCCCGCGTGGACGCCAAGGTTCACCGCGGCGCGTTGTACTTCCTGAAGGGTGGCTGGACGACCAGCGGTGCGACTTCCTGGGCGCCGATGCCGAGCTCGACGTCAGCGGCGGTTGAGCGGCCATCTTGTTGCACTAACTGGCGCTATAACAACGGTTAGTGCAACAACATGCACGTGTCTAACTCCACCGGGTGTGAGGTGGCCCACGCTCATGACGGGTCTTCCGGCCCGGTCCAGGCGTGTTCTCCCGCCGATATGGTGGAGGCACGCACCAGCAGCCGGGAGGCCCCATGCGCTATGTCTACGCGTTCGCCGAAGGCAGCAAAGACGACAAGGACCTGCTGGGCGGCAAGGGGGCCAACCTTGCCGAGATGACGTCGCTCGGGCTGCCGGTCCCACCCGGCTTCACCATCACCACCGAGGCATGCCGGGCATTCCGCACGCTGGGGCAAGCACCGGATGGTTTGGATTCGGAGGTTCGCGAGCACCTCGGTCGGCTCGAAGACGCAATGGGGCGCCGGCTCGGCGACCCCTCGGCCCCCTTGCTGCTCTCGGTGCGGTCAGGGGCGAAGTTCTCGATGCCGGGAATGATGGAGACCGTCCTCAACATCGGGCTCAACGACGACACAGTGCTGGCTGGAAGCCCTGGCTCCAGCGATGAGCGATTTGCCTGGGACTCCTACCGCCGGCTCCTGCAGATGTTCGGCCGCACGGTTCTCGATGTGCCGGGTCAACGCTTCGACATCGTCCTCGACAAGGCCAAGGCCGACGCCGGTGCCGCACGCGACATCGATCTCACACCGGACCAGCTTCGCGACGTCGTCTCGCGATACAAGGACGTCATACTCGAGAGCACCGGCCACCCCTTCCCGCAAGACCCGCTCGACCAGCTCGATGCCGCCATCCTGGCCGTCTTTCGTTCCTGGGACGGCGACCGGGCCAAGCTCTACCGACGTCAAGAGGGCATCCCCGACGACCTTGGCACAGCCGTCAACGTGATGGCCATGGTCTTTGGCAACCGCGGTGAAGACAGTGGCACAGGAGTCGCCTTCACTCGCGACCCAGCGAGCGGGGCGGTGGGCGCCTACGGCGACTACCTTCCTAATGCGCAGGGCGAGGACGTCGTATCGGGCATTCGAAACACCATGTCGCTGGATGACCTCGCACAGCGCCACCCTCAGCAGCATGCCGACCTGCTCGCCAACATGAATCGCCTCGAGACGCACTACCGCGACCTGTGCGACATCGAGTTCACCATCGAACAGGGCCGACTCTGGATGCTGCAGACCCGAGTCGGGAAGCGAACGCCGGAGGCGGCATTCCGTATCGCCATCCAACTGGTCGACGAGGGTTTGATCGACATGGATGAGGCGCTCCGACGCGTGAGCGGCGCTCAGTTGGCTCGGCTGATGTTCCCGCAGGTCGACCCCGCCGAGGCTGGGCGACCATGGGTGACGGGTGTGCCGGCATCGCCGGGGGCCGCTGTCGGTAGCGCGGTCTTTGACTCCAAGCGGGCCGCTGTCCGTGCGGCTGCAGGGGAACAGGTTGTCCTTGTGCGACGCGAAACCAACCCCGAGGACCTCGGCGGGATGATCGCCGCGCAGGGAATCCTCACGAGTCGGGGCGGCAAGACATCGCACGCAGCGGTCGTCGCGCGTGGCATGGGCAAGCCCTGCGTTGTCGGTGCTGAATCGCTGGTGGTCAACGAAGAGGCGCGCCTCGCCATTGGTCCAGACGGGGTCACCCTGAAGGAGGGTGATCCCATCTCGCTCGACGGCATCGCCGGTGCGGTCTTCCGCGGCAAGGTGGCCGTCGTTCCGTCGCCGGTTGTCAGTTCGCTGGACTCGACCGAGGACGCTCGCCGCGCCGAAGACCCCGTCGTGGCTGCTGTGGCGCGGCTCATGAAGCACGCCGACAACGTACGTCGCCTGGGTGTCCGAGCGAATGCAGACACGGGGGAAGACGCCGCTCGCGCGAGGCGCATGGGGGCGTCCGGTGTGGGTCTGGCCCGCACTGAGCACATGTTCTTGGGCGACCGGAAGCAACTCGTGGTGCGGCTGGTGCTTGCGAAGACCGACGCCGAACGGGCGATCGTCTACGAAGAACTCCTGCCGTTGCAGCGTCGCGACTTCACCGACCTTCTGGCCGAAATGGATGGGTTGCCCGTAACCGTTCGGCTGCTCGACCCTCCGCTGCATGAGTTCCTCCCTGACCTGACCGAACTGTCGGTCGCAGTGGCTCTGGAGGACATTCGGGGTAACCGGGACTCAGAGCACCACCAGCTGCTGGAGGCAGTCCGTGTTATGCACGAGGCGAACCCGATGATGGGGTTGCGCGGAGTGCGTCTCGGACTCGTGCTGCCGGGACTGTATGGCCTGCAGGTTCGGGCGATGGCGGAGGCAACGGCTGATCGCATCGCGGCTGGGGGTTCACCGCGCCCGGAAATCATGGTGCCGTTGGTTGCCGCGCGCACCGAGTTAGCGCTGGTGCGCGATGAAGCCGAGCGCGTGATCGCGTCGGTGGCTGAGGAGCGGGGGGTTGAGCTGGAGATCCCGATCGGAACGATGATCGAGTTGCCGCGCGCCGCGATTCGCGCGGCAGACCTTGCGCACGTTGCGGAGTTCTTCTCGTTCGGCAGCAACGACCTTACGCAGACCACCTGGGGATTTAGCCGCGACGATGTCGAAGGGGCCTTTTTCACCACCTATCTGGATGCAAACATCTTCAGCGTTTCACCGTTCGAGACCATCGACGCCGATGGTGTCGGGGCGTTCATCCGGATGGCAATCGAAGCAGGGCGCTCCGTTCGGCCGTCGATCAGTCTGGGCGTGTGCGGAGAACACGGTGGTGATCCGGCGTCGGTTCACATGTTCCACGACTGGGGACTCGACTACGTCTCGTGCTCACCGTTCCGAGTGCCAATCGCCCGGTTGGAAGCGGGTCGGGCGGCCATTGCCGCCGACACCAGCGACACCCGCTGACCCACCGCTAACAACGTGTAAGCCAGGCGGCCCTATAGGACCGGTCGCCTTTCACGCTGTTGGTGGTGTGCGGGGAGTCGCGTAGGGTCCGAGGCGTGGGTGAGACGACGGGGGGCTACGAGGACGTCGACGTTGCGCGTCGAGTGGTCGAGAGCGGCAAGAGCAGCAGACGCAACGCCTTCGCTCGTGACCGCGCCCGTGTGCTGCACTCGTGGTCGCTACGTCGGCTGGCGGCCAAGACGCAGGTGGTCGTCCCGTGGGAGAGCGATTTCCCGCGGACTCGCCTGACACACTCGCTGGAAGTGGCCCAGATCGGCCGCGAGCTGGGGCAGGCGTTGGGGTGTGATCCAGACCTTGTCGAGACCGCTGGCCTGGCCCACGATCTCGGGCACCCGCCCTTCGGGCACAACGGAGAGCAGGCGCTCGACGTGGTTTCCCAGTCATGTGGCGGGTTTGAAGGCAACGCTCAGAGCCTTCGCATCCTGTCTCGCCTCGAGACGAAGGTGCTGGACTCATCTGACACAAGTGTCGGGCTCAACCTGACTCGCGCGACGCTGGACGCTGCCACCAAGTACCCGTGGCAACGATCTCCAGAGCGTCGCAAGTACGGCGTCTACGCCGACGACATGGAGGCATTCGTCTGGCTGCGGTCGGGGGCTCCCGTTGACCGGCGCTGCATGGAAGCGCAAGTAATGGACTGGGCCGATGATATCGCGTACTCCGTCCACGACTTCGAGGATGCGATTCACGCCGGGCATCTACCGCTCGGCGCACTGCACGACCCCGTCGAACGAAAGACACTTGTCGATCTCACGCAGCAAAGGTTCGCGGTGTCGTTTGAGTGGGCTGAGCTTGAGGTAGCCCTTGACCGCTTGCTGGCCCTGCCCTACTGGCCGCGTACGTACGACGAGAGTCATCGCGCAATGGCGGCCTTGAAGAACACCACCAGCGAGTTGATCGCGCGGTTCTGCCTGGCGGCTGAGGAGGCGACCCGCGCCGCCAGCGGAGACGCTCCGCTGCGCAGATACCAAGCCGATCTCATGGTTCCGAGTGGTGTGCGCGCGGAATGTGCGGTGCTGAAGGCCATCACGGCGCAGTACGTCATGTTACGTAAGGGCGCTCCAGAGCGTTATGCCCAGCAGCGCGAAATCGTCACCGAGTTGGCGCACCTGTTGATGCTCGGAGCCCCATCTACCCTTGAGCCGATGTTCGCCGAGTGGTTTGGACAAGCAGTTGACGATGCTGGCCGGCTGAGGGTGGTGATCGACCAGGTGGCGTCGCTCACCGATACTGCCGCGCTGGCCATGTTCGGCAAGCTGCGCTCGCGGTGACTGTGGAGATTTGCTTCGTCATGGCTGACATCGTGCGTCCGCTGCGGCACTCGGTTCTGCGCCAAGGGGCACCGATTGCGGAGTCGGTCTACCCGGTGGACGACCATCCCCTCACAAAGCACCTGGCCGCCCTTGACGAAGGGGCGGTCGTCGGCACTGCCACCTTCTTCCCTGAACCGCACGAGGGACGCGCCGCCTGGCGCCTGCGCGGGATGGCGGTGGCCGGGGCGCGTCGAGGTCAGGGCATCGGGGCCTCCTTGCTCAAGGAAGTGATCGACGACGTGGGTTCGAGTGGCGACGATCTGATCTGGTGCAACGCGCGCACCGTGGCTCTGCCGTTCTACCGGCGACAAGGCTTCCGTACGGTCGGTGACGAATTCCTGGCGGCCAGCGGTATCCCGCACTACGTGGCTCTCCTCAAGATCCAGCCGGGTCAGGCGTGAGCGCCCTGGCTCGCCGGTTCGGCGTCTATTGACGTCGCCGTTGGTTGTGGGCTGACGCCCGCTCGCCAGTCCTCGGCGTCAAAGAATCCGGCGATGTCACCTACGCTCACGAATCCGACAATGGTCTCGCCCGATAGAACGGGGATCCGGCGCAGGGAGTGCTTGCTCATCTGCTGGGCTGCCCACCGCACGTCGTCGTCGGGGGCGACGGTGACGAACTCGGTTGGACAAATCTCGCCAACCTGGGCCTGTCCCGAAATGGTGGGGGATTTTAGCTGGGCTGACAGAGCGCGGTCAGAAACGACCCCGACAGGGCGCCCGTTCTCGGTAATCACCACTTCACTGGTCCGATGCTTGCGCATGATTCTGGCCGCCGCATCGACGGGTTGCTCGACATCAAGGCAGATCACGGGTCCGACCATCACCTGGGACACCAAGGCACCAACAGGGGTTCCGCTCTTCATGGTCACTCCTTCACGGTGGTTGCGCTGCATCGCGGGCTACTAGGTCAAACCCAGAAGTACTCTTACCCACGGGTCCTGGTCGGGAAACATGGGGCAGCGGAGGGAAGCGAGCGGGCGGAAAGAAGTGGCACGATGCTCGTACCGTCCGAGCCGAGGAGTACTGCGTGCCAGAAGCCCCCATCCCAACCGTCCCACTTAACGACGGGACTACGCTGCCGGCGCTCGGATTCGGGACTTATGCGCTGAACGGCGCAGATGCGGTCAGCGGTGTGATGCGCGCAGTCGAGGTGGGCTACCGGCTGATCGACTCGGCAGTCAACTACCAGAACGAGAACGAAGTGGGGCGTGCCGTCGCTGAGACGGGCGACCGACTCGACGCCGTCGTTGTCACGACCAAGGTCCCCGGACGCGATCACGGCTACGAGGAGACGCTGCGGTCGTTTGAAGGTTCAAAAACGCGGCTTGGCCGCGTCGACCTTTACCTCATCCACTGGCCGAACCCCAGCCGCGGGCGGTACATCGACACCTGGCGCGCGATGGTCGAGCTTCAGCGGCAGGGCCATGTTCACTCGATTGGTGTCTCGAACTTCACTGAGCAACACCTGCATGAGGTTGCCGATGCGACCGGAGTGATGCCTGCGGTGAACCAGATCGAGCTGCACCCAGAGTTCCCGCAGGAGGTACTGCGTCGTGTTCATGCCGAGCTCGACGTGGTCACCGAGAGCTGGAGCCCGCTCGGGGAAGGCAGGACGTTCGCGCATCCCGCAGTCAGCGACCCGGCCACCAAGTACGGCAGGACGCCTGCTCAGATTGTGCTGCGATGGCACCTGGAACTCGGGGCGATCCCCTTGCCGAAGTCGGGGAACGCCACCCGGCAGGCAGCGAACGCCGACATCTTCGACTTCACCCTCACCGAGTCTGAGGTTGCTGCCATCAGTGCGCTCGGGCGCACCGACGGGCGCCTCTGGGGCGGCGACCCTATGACGAACGAAGAGATGTAGCTGGCGTCAGAGGAACTTCTCGGGCGGCGGGGGCAATGGCCCGCTCATGTCCATGCCGTGGATGTCGGCGACCGCCCCCAGGAACCACTGGTCGAACGGGTCCGCTGATTGCGCCATGGACATCAGGTAGCCGTCGGCGCCGGGGCCTTCATGCACAATGATGGCGAGGTGGCTGCCGTCTGGATTGGTCTGAAGCCACGCATGGTGGCCGGTCAACTGGTGTCTGGCGTTGGAGGCGTCGAACTCAGCCTTGCGCGGGCCGAGAAGTTCCTTCATCCACGCTTGCCAGGTCTGAAGTTTGTCGGGGGCTATCGGAGCGGCCATTGCACTCATGGTGATTCCAATCACGAGTTGAGTCACCGGATGTGGCGTTCGCCACCTTCCTCCGAGGACGCCGTCCCGTCAAGGTCCGTTCCCAGCGGCCAAAGTGCTCCGCACGTTGCGCTACGGGCCGATGAGTGACTTGTCCGTCCAGGGATCGGGCTGGATCAACTCGCGTCGGACGAGTTCCACCAGAGCGACTAAACCAGCGCGACCGTAGCGGTTGCGAGTCTGCTCGACGAGAGCGCTGAGTTCGGGGTCCGTCACCATCATGGTTGTGGATTGCATCAACAAGCTCCTCAGAAACGTTGATGTAGGCCCGCGGCTCGTGGTTGCCAACGGGGCGATGATGTCCTGAGGGGTACCCAGGCGTGGTGGATCCAAACCACGGGCAGGAAAGCAGCGCCTATTGGGTGAAGGGCTCCGTCGGCCGCTGCGACGACCTGCCTACGGGAAGTGGACGTCCGCCCACTCTGAGCGGTCCGGCGGGCCAGCCGTCATGCGCACTGACGGCGGAGCGTCTATCTCGATCACGATCGACCCGAAGGTGAACCCGTCGTCGCGCCAACGGCCCGGGTACATGCAGATGCCGGCATCGCTGTCGGAGAGCAACGTGACGAGATCGTCGGAGGTGCTCAGGCGAGCCATCGCGTCGTCGACGCGGTCAAGGCGAGGCTGGCTCGACCCGGTCGCCCAGTCGCCGGGGTCGAAGGTGACCTCGTGGTTGCCAAGAGACAGCGGATGGTTCGTGTGCCAAAGGGCGCCAGGGCGTTCGGGATCGTTGCGGTAGGGCGCCACGAAGTCGCCCCCGGCCTCGAAGCCGACTACTCCGCGGTCGGACGCCAAGGTGTAGGCCTGACCTGACGCGTGACGCATCCCGCGCAACAGGGGCTCGACGTCGTCGAGTGATGTCTGGGCCATCAACAACCTCAGGACGAGTGCAACTGGTAGTCCATCCACCGCGACCGGCAGCTGGTCGAGCGTGTTCACGACGAGTCCGATGCCCGCCGAGTTGGCCCCGCAGAGCCCAACGACACCCGCGCGGCTGAGCAGCACCTGCTGGGGCCCGTCATCTGGTTGCAGTCGGAGCGCCACCTGTGTGTTGTCCATCCACGTGTCGAGGTCCATGTTCTGACCGATCACCGGATTGCCGCCCCGATCAGCCACCGCGACCGAACTGCAGCCGGGACCCTTCTCGCCCCACCACCAGGCTTCGTCCAGGCAGTTGGTGGCGAAGATGGCATCGGGGTCGGCGTTCGCGCCCTCGGCGATGCCCTCGATCTCTTCCAGCAACGCCGGCGCCCAGCGGGACGCCGCGTCGCGGAACCCGGACTCGCGCGACAGGCCCTTCCAGAGTTGGTCGGCGTCCTTGCCGCTCTTGGCCAACTCCGCGCGCCACCGCTCGAGCCCATCAGCGATCACGTCACGCACCTGCTCGCCGTGGGCACGCCCCATCTCGCGAGGCGTGCCGGCGGCATCGATGATCATCAGTTCCACAGGTCCATCATGGCCCCAGACGGCCCGCCCCGTCGCCACCTAGACTCACCGCATGGCCGGCCGCATCCGCAATGACGACGTCGCGCGGGTGCGCGACATGGCCGGGATCGCCGAGGTCGTCAGCGACCACGTGACCCTCCGCCCAGCTGGGGGAGGCAGCCTCAAGGGGCTCTGTCCGTTCCACGAGGAGCGCAGCCCCAGCTTCCACGTCACCCCTGCGAAAGGGCTCTACCACTGCTTCGGCTGCCAGGTCGGCGGTGACGTCATCGACTTCCTGGAACGGATCGAGCACCTCACCTTCCAAGAGGCGGTCGAGAAACTCGCGGGCCGATTCGGCATCGAGCTGCGCTACGAAGACTCCGGCGCCGGCCCCCGGCGCCCCCAGGGCGAACGCACCCGCTTGCTCGAGGCACACAAAGCAGCGGCCACCTTCTACGCCGAGCAGCTGAGCAGTGCCGGGGCCGTTGTCGGACGCCAGTTCCTCGACGAGCGCGGGTTCGACGCCGCTGCGGCCGCGCACTTCGGCGTCGGCTTCGCGCCCAACTCGTGGGACGCCCTCACTCGCCATCTGCGCGGCAAGGGTTTCACCGACCGCGAGCTGACCGTCGGTGGCCTGTCGAAAGAGGGCCAGCGGGGCATGATCGACCGCTTCCGCGGGCGACTGGTCTGGCCGATCCGCGATATCACTGGCGAGACGATCGGCTTCGGCGCGCGCAAGTTGCTGGAGGACGACCAGGGCCCGAAGTACCTCAACACTGCCGAGACGCCGATCTACCGAAAGAGCCAGGTGCTCTACGGCATCGACCTTGCCAAGCGCGCGATCGCACAACAACGCAAGGCTGTCATCGTCGAGGGCTACACAGACGTGATGGCCTGCCACCTAGCTGGCATCGAGACGGCGATTGCCACGTGCGGCACCGCATTCGGCGGCGACCACGTCAAGATCCTTCGGCGCCTGCTCATGGACAACGACACTTTTGGTGGTCAGGTGGTCTTCACTTTCGACGGTGATGCAGCTGGCCAGAAGGCCGCGATGCGCGCATTCGAAGATGACCAACGCTTCGTGGCGCAGACGTTCGTGGCAGTCGAGCCGAACGGCCTCGATCCATGTGAGCTCCGCCAGAAGCACGGAGATGCTGCGGTCGTCGCGCTTGTCGAGAGGCCAGTTCCGCTCTTCGAGTTCGCGATTCGGAGTGTGCTGGCCGGTCATGATCTCGAGCAGCCAGCGGGCCGCGTTGCAGCATTGCGGGCCGCGGCTCCGGTGGTAGCGCAGATTCGCGACCAGTCGCTGCGCCCCGAGTATGCACGCTCGCTGGCTGGATGGCTCGGTATGGAGATCAAGCCGGTGCAGGACGCTGTGAGCCAGGCCAACCGCACCCTCAAGCAACAGAGCCGACAGCCGGTGCAACCGCAATCAGCCGGCGCAGAGCCCGCGACATCCGCCTCACCAGAAGTCCAGGTCGTGCCTCGCCCCGATCCGCAGGACCGCCGCCTGGTTGGCCCACGCGAACTGCTGAAGTTGGCCGTTCAGCACCCGGGCCGGCTGGATGCCTCTTTTGACGACCTCCCGGCCAGCATGTTCAGCCATCCCGCCTACGTGCAGGTGCGAACGATCATCGCGACCGTCGGGGGAGTAGCGAGTGCCGATGCCGCGTGGATGCAGCGCTTGTCGGAAGCAGCGCCGGATGACTCAGTACGCTCGGTGATCAACGAACTGGCGGTCGAACCGATCCAGGTGGAAGAGCTAACCCTCGATCGATATGCGCGTGAGCAACTTGGTCGCGCGCGTGCGCGAGTGCTCACACTTCAGATCGACGAGCTTCGGTCGAAAATGCAGCGCTTGGAAACAGAAGATCCCGCATCCCACCCTGCAGTGTTTGCCGAGTTGGTCACCCTCGAGGCGCAGCGGCGGCAGATTCGTGAGGACTCCGTCGGTGGCGACTAAGCACCGGGCGGTATGGCGGTGAGGTGGAAGCGCACCGAGCTTGGCGAAGATGTGTACGAGCGCCTCGACGTCCTGCCCAAGGAGCGAGTGCTGGCGTGGGCTGACGATGGCGCCGGACGTCCGGTCGTTGCAACCGAAACTGCACTGCACATGCAGCGTGTTCCACCGGAGTATGCCCGCCTCGGTTGGGATCAGATTGAACGAGCTTCCTACGAGGCCGGGACATTGACGGTTGTGCTGGGAGAGTCACTCGGGGGCGCGACTCTTCGGGTGCCGGTGGGTCCTGAGCGGCAATTACCGGTCGTGGTACGCGACCGGATCACGGCCAGCGTGGTGGTGGATCGGTTCGTGGCCTTGTCTGGGGACGACGGAGTCCGAATCGTCGGACGCCGGGGACCTGATGGCACTATCGCGTGGCGGGTCGAACTCGACCCGGCTCTCGACGGCGATGATGCAGCTCGCACTGCATCACAAGTCGCCTTCGACGAGGTCAGGGCAGAGGTCGGCGACCTCTGAGCGCCCTGCAGGAGGGTCATGGGTGGCTGGTATTCTCGGCTGGCCGCAAGGCGCCAATCCCGCGTAGCTCAATTGGCAGAGCAGCCGGCTGTTAACCGGCAGGTTACTGGTTCGAGTCCAGTCGCGGGAGCCTCGCTCGAAGAACTTGCAGGTCAGCGAACTGACAGGGCTGTGAGACAGGGTGCCCTGCTCGTTTGACAGCAACCGTGACAGCAACGCGCTTCACTTTGGCTCTACCGGGAGTGACTGGACACCCCTCGACGCTGGCGACATGTGTCAAGACCGATCCCCTCAGTTCATCCACCGTCCAGTGAGGCACGTCAGTGCGGCCACCACCAGTTGGAGAAAGGCCGGGGCGGGTGAGCACGCCTTGGCTGGGTACTGCTACGAAAGTTGGCTAACGGCCTGATCGAAGTGTCATGTCGCCCCGGGACCTGCAGGGGGTGTCCTGTTGTCCGACTCCGGGATCTCGGCATCAGCCCTCACGACCTGCTGCGTGAAGGTATACAGAGCGATGCTCATGGCCACGATGAGGATCGTCAGCGCGACGATCCAGGTGAAGTCGGTGGGTATGTCGCAGTACGCCGGCGCGCCACCGGGGCTGTCTGTCTCTCCTGCCCCAAGACTCTGTGAAACCCAGATCGCCGTGTCGTCCCAGACCGGGGCGGGCCGACACGGCTGGTAGCTGCCGGGGCCAAGAAACAACCAGATGCTCGCGAGGGTTGCGCCAACAAGAGCAATGGCGGTGGCTCTCGCTGCTGCTCGCACCTGATCAGTATGTCGCTCACAAACTCAAGACGGACATCTCGACGGCCTTTCCGAAGACGCAACCATCGGAGCGAGGCGCGCGTACTCGTTCATCGTCAGTCAGCCCACGTTCTTCGCCGAAACGGACTTTTGGAACATGCTCACCCGTACCCAGAAGGCCCGGTAATGTGCCCATGCTGGAACTTCGGAGCTGGTGGGGGCGGGCATGAAGCTAGTCACGTTTAGATTCAGGCACTTTCGGGGCATCAGAGTCCTAGTGGCGTTGGCTCTTCTGCTCGTGGGTCTAGGGGTTACCACCGAAGTAGCTTCGGCAGTATTACCTATCGAGAGGGCCACGGCTTGCGGGGATGTCCTCGTCAGCGGCTCAGCTTGGCTGGGTGGCACCGGGGTGCCGGTTCGCTCCAACGGTCCAATCATGGCCAGCCCCGATAACTGCGCGACAAACGGACCGAACCACGACGGAGTTGACTCCACCAACCCGGCGGTCCAAGCCGGTAATGGGTGGCAGAGCGTCGAACTGGCTGCACGCCTCTACTTTGTGAAGGGTTGGGGAGCCGTCGGCACAGTGGGTAACGGCGGCGCCGCCTACATTCCCGACGGAAGTTCCTCTCTCAAGTCCTACCGGAATGGGAGCGGCTACCTCCCGGTGCCGGGTGAC
>JBBQAL010000140.1:0-6344 GCA_038316135.1 Candidatus Nanopelagicales bacterium | reverse complement strand
CACGGTGTACGTGCCGGTACCGGCGAACTGGTGGGTGACTGTGGGCCCATTCGCCGCACTGCCGTCCCCGAGGTTCCAGCTGTAGGTGAGGGAGTCGCCGTCGGGGTCTGTGGACGTCGACGCATCGAAGGTGCAGGAGAGCGCGGTGCAACCGACGACCTGGAGCCGCGCAGTGGGCGGATTGTTCACCGGCGGGGCGGTGCCGTCATCGCGGACGACGAACGCGTCGTCGAGGAGCCCGAGGAACTGGTCGGGGGAGGCGAAGCTGACACCCTTCGAGCCGATCAAGTACGGCTTGGTGCTGCTGATCGAGCCGATGGGTCCAGACCCTTGAGCAACGGTGACCCCGTCAACCTCAACGGTCACAGTGTCACCCGTGCGCCTGCACGCCGCGTTGTGCCACGTTCCGTCGGTGGAGATCACCGGCTGGTCGGTGAACACGTGCACAGCACCGAGCGACCCATTGAAACGGCAACTCAGCCTCGCGCCGCCCGTGGCTGCATGCGTCGACAGTTTCCACTGTTGATCGGCCCAGTAACCCTTCTGCATGACGTTCCAGTCACCGACGCCACGGGTGAGCGCGATGCGCGCGCCGAAGCTGAAGTCGGACGTGCCTGGATTCAGGTTTGCGCGGTCCGGCGTCGTGACGGCGCTGTAGCCGAAGAAGTCGAGCCAGCCCTGGTTGGTGACTGATACGTCGCCGGCGAGGGCCGTTCCTTGTCCGTAGGGGTCGTAAGTGGGGTTCGACGGCGTAAACGTCAACTGGGACGCCGTGATCGGTGCAGCCAGGGCCGTGCCCGTAGTCCCTGCCACCACCACGGCAATGGCTGCGCCCATGATGACGATTCTCCGAGCAGCAGTGAATGGCATGTTCCCCCCCCGTACCCGTGGCAGCCACCGGCTGATGAGGAGTCTGATCGGGCCAAAGGGGGCCGGTCAAGCGGTTCCGAAAAGCTGGTGGCAGGAGTTCGAGGACCTGACGAAGTCGAGGCGAATCCCGCAGGCTCTCCATGAGCAGGCGTTGAGGTGTGCCTCCACCTCGGGATTGGCTCCCGGTCGGTGCGGGTGACTGGTAAGTGTCCTGACGCGGCGTCCCCGCTCAAGCAGCTCACACGCAGTGGCCCGTCCGGTGTAACTGAATGCGCCGGTCACGACGTCGAGCTGTCCGTCAGGCACCTCTTGAGGTAGCCGGCGACGACGGCGTCGATCGCGGTCCTGGGGTATCGGCGCGATGGATGTGCGCGGTTTGAGGACGTTCGACACTTCTGCCGAGTTTCCGAATGCGTCAGACTTTGTACGGGACATGGACGAGCGTCGCCATCGCGTTGCTGTTTATGCCGCTCGCGCTGCAGGAGATGGTGTTGGCGATCTGGATGATCGCGCGCGGCTTCCGCCCGGTCCGGCAGGCGGCTTCGTAGGCAACCGTTGCTTGCTCGGTCGCCTACGAGCAGGTACCGTAGGCAACCGTTGCCGACCGACGGAGGATGCTGATGGCCACCGGAACAGCTGCCACTGCGGGCGAAGGGCGCACCGCACGCAGCAGGGGCCGCACCGCACGCACCAAGGGCGTGTCTATGCAGCCGGACGAGCTGGCCGACGTCGTCACCGTCGAAGAGCTGACCGGCGTCGGGCTGAGCGAGTTGTACCACCGCCACTTCGCCCCTCAGTTAAAGGCCGCTGCCGACCTTCTGCGCCACGCCGACGACGCCGGTGTCGAACTCAACCGCGCGGTGTTGCGCGAACGCTGGGACCTGCACATGGCTCCGCGTGATCTCACCGTGCTTTACACCGCAGAATCCGAGCTCACGCTCGGTGAGTGACGCGCCACGGTTCTACCCGAAACCGGGTCGCTACTTCGCCACGCTCACCCCTGACCGTCCGATCTTCCAGGGCGACATCTTCCGCGGAGCTTTCGGAGCCTTTTGGCGTCACCCTGAGGCCGTCCGGGCGATCCGAGCAGGCGAAGCAGTACCCGACGATCCGCCTTACCCGAGTTCGGCGGCACCACTCCAGGACGTACTGGTCCGCGGCCAAGGCTACGGAATGTTACTGCCGCAGCCCTGCGAGTACTCCGACGGCGAAAAGGGCGCTACCCATCCCTTCCGCCTGGTTGCTCCGCTGATCCCACTGAACCGGAGTGCCGGTGTCGACCATGCACTCGTGCGGGACGGACAGGTCGGTCACACGATCTGGGTCCCGCGCTGGAAATCGTCAGGACCGCAGGACTACTACGTCGACCTGCGCCTTACCGCCTCCGTCGACGCAGCCTTCGTCTCTCGTAGCTCGCGTGTTGCAGGGTTGTCGCGACCGGCGTGGTTCGCAATGGCTGACCGTCTGTCGCGTTACTTCGTCGGCATCCCGCTGGACGCCACCGCGTTCGCCATCCAACAGGCGCATCTGCATCCAGACTCGTGACGGCGATCGCGCTGCGCCGGAGGCCAGGTCAGCCGGCCGTGCTCGTCAGCAGCGCGTAGTGCGCCAATGCCGCCGCAGCCAGGTGCACCGGCTCTCGAAAGCTCACGCGCTTCGCGGCCTCGCCGACATTGTTGAGCAGCGGCAACGGGCTTCCGTCGACGCGGTATAGGTCGTACCCGCGAAGGCGTTCGCGATCACCGCTCTGCCAACCCAGGTCGCCGAGCACTCGGGCGATCGTGTCGAAAGGCACTTCCTTGTTCGGCGATGACGCCACGTGAGCGACGATCAGCAGCGCGGAGAGCTCGGCGAAGTCACCCTTGCCAGTGGGGATGAGCCGCGATGCAAGGTAGTCCCACAGGGCCCCGGTGTTGTCCAGCAACTTGAGCCCGGCGCGCGTGGTCAGCAGCTTGCCCTTGGACTTGCGCAGCAGGCCGGCCGCCTGCAGCCAGGCGCGAAAGTCCTGCAGCGGATGCGCGTTGTTCTCGCGGTTGTTCTTGCCGATCCAGCCAGCCATCGTCGGCAGGATCGCGCAGATCGCCTCCACGTCCGGAGGCTTGAGGTAGCCGGCGGACGTCAGCGTGATGCCGTCGCCGCTGCCCTGCTCGAGGAACCACGTCACCGGCCGCAGGGCCACCTGCATCTCGGTGAGGCTGGGCAGCGCCAGTGGCTGAGTCAGCGACACGAGCCGGGCGACCAGGGCATCGCCGGTCTCGCTGTACTGAAGTCGGTGAGCCAGGTTGACCAGTCGCGAGTCGAGCCCGGCCTCGCGTAAGACGAAGTACGGGTCGCGCAGCGCCTGGTTCACTTCGTCGACGTCGAAGTGAGCGGGGTCGTCGATCACCGCGGCAAGGCTCGCGGCGTCGGTGATGCCGCCGCAGTCCTCCGGCGGTGCCGCGCGGCGTCCATCGCGGCATACTGCGGTGGGGCTGTCGGCCTTGGGGCGCAGCTCTTCGAGTCGCAGCGTCAGCTGCCACCCGTCGCCGTAGTCGTACACGTATCGCACGACGTCGCCAGGCGCCTGCATCGTCTCGTCGAGTCGCACCTCGGACGCCGGCGCGCCCTGGTCGTCGCCCTCCTCGACGTCGAACGGGCAGAGGAAGAGCTCGCTCTTGCGGTCGAAGGGGCCACCGCCGAGCGCGAATCGGTGCAGGTGCGAGTCGGTCCAGCCGAACGCCGCCTGCAGCACCTGGTGAACGACGTCGAGCGTCGCGTCGGCATGGATGTCGAGCCGCCGCCAGATGGGCGGGGAGGAATGGTCGAGGTCGACGCGGATGCGGAACATCGCCGGCTCGGGCAGCGGTGGGCGGCGGAGGGCGGGCCTGGCGATCTCGGTGAGGGATAGCGAGGCACGCGACAGCAGTGTGTCGGTGAGGCTGCGGAGATCGTCCAGCTCCATTCCGGAGATGGCGGCTTCGAACTGTCGCTTCAGCTCTTCTGGTGAGGGGTTCTCGGGCACAGGGTCAGGCTACGGGCACGCTCGGACATTCCGCTGTGAGGAAGACGGCGGTCTCACTCCACGTTTGCAGGATGGCGTGGTAACTGGTGCTGCCGCCGCTCTGACCTCGCCCAGGTGAATGTCTAAGTTCTTCAAGTTGGGATCGTCGCTGCTCGATATTCGATCCATGAGACGTACCGCGCGTGGCCGAGTCCTGTTCAGGGCCGTGGTCGGCGCCCTAGCGCTTGCCCTGGTGTGGCCGGTTGCCGATTCTAGCTCGGCCACGGCGACAGCGGTGTCCGTGGCACGTCCGTTCGGCTCACATCTTGTGCCCTACGCCGCTGGGTCGGTGCTCCCCTCGGATCAGGCGACGCGCGATGCGGCGACCAAAGACTTCTACGACCACTGGAAGTCGAGATACCTGCAGCAGGGCTGTGGCAAGGGTCGCTACTTTGTCAACACCCACGCCGACACCAAGGGTCGAGTCGTCTCTGAGGGCCAGGGGTACGGCATGGAGATCGTGCCGCTCATGGCTGGGTATGACGCGGATGCACGGGCGGAGTTCGATGGCCTCTATCGCTACGTGCGCGGTCACCCGAGTTCGTTCTCGTCTCGACTGATGGCGTGGCAACAGGACGATTCATGCCAAAGCGTTGGCGGCGTCGACTCGGCCACCGACGGTGACCTGTCCATCGCTTTTGGGTTGTTGCTTGCCGATCGACAGTGGGGCAGCGGTGGCTCGATCGACTATCTGGCTGAGGCGAAGGCGCGCATCGCGGCGATCAAGAGGTGGGAGATCAACGCAACTACCCACCTGACCAACCTAGGCGACTGGGCGCGTGACGCTCGTCGGTCGTTCCGGTTCGGCACGCGGTCGTCCGACTTCATGATCGACCACTTCCGCGCCTTCGAATCCGCCACCGGTGACCCGTTCTGGGGCACAGTCGTCACGTCGACGGAGAAGCTCGTCGCGCGCATGCAGTCGCGCCACGCCGCACGCACCGGGCTTCTTCCCGACTTCATCGTTGACACGGACGGAGCACCCAAGCCCGCCCCGCGCGGTTACCTCGAGAGCCGCAGCGACGGGAAGTACTCGTGGAATGCCTGTCGGGTTCCGTGGCACCTTGCCACCGACTTCCTGGTGAGTGGTGACGCACGCTCTCGGGACGCGGCGCTACAGATCAGCTCGTGGGTCGCGAAAAAGGCCAATGGCAAACCACGGGCAATCCGCAGCGGGTACGCGCTCGACGGCTCGGTGCTACCCCGCTCGTGGTACGAGCTGTCGTTCGCTGCCCCCTTCGCAGTGGGAGCCAGCGTGGACTCGTCACAGAGTGCGTGGGGGAACGCGCTCTGGACCAACATCGCAAGCAAACCCGCCTCTTTCGACGGTTACTACGGGTCGACTCTGAAACTGCAGGCGATGCTCGTTCTGTCGAACAACTACTGGCTGCCGTAGGGCGAGCTTGACAGTGAATGTCTCTCGCGTGAGACATTCAGGCATGCCTGAGGTGAGTGTTCGAGATCTCCGCAATCACGGCGGGGACGTGCTCGACTCGGTGATGCGCGGCGAGAGCGTGACGGTGACGCGGCACGGCAAGCCGGTCGCCGAGTTGCGCCCCATCGCAGAGGACGGCACTCGGGCCACGGTTCTGGTGGATCGTTGGCGCACGGTTCCAGTCCTCGACTTCGCTGCACTTCGATCTGACCTCGATGAGGTCTTGGACGCGACGCTGTGACTACGTCCGAGCGCGGCCTATTGGATACCAGCGTCGTGGTGAGCCGGTTGGTAGCAAGATCGGCTGTGGAGCGGGCCGCCCGCCAGAGCGTGCTGCAACAGGTTGAGGCCGATTTCCATCCGATCCCGTTCGACGACCGGGCCGCGCACTTTCGGCCGAGTTGCCGCGCAGCTGCAAGCTGCGTGGCGTAAGACCACGGCGCGTGCCTACGATGCGCTCACCGCCGCAACGGCGGTGGCCAACGACCTTCCGTGTTTACCCGTAATCCCGATGACTTCGCCGGAATCGAGTCGCTCACCGTCGTCGCGCTGGACGCCGCTCTCTAGCCTGATCTGAGGCGACAGTCCGGCGTCGGCGGAGTACGTCACAGGTCCAGAAAGTCACGGACCCATCGACGTAGTTCCTGCAGAGTGGACGAGTCGACACGGCCGGCGCGGTCGACGATGCGGGTGCGTGAAATGGTTCGAACCTGCTCGGTCATGGCCCAAGAACGCTCTGGCAATCCGACGCCATCGAGCGAAACATGGTTCGGCCAGGCACGGTCGACGCTGGTAACGGGCAGCACGATGGCCAAGGTCTCGACGGTGTTGAGGTAGTCGAGGCCGCTGACGACGACGGCAGGGCGACGTCCGGTCTGCTCGCGTCCGACCGTCGGGTCGGGCGCCACCCAAACGACGTCACCGGGTACGAGGTCAGTCACGGTCCAGCTGCTCCCAACCAGCCACCTCGTTGGCGTAGGACTCCATGGCCTCCGGCGG
>JBBQAL010000088.1:0-12380 GCA_038316135.1 Candidatus Nanopelagicales bacterium | reverse complement strand
GATCATCGGCGCACCCTTCGATGGTGGTACCAGTCACCGCCCCGGCACCCGTTTCGGGCCGATGGCGATGCGCTCGACCGACTACCTTCCTCAAGACGGGCTCCGTCCCCACATGGCGATGCGTGTTGAGGCACTGACCGAGGACCTTCGCGTCGTCGATGCTGGCGACCTCGAGGTCTACTCAGGCGACGTTGTCAGAAGTTGTCAGATCATCGAGGACGCGGTGGCGCGTATTGCCGAAGCCGGCAAGATCCCACTGGTTCTGGGTGGCGACCACACCGTCACCTGGCCCGATGTCACCGGCGTTGCCAGGGCTGCCGGATTCGGGAGGGTGTCGATCATTCACTTCGATGCCCACGCCGACACCGGAGACATCGAGTTCGGGTCGCTGTACGGGCACGGCCAGCCAATGCGTCGGTTGATCGAGTCGGGCGCCGCACGCGGTGACCGTTTTCTGCAGCTCGGGTTGCGCGGCTACTGGCCTGGCCCGGAAACCCTGGACTGGATGGCCGACCAGAACATGCGCTCGTTCCACATGAGCGAGATCGTGGCCAAGGGACTCGACCAAGTGCTCGACGAGGCGTTTGCGATTGCCACCGACGACTGTGACGGCGTCTTCTTGTCGGTCGACATCGATGTGTGTGACCCAGGCCACGCGCCCGGTACCGGGACGCCTGAGCCGGGTGGCTTGACCGCCCGGCAGCTCCTTGATGCGGTCTCGAGGATCGGCTACGAGGTGCCAGTCGTCGGCATTGACGTCGTCGAGGTCTCCCCGCCCTACGACCACGCCGAGATCACCGCATTCCTCGGAAACCGCGTCGTCTTGGAGGCGCTGTCGGGAATTGCCCGGCGACGGAAGGACGGCGGCGAAGTGCTGTGGGACCGAGCGACGCCGCTTCTCGAGGGCAGAGGCACTCGTCATTCGTGACTAGGGCGCCGTGATCCCACGTCCCTGACCTGCGGGTATCGCCCTGAGTAGTCGGCTTGACACTCTGTGTTCACCCATTTGGCCGTCTAACGAAGTCACCCTGTGGCACGACATCATTACGCAGGGGGGTTGAGACTTCGGCTCCCTGCTCGTCGCAACTGATTTGGGAAGGGGAGCGATGAACAAGGTAACCAAGGAATTGGTGGTACGAGGTAGCGCTGCCGCGGCCGGACTTTTGGTCCTGGTCTCGGTGGTCGGTGCCGGCACCAAGTGGATGAACTAGGAGGCGAGAACATGGCAGACATCAAAGCTCGTGTGATCGTTTCCGTGCTGGGCAGCGCCGCAACGGTGCTGACGCTGGCATCGGTAGTTGGAGCCGGCAAGAAATGGGCCAACTAGCAGCGCAGGACGGGGGAGTCGCCGAGCGATCGGCGGCTCCCCTCCTTCGTCGTCCCACGTGGGCACTGCCTGCCTACATCTGGGGCGTCATCGGCGCCGGGTTCACGATCCTGGCGGTGTCGCTCGTACGCGCTCCGATTCAGGAGGCCCTGGGGCCCGGGGCGTGGGACGGGATGAGTCAGTGGTGGGAGCCGTACCCGCCGCGAGGGTTCGTGCTGGCGCTCCTCGTGATCACCGTGATAGTCGGCGAGTTGCGCCCGGTCCCGGTGCCTCGTGGCGGCGACGTCGCAGACATGATCACCATCTCGACGACCTTCACGTTGACTCTGGCGATCGTCGGGCCAGTCAGCATCGCCCTGCTGGCCCAAGGCATCGCGGTACTGATAGACGACTCGATCTCGCGGCGCTCACCGCTGAAGATCGCCTTCAACGTCTCGCAGTACGTCATGACCGTTATGGCCGCACATACCGCCTACTCGCTCGTGGCTGGTGAACCGGTCTTCGGTCCGTACAACATGTTCGAGCCGGTACCCCGTGAGCTCTTTGCGGCACTCGCCGCCGCAGCTGCATTCCTGGTGGTCAACCAGCTCTTGGTCTCCACTGTCGTGGCTTTCGACTCAGGTCAACGTGTGGGGCCGATCTTCGCTGCTGACATCCGATTCCAGGCGATGACCGCCGGCGTGCTGGCCGTCCTTGCCCCGGTGGCTGCCCTGATCGTACAGACACAGCCGCTCATGCTGCCGATGCTCATCGCACCGATCGCCGCCGTCTACAACAGCGCACGACTTGCCGTGGCGATGAGCCGCCAGGCTAGCCACGATGCGCTTACCGGGCTGGCCAACCGTGAGCTCTTCCGCGAACGCGCCGTTCGAGCGTTGGATGACTCGCAGCGGACCGGTCAGGCATTGGCGATCATGATGATCGACCTCGACCACTTCAAGGAGATCAACGACACGTTGGGTCACCAGGTGGGTGACGAACTGATCTGCGAAGTGGCGCATCGGCTCGAGGAGGCTCGGCCGGAGGGTGCAACCGTTGCTCGTCTCGGCGGCGACGAGTTCGCGGTTCTGCTTCCCGATATCCCTGATCTGTCGGTCGCGGAAGACGTCGCCACTTACCTGCTCTCGGTGCTCGGCAAGTCATTCTCGGTCGGCGGCGTCCGGCTTGTCGTTCAGGCCAGCTTGGGAATAGCGCTCGCCCCCGACCACGGAGACGACGTGCACACGCTCATGCGCCGTTCGGACATCGCCCTCTACGAGGCCAAGCGGGAGCGAGCACGCTTCTGTGCGTACTCCAACGAGGACGAAGACACTCACACCCCGCAGCGACTGACGATCTTGACCGACCTGCGGTCCGCCGTCGAAGATGACCAGCTCTTTCTCGTCTATCAGCCGAAGATCGACGTCGCGTCCGGCGAGGTGTGCGGCGTCGAGGCGCTGGTGCGTTGGAACCACCCGACCCGTGGAATCCAGTACCCCGATACCTTCATCCCGTTGGCTGAGAACACCGGTTTGATCGCCCCCATCACGTTCTTCGTGGTGGAGCGGGCGCTTCGTCAGCTGCGGACGTGGCAGGAGTCCGGGATCGATCTGTCTGTTGCCGTCAACCTCTCGGTCCGGCATCTGACCGACATGAGTCTGCCCGACCGAATCGCCGTCGCACTTGAGCGGTGGGGCGTGGCACCCTCCAAGCTCGTGATCGAGGTCACTGAGAGCAGCATCATGACCGACCCCAAGCGAGCAGCCGTTGTGCTGCAGCAGCTGCGTCGCATCGGCGTCGAGGTCTCTATCGATGACTACGGCACCGGGCACGCCTCACTCAACTACCTCAAGCAGTTCGACATCGACGAGCTCAAGATCGACCGCTCGTTCATCATGGACCTCGACATCGAATCCAGCGACGCCATCATCGTTGCCTCGACGGTGGAACTCGGTCACAACCTCGGGCTGCGCATTGTGGCCGAGGGAGTCGAGGATGGTGACACCCTCGCATGGCTCACCGGGCTCGGATGTGATGTTGCACAGGGTTACCACATTGGCCGCCCGATGGCCCCTGAGGCCGTGGTTGAGGTAGTAGAGCAACGCCGTTCGGAGAACAAGCACCACGCATCCTCGGCGCTTCGCCTTGTGGGGAGTAGCTGATGTTGGTTCTGGCGCTCTGCCTGGTCGCGCTGATCTCCCCTGCCTTCTTCGGGGGGAAGATATCGCGGCTCGCCTATGTGCGCTTCAGGGCGTGGTGGATTCTTGTGGTGGCACTTCTGGCGCAGATCTTGATCATCGAGATCTTCCCCGAAGCTGACCGCACGCTGCTTGAGGTCATTCACATCGCGACCTACGTGGCGGCCGGTGCATTTGTTGCCATTAACTGGCGAATCCCCGGCCTACTCGTCATCGCAGCCGGGGGAGCCTTGAACGGCGTCACCATTGCCCTCAATGGCGGTCAGCTGCCGGCGTCACGCCCGGCGCTGCAGATGGCAGGCATTGAAGTCGCCAAAGCTGAGTTCATCAACTCCGGCGTGATCAAGGACCCGGTTCTCCCCCTCTTTGGAGATATCTTCGTGTGGCCAGAACCCCTCCCACTCGCGAACGTCTTCAGTTTCGGCGATGTCTTAATCGTGATCGGCGTCTTCTACGGAGCGCACAAGATCGCCGGATCACGACTGGTCAAGAAGCCTTGGGAACTGCCAGAAGACCTTGTGCCAGTTGGGGGCGACGAGGCGGTGGCCGACTCGGTATCGAATCCGGGGGATTCGCCTGAGCCGAAGATCGGGCCGCGGCATGCTGCACCGCGCGCTGCGGCCGCAGAGACCCACTAACCAGTAAGTACCGCCACACAGGTTAGTATTAGCGTGCAGCCGGACCATGAAGCGGGACCAGCCTCCGAGGAGTTCGTGCTGATGGGCGAAGCCGCCCGCAACGGAAGGAATTTCCTGATGCGCGTCCTGCTAGTGGGAGCGGGTGGTGTTGGCTCAGCGGTTGTTCCGATCGCTGCCCGTCGCAACTTCTTCGAGACCATGGTGGTCGCTGACTACGACCGCTCGCGCGCTGAACGTGCGGTGGCCCAGGTTGATGACCCGCGATTTGTCGCTGACCAGGTCGACGCCTCGAACGCTGAGTCGGTGGCCGAGCTTGCCAGGCTGCACAACGTCACGCACGTCCTGAACGCCGTTGATCCTCGCTTTGTGCTGCCGATCTTCAATGGATCTTTTGCAGCAGGTGCGGACTACCTCGATATGGCCATGTCGCTGTCCTACCCGCACCCGACCGAGCCGTACCACAAGACTGGCGTCAAGCTCGGTGACGAGCAGTTCGCCGTCGCTGATGAGTGGGAGTCCGCGGGACGCCTGGCGCTGGTCGGCGTCGGAGTGGAGCCGGGGCTGTCGGACATCTTTGCCAGGTACGCGGCGGACGAGCTGTTCAGTGAGATTGACGAGGCCGGTGTCCGCGACGGATCCAACCTCGAGGTCGACGGTTTCACCTTCGCGCCGTCCTTCTCGATCTGGACCACCATCGAAGAGTGCCTCAATCCACCAGTGATCTGGGAGAAGGAAAAGGGCTGGTTCACAACGCCGCCGTTCTCCGAGCCAGAGGTCTTTGAGTTTCCTGAGGGCATCGGTCCGGTCGAGTGCGTCAACGTCGAGCACGAAGAGGTTCTGCTGATCCCTCGGTGGGTTGACTGTAAGCGGGCCACCTTCAAGTATGGCCTCGGTGAGGAGTTCATCGATGTGCTGAAGGTGATCCACAAACTTGGGATGGACCGCACCCAGAAGGTCGATGTCGGCGGTGTCGAGGTCAGCCCGCGAGACGTCATTGCGGCGCTGCTGCCTGACCCCGCGACGCTCGGTGACCGGATGACCGGCAAGACCTGCGCCGGCACCTGGGTTACCGGCGCAGGCAAGGACGGCAAGCCTCGTCAGGTGTACCTGTACCACGTAGTGGACAACGAGTGGACGATGAGGGAGTACGGCTCGCAGGCGGTTGTCTGGCAGACCGCCATCAACCCGGTCATTGCTCTCGAGCTGCTCTCCGACGACACTTGGTCGGGGGCAGGGGTGCTTGGCGCTGAAGCGTTTGCGCCCAAGCCCTTCCTCGACAAGCTCGTCGAGTACGGGTCACCCTGGGGATTGCGCGAAGAAACTCCAGGGTAAAGGGCGCGTTACCGGTCATGCAGGGTGGTCATGACCGGCCCTAGCACCGTAGCAATGATCCTGGCGTGCCGAAGTTGCAGCCGCGACCAGGGGACCGGAACCTTGCGCGAGCACTCCAGAAGTCCGACGACGGTTCCAGCTGCGAGGACGGGGATCCCGATCATCGTCGTCATACCCTCCGCACGCATCCAGGCGACTTCGGCTGCGTCTGCCATCGGGTCGTCGAGGTCGACCGTCATGATCTCCAGGGTCTCCAGGCAGCGCGCCGTCTGCGGGAAGTCGGCTAGCGGGTACTGGGCGCCATCCGGCATCCAAGCCCGCGGGGCTACCGCCTGGATGTACTGGCGGGTCGGGTCGATGAAAGAGATCTCGGCGAGGTCGCACTGCAGGTGCTCGCCGATCGGGCTGGTCATCTGAGCAAGTCGATCGAGATCGGCGCAGTCGACGAGGTCGGCCAGTAGTCGCTCAAGCGCTGTCGTGTCTTGGCCAGGCGCACGCGAACCGAGCGCGAGGGTGCGTCGGTACGAGCTCTGACATGTGAGCGATGCCGCTTCACTCGCCGGCTCGAACGTCGGTAACGGCATCCCGATCACCCAGCCCTGCGCCTCGGCGACGTCGAGGTCGGCCAGGACGTAGAGGTCGTCGAGGTTCTCCACACCCTCAGCACAAACCTCCGCGCCGACCCTGCCCGCGTAGCGAACGATTGCCTCGACGAGTGCGGCCTTGACGGGTTCGGACTCCACCCCGGTCACCAGTGACCGGTCAAGCTTGATGACATCAGGGGAAAGGGCGAGAACTCGTTGGAGACCCGCGTACCCCTCGCCCACATCGTCGACAGCGACCCGCGCCCCGCGATCGCGTAGTGCGTGCAGGATCATCTGAAACTGGTCACCGTCAGAGACGACTTGCTTCTCGGTGATCTCGAACTGCAGCCCCGAGAGGTCGAAGGGCAAGACGTCATGGAGTTCTCGAGAGCTCAGCACCGATGGGCTGACATTGACCGACAACACGGTGCTTGCGGGTCTTGCGTCGCCGGCCCGGAGCGCGAGGGCGATTGCTCGTGCCTCGAACATGGCACCGAGCCCGCACTCGTGGGCCATGGAGAACCACACGTCAGGGGAATAGGAGGGGAGCTCGGGGCTGAACCGTGAGAGCGCCTCGTAAGCGACAACGCGTCCAGACGAGAGACCGAGGATGGGCTGAGCCACGATCGATGGTGCGCCGTGGTGCAGGGCGCTGGTTACCAGGGCTCTGCACTCTTCAGCGTCGGGAAGTTCCGCGGGTGCCTGCGACAGTGCGGTGCTCACGCCGGTCGTCGTCATCAGTCGTGATCACCTCATTCTGCGCGTTGGCACACCCCGTACGAGTGTCGGCAGTTCGCTGCCGCGGGTGAAGCCTCTGGCGAGCCAGGTGACGCCGGTCCAGGCGCTTTTGGCCTCCAGCTGTCGAGCGAGGTGCCTTGCGGCGACCACCGTACGCCGTTCGGGTGAACGGAGGCGAGGCATCAGGAGAGCGAGGCGAACGCCTTGTCGAGGATGCTGAGCGCCTCGTCGAGCAGTGCTTCGGGCATCGTGAGCGGCGGAAGGAAGCGCAGAACGTTGCCATAGGTGCCGGCAGTGAGCACGAGGACACCTTCGGCATGGCAGTGCCGGACGACGGCGGCAATCTCGTCGGTGGCTGGCTCGAGCGTGCCGGGCTTGACGAGTTCAACCGCGATCATGGCACCACGTCCGCGGATGTCGCCGATCACTGGGTACTTGGCCTGCATCTCGGCCAGTCGGGGCAGCATGACGTCGCCGATTCGACGGGCCTTGCCCACGAGGTCCTGGTCCTCGATCGCAGCGATGGCACCGAGGGCGGCGGCGCACGACACGGGGTTGCCGCCGTACGTGCCACCGAGGCCACCGACGTGAACGGCATCCATGAGGTCAGCGCGGCCGGTCACGCCGGCAAGCGGCATTCCCCCGGCGATCCCCTTGGCTGTGGTGATGATGTCAGGGACGACGCCCTCGTGGTCGCACGCGAACATGTCGCCGGTTCGGGCGAATCCGGTCTGAACCTCATCGGCGATGAAGACGATGCCATTCGCCTTGGCGTAGTCGGCCAGGCCGCTGAGGAAGCCCTCACCGGGAACGATGAACCCGCCTTCGCCGGCGATCGGCTCGATCAAGATCGCGGCGACCTGGTCGGCGCCGATCTCTTTGTCAATCTTGCTGATGGCCTGCTCCAGGCCCTCGCGTCCGGCATTCTCCTTACCGGTCGGCCAGCGGAACGGGTACGACATGGGGACCCGGTAGATCTCGCCGGCGAATGGCCCGAAGTTGTACTTGTAGGGCATTGACTTCGCGGTGAGCGCCATCGTGAGGTTGGTACGGCCGTGGTAAGCGTGTTCGAAAACGACAACGGCCGACCGACCGGTCGCGTAGCGCGCAATCTTGACGGCGTTCTCGACGGCCTCGGCGCCGGAGTTGAAGAGCGCAGTCTTCTTCTCGTGGTCACCTGGAGTGAGCCTGTTGAGTTGCTCAGCGACGGCGACGTAGCCCTCGTAGGGCGTCACCATGAAGCAGGTGTGCGTAAACGCCGCAGCCTGCTCCTGGATGTTGGCAACTACGGTCGGTGCGGCGTTGCCGACATTGACAACGGCAATACCGGCACCGAGGTCGATCAGGCTGTTGTCGTCGACGTCGACGAGGACACCACCGCCGGCTGCCTTGATGAAGATCGGAAGGACCGTGCCAACCCCGTCGGAGACAGCTGACTTCTTGCGTGCCAGGAGCTCGGCCGACTTCGGGCCAGGGATCGCGGTGACCAAACGGCGCTCCTGCGGGAGGCCGGGGCCACCGGCACTGACCGGGGTGGTGGCGGTCGTCGGTGCTGACATGGTCGGGCTCGCTTTCCGGTGACGTCGGCGGCATGACCGGACGTCGTCCCGGTCGCCTCGCCGTAGTACCTAGTTACTGTAAGGCGAGATGGCCATCGCTGCCTCCGCACCGTTGTGGACAATTAAGTCGGTACGATAGGCCGAAACGTCCACTCATACGCTCACCT
This sequence comes from Candidatus Nanopelagicales bacterium, assembly GCA_038316135.1. Taxonomy (GTDB): domain Bacteria; phylum Actinomycetota; class Actinomycetes; order JAHEKZ01; family JAHEKZ01; genus JAHEKZ01. The sequence goes on along the minus strand of JBBQAL010000088.1, from coordinate 3,858 downwards.
TGTCCAGGAGGTCCCATGGTCGCCCCAACGGTGCGGACGGTCCTCGACATCCCAGCCCTCGCGTTGGTGCTCAGGGCGGGGCGCACCGCGATAGACGCCCCGGTGCGGTGGGTGGCGGTCAGCGAGTTGGCGGACCCGACGCCCTATCTCGACGGCGGCGAGCTGCTCCTGACGACCGGCCTCCGGCTCGGCGACGACGACTGGCCAGGGTTAGTCGACCGACTCCGCCGAGCCGGAGTCAGTGCCGTCGGCATCGGCGTCGGGCTCACCCACGACCGGGTGCCGGCCACACTTGTGGCGGCAGCTGACGCAGCGGGGCTACCGCTGTTGGAGGTTCCGGAGCCGACACCGTTCATGGCGGTCAGCCGGGCGATCTCCGATCTGCTCGCTGCCGCGGAGTACGAGGCGGTCACTCGGACGGTCGAGGCTCAGCGCGACTTGACCAGGGCCGCTCTCGCGCCAGAGGGTGCGGCTGCGGTGGTCGCCAGGCTGGCCAGTGTGCTCAAAGCTGACCTGGTGCTTCTGGATCCAGCCGGGCGCTTGCTGCACGCGGCACCTCGCGAGGCGGCCGGTTGGGTGGATCTCCTCCAGGCTGAGGTCGAGCGGATGCGCCAGCGGGGTCCGCGCAGCTCTGCGGCGATCGAGGTCGACAACACACACGTCGTCATGCAATCGCTGGCTCCCGCCGGTCGCGTTCGTGGATTTCTTGCTGTCGCCAGGGCGGTGCCTTTCGCCACAGCCGACCTGGCGTTGGTCAATGTCGGGGTGGCGCTGGTCTCGTTGGCGATGGAGCGTTCGATCGGGACCGACACCGCAAGGCGCGAGTTGCGTTCAGCCCTGCTCGCCCTGCTCGCCGATGGCATTCCTGCTGAGCGACTTCCCGTCGCTGGAGTGGGGTGGGACGAGCTGCTGGCCGGGCCGGTGCGCGTCCTGGTTGCCGATGGGCTGCCAGCCGACCTGTTGGCCCTCGTCGAACAGGTGGAAGAGTCCGACCCGAGTGAGGGATGGCGTGGGGCAGCGCTGCACGAAGGCCGCGTTGTGGTTCTGCAGCCAGCAGCTGCGCCACCCGCACCGCCCATTCCTTCACCAGGGACGACAACGGGTGCGCTCGCTTGGGGAATCAGCGATGTCGTTCCGGTCACCTCGCTCCGCGACGGCCTGCGTCAGGGGAGACGCGCACTGGCGGCAGCGGGAGCCGGCGGCGTTCGCTCGTTCGGGGATCTAGCCAGAGACGGGCTCGTCGGACTGGTCGACGAGGAGGCGGCCCGCGGGTTCGCTGACGCGCTGCTCGGGCCGCTGGAGAGTCGCGAGCGTGGTGACCTGGTTGCCTCGGTTCGGGCCTGGCTGGCCCACCATGGCCAGTGGGATGCTGCGGCCACCACGCTCGGCGTCCACCGCCATACCCTCCGGTATCGGATGCGGCGGGTGGAAGAGCTGTTGGAGCGCTCGCTGGACGATCCGGATCTGCGTGCCGAGCTTTGGGTGGCCCTGGCGGTGCGCGACCGGGACGCCGCGGAACCCCCCAAGTAGCCAAACTGTCCAATTAGAGTGATGAACTTGTCCTATTGGTCAGGCGATGGGGTGCGGCCGACTACTTACCGTTGATTTCGCCCCGTCCCAGTAATCCTAGGAATTCTCGTAATCCTAGGAATTCTCGTAGTTCTCGTAAGGAGTGTCATGTCGACTGAGTCCAACCCACCACCGTTGGCCTTCTGGCTCGCCGGACGTCCGGCACATGGCGAGGGGCAGCTCGACGTTCGCGGGCCTGATGGTGAGTGGGTGGCCAGCGTCAGCGTGCCGACGGACGCCCAGGTCGACGAGGCCGTTGCCGCGCTCGATGGGGCGCAGACGCAGGCCCAGGCGCTGACCTTGGGGCAACGGGCCGACGCCCTCGCACACGTCGCTGCGCGACTGATCGAGCGCCAGGAGGAGATCGCGGCGCTGATCACAGCCGAGAACGGTAAGCCGATCAAGTGGGCGCGGATCGAGGTGACCAGGGCGGCCAGTGTCTTCCGGTGGGCCGGTGAGGAAGCCAGGCGTTGGAGCGGGGACGTCCAACGCCTGGACACCGAAGCTTCTGCCGCCGGCCGGTTGGCCTTGGTCAAACGAGTGCCGAAGGGACCGGTGCTGGGGATAGCGCCGTTCAACTTCCCGCTCAACCTCGTGGCGCACAAGGTGGCCCCGGCACTCGCGGTCGGTGCACCGATTCTCATCAAGCCGGCACCGGCGACCCCCTTGTCGGCTCTGGTTCTCGGTGAGTTGCTTGCCGAGACCGACCTACCGCCGGGAATGTGGTCGGTCCTTCCGGTACCGAACGACCGAATGACGGCTCTTGTTGCCGATCCTCGGTTGCCGATCATCTCGTTTACCGGATCGGCTCCGGTCGGGTACGCGATCCGCGAGGCAGTGCCCCACAAACACGTCGTTCTTGAGCTCGGCGGCAACGCCGCTGCCGTTGTGCTGGAGGACTTCGGCGCCGAGCAGGACGTCGAGTGGGCGGCGCAACGCATCGCGATGTTTGCCAACTACCAGGCCGGACAGTCCTGCATCTCGGTGCAGCGAGTCTTGGTCGACCGACCCATCTACGAGGACGTTGTGGCTCGCGTTGTGACTGAGGTCGACAAGCTCGTAACCGGAGACTCCACTGACTCAGCAACCGATGTCGGTCCACTGGTCGACGAGAACGCTGCGCTCCGCGTGGTCTCCTGGATTGACGAGGCAGTCGATGGTGGTGCGAAGCTCCTGACCGGCGGAGTGCGCGACGGGGCGACGGTCTCACCAGCGGTGCTCGTCGACGTTCCCCATGACGCCAAGTTGTGGTGCGAGGAAGTCTTCGGCCCAGTCGTCGTGCTCGCCCCTGTCGATGGTGTTGACGGTGCCATTGCCGCAGTCAACGACTCGCGTTTCGGCCTTCAGACCGGTGTCTTCACCAAAGATACCCAGACGGCATTCCGGTTCTTCTCCGAGCTGCACGTTGGCGGCGTGATCATCGGCGACGTCCCGAGCTATCGGGCCGACCAGATGCCGTACGGCGGAGTCAAGGAGTCTGGTGTTGGACGCGAAGGCGTCGCCTATGCGATGACCGACTTCACCGAAGAGCGGGTCATGGTGTTGACCGGGATCACGCTGTAGCGGAAGCGAGTCCCGGTGTGTCGGGCCACCTCACTACGGCGCGGGCGGACGGTGTCGGCCTGGCGGTGGCTGTCATTGTCGACGCCACGATCGTGCGAGCATTCTTGGTGCCGGCAACCATGCGGCTGCTCGGTCGCTGGAACTGGTGGGCACCTGCTCCGATGCTGCGCTTCTGGGAGCGGTTCGGAATCCGTGAGGTCTCCGAACTTCCGGCGCCGACACGGGTCGAGCTGCTAGGCGATGCGGATATCGGGCGGACCGACGATGACGGCAATCCGCGAGACCGCGAAGGGGCGCTGGTCTAGCGCTCACCACCAATCTCGTCGAGTGCACAGCTGGTTGACGCTCCTGCTCGTTGAGTGCACAGCTGGTTGACGGTCGAGTTTCCCCTTGCATGGTCTGGGGAAACTCGACCCTCATGTCGCTGGACTTGTCAGACCCGGGTGGAAGAGTGCACCTTATGAACTCCTCCACTGCCAGCCCCAGCACGCTGAGCATCGCCGAACAGGTTGATCGCCTGCTTGATGACGCACCACCGGCAGCGCAACTCGGCGATGATCAGTTGCGGGATCGGGTGATCGAGTGTGAGCAAGCGGCGCAGATGCTCCAAGCGATCCAGGGTGAAGCGATGGTCGAGATGGGCCTTCGGGCGCGGGCAGCTGATCAGGCTGAGGTCGTCGAGCGGGGTGCGCCAATGTGGTCAAGGCAGTGTCGGGAAGAGTTCGT
>JBBQAL010000128.1:0-7149 GCA_038316135.1 Candidatus Nanopelagicales bacterium | reverse complement strand
ATGATCCGGACTGCGTCATGGATGACCTTCTTCTCTGCCGACCCAAGGTGGCCCAGCAGCCACGCGACGTCTCGGGCGTCCTCGGCGGTCCTCCCGAAGATGTCGGGTGGCATCCGGTCGGACAGCGGATACAGAAGCTGGAGGACACGTGCAAGGTCGTGCTCGTAACGGTCCATGGCGTCGGCGTCTCGCTTGGAGTGCCGCATGATCTCGCGGATGTTTTCGTCACGGTCAGGGCCCAGGAGCAGGTAGTCGCCGTTCTCCATCGGGGCGAAAGTGGTCGGCATGTAGATGGGGTTGAACCCGAACTTCACCAGCTCAAGCTCCCGAATGACCTCGGGACGGACCAAACTCATCGCGTAGGAGAACGTCGTGAAGCTGAAGCCAGGGTAGAGTTCCTCGGTGATGGCAGCACCACCAACAAGGTGCCGCTGCTCGAGTATCAGCGTCTTCAGTCCCGCCTTGGCGAGGTAGGCGCCGTTGACGAGGCCGTTGTGACCTCCTCCGACAACGATCGCGTCGTAGCGGTGGGCATCGGTCATGGATGAGGGACTTTCGCTGGAGATGGACGAGGGACAGTCGCATCACAATGGCAGGTCGTCGCAGTCAAAGCACGGAGAAAGTGGACAAGGAGGAGAAATCGAAATGCGAACGCCGTTCGATGGAGTCCACTACTTCCCGAAGTCGCAACAACCACTTCCACGGTGCACCCTGGCCCAGGGAAACTCGCAGGTCAAGAGGGCGTGATCGCGGGTCGATTTGGTGCTCTGGCGGTGGTCCGCGCGCCCGCTCGGGGCCTTCGGCCGCCTTTCGGGCGTGCTTGCTCTAAGGAGCTTGCGTGAAGTGTGAGCGCGGAAGTCAGGCAGCCACTTGAGGGGGTGATTGTTGTCGGTCGATGGCTCGCTGCCAGGTGTGGCGGGCCCAGGCCTTCTGGGCGAGTGCGGCCATCAACACGATGACGGTCTGGTTGTGCAATCCCCACGCGGGGAGGCGCCGGTTGTGGAAGGCACGCTCGAACTGTGCGTTGAGCGATTCGGTGTCGGCACGCATGCCGTAGATGCGGTTGTAGTCGGGGTCAGTCGGAGGCAGTACGCGTAGGTAGTCGCTGTGGTTGAATTTGTGCGCCTCATCCGTCTGGGTTGGGGTGAGTGATTCCCACCACTCATGCACCGTGTCGCTCGATCTGCAGGTCAAGGTGTGCCGGGCGTAGAACGTCCAGGTGCAGTCGGGTCTGCGGTCTCGCTTGGTTTGGTGGCGTGGGACTTCCACGAAGTCGAGGCTTCCGTCGACAGTCACGACACGTTCGTAGATTGCGCCACCGGCGGCGTGGCCGTACTTGCCGATCACGATCCCGCCGCGTTCTTTGCTCGTGCGACGAGCAGGGGAGATGTGCCAGACGGTTTACCGCCCCGACCCCCGACTCATGGCCGGGACTGTTGTTGGGACGTCGCTATTTGTAGCGATGGTTCTTCTCCGCGTGGCCGGCGGGACGACTACATTTCTTGCCCCCCATGTTGCGGTGACCGCAAAGGGGTTCGGTCGCGCTTGTCGATGGTGTCTTGACCGCTGACGGCCTAGTGGCCCGTGCTGTCTCGGGTTCGCCGGCGGGGGTACGTTTCGCCTCTGCCGTTCGCTTGGGAAGCTGCTCTGGCTCAGCCGCGCTACGACGGGCGTAGTTGGCTTCTCTCAATGCCCGCTGGGCGTCGCTCTTGCTCACATGGCCAGCCTAAGCCACTGAGCTCCGGTGCAGCGCAGCATCTTGGCCGCGTTCAGGAAGAAGTTTGGTGCTAACGCTCTGGAGACCCTACAGAACGTGCGCATCGACGACTGGTTCGGCACTGGGGAGACGCGCGGCCAACCTCTGGGTCCGACCTCCTCGTGTCGGCCAGCGCGTTCGCACTCACCCTTCACACATGAACCGAGGATCTACCCCGAAAGTAGTTCAACTGGCGGCGCCCGGTCTGGTCGCGCACCTCGGATGGGTTGCCCGCCACACCCGGCTCCCCGGCCGGCCCAGGTAGTGGAAGGCGCGTTATCGTCGGCTCGTGGAACTGACGTTCGCTACGCTTGGGCAGCGCCCGGAACTTCAGGACGCCATGTGGTCACTGCCGTCTAAGTGGCCGGAGTTCATGTTTCATGACCCCGTAGCAGAAATGTTCTTTGCGGACCTCGGTGAAGCCTTTCCTGACTACCAGGTAGCGGCCCTGGGGCCGGACGGCGCGGTGGTGGCGCGGGTCAACAGCGTCCCGTTCGACTGGGACCAGACGGACGGCGGGTTGCCTGATCGAGGATGGGACGCGGTGCTCGAGCAAGCCTTCGCCAGGGTTCGCCCTAGCCGGTGTAACTCCGTTTCGCTGCTGGAGGCCCGTGTTGACCCGACGCACCAAGGATTTGGACTAAGTGGTCGCCTTTTGCAGGCTGCCGCCGCCAACGCCGCGCGGCTGGGAGCGGAGCATCTTTTCGGTCCTGTGCGGCCGACGAAAAAGTGCGACGAGCCGCACGTTGCCTTTGGCGACTACGTCAACCGTCGCAGAGAGGACGGCTTGCCGTTCGACCCCTGGCTCCACACGCACGTCCGACGGGGCGGCCGCCTGGTCCATGTGTGCCCGACGTCTATGACCATTTCGGGCACACTCACCCAATGGCGAGCCTGGACTGGGATGGAGCTAACAAGTAGCGGAAGGTGCGAGGTTCCCGGAGCCCTGGTACCGATTCATGTCAGCGTCGAGCATGACCATGCGGTGTACGTGGAGCCGAACGTCTGGGTCCATCACCGCCTACCCCGTTCCATGCGCTAAAGGCGCTTGTACATTCCTTGATCGCAGCCCGGACACGGCGAGAGCCTCAGACGAGCGAGTCAGCCCACGCTTGGTGGAGTACGGCGTAACCGCCGTCGGTGTGCATGAGCGTCGCGGGACTACCGTCCTCGACGATTCGCCCGCCCTCAAGTACGAGCACGCGGTCAGCGATCTCGACGGTCGACAGCCTATGGGCGATGATGACGGCAGTTCGGTCGGCCAAAATCGTGCGGAGTGCGCGTTGGACCAGTCGTTCGCTAGGAATGTCGAGCGACGACGTGGCCTCGTCGAGGATGAGCACGGCGGGGTCCGCAAGGAAAGCCCGGGCGAACGCCACGAGCTGGCGCTGTCCGGCAGATAGCCGGCCGCCGCGTTTGCCAACTTCGGAGTCGTAGCCGTCTGGCAGTGCGCTGATGAAGTCGTGGGCTCCGATCGCTCGTGCGGCATCTTCGACGGCGCGGTCGCTCGCGGTAGGACGACCGAAACGAATGTTGTCGGCGACGGTGTCGTCGAACAAGAAGTTCTCCTGAGTTACCATCACTACCGCTCGACGAAGGTCTTCTTCCGCCAGTTCACGCAAGTCGATGCCGTCGAGTCGAACTGCGCCTTCGATCGGGTCATAGAATCGCGCAATCAGTCGTGCGATGGTGGTCTTGCCTGCGCCCGTTGCGCCAACCAGCGCGACGGTTTGGCCGGGCGGAACGTGCAGATCAAGCTCTGGCAGCACCACGGCCTCGCGATACGCGAAAGAGACGGAGTCCAAGTCGAGCTGGCCCTTTGGCGCGGGCAGGGGGACGGTGTTGATTGGCTCGGCCACTGTCGGGGTTTCCTCTAAGACCCCCGAAAGCTTCTCGAGAGCCGCTGTTGCGGACTGAAGGGAGTTATAGAACATCGACAGTTCCTGCATTGGCTCAAAGAACCGCCGCAGGTAGAGCAGGAATGCGGCGAGCACGCCCACTTCTGCGGCACCGTTCATGACGCGGTAACCGCCGTACACTAAGACGACCGCAGTGGTGATATTGCCGATCAGTTTGATTCCAGGCGCAAATATGGCGATCAGCTTGAAAGCGCGCTCGTTGGCCTGCCGGAAGTCGGTGTTGAGTTCTTCGAAAATCTCCTGGTTGCGCCCCTCGCGGCGGAACGCCTGCACGGCGCGGATACCACTGAGGGACTCAACGAAGTGGACAATGACGAGCGCCACTGTCTCGCGGGTCCGGCGATACGCAACGGCCGAGTTGCGGCGAAACCATCGTGAAAGCCAGATCAGTAACGGGAACGAAAGTAACGTGACTAGACCCATGGGCAGGTCCATGAACAACAGAATCACGCCAACCGAGACGACGGACAGCCCTGCCAGCACGAGATCATCGATCCCACCGTCGATCAGCTCGCCGAGTGCGTCGACGTCGCTGGTCAGCCGTGAGATGACCCGGCCTGATGTATAGCGTTCATGGAAAGCGGGAGACAGTCGCTGAAAATGGTCGTATACCCGAGTTCGGAGGTCGTAGAGCACCGCCTGCCCGATGCGACCGCTGGACATCAAGAAGGATCGCTTGGCGAGGTATTCGGTGAATGCTGCCACCACAAAAGTAACGGTGACGACGATGAGAACCGTCGCGTCACCGTCGGCGTCGATCGGGGGGATTCCCTTGTCGATTCCAACCATCACCAGGTAGGGACCAGCCATTGCTGCCGCGTTCTGTACCAACAGGAGCGCTATGGCCCACCAAAGCGCACGCTTATGCGGACGCAGCAATAGGCCGAGCAGCCTCCTGCTCCGGCCACGAAGCGCCTGCGTCAGGTCGACGGTGACGACGTCAGACTCTTGGGTTGAGACGCCGCGCCAGGCTTGCTCAACCGACTCAGGCTGTGATTCGGCCGGCGTGGGGGATGGAAGCTGTGGGGTGGTTGTCACGACGCCACCCGTCCCTCGGGCTGTTGGGAAAGAACCGCACGGTACGACGGCTCACTGTTCATCAGCTCGGTGTGAGTTCCGACCGCGCGAATCGTGCCGTCCTCGAGCAGCGCAACGCGGTCAGCCAGCGCGATCGTGGAGGGGCGGTGCACAACGAGCAGGGTTGTAGTGCTCGCCAGCACCCGCCGTAGCGCCTTCTCGACCAAGGACTCGGTGTGGACGTCGAGCGCCGACAGCGGGTCATCGAGGACCAACACAGTGGGCTTTCCGACTACGGCTCTGGCCAGCGCAAGTCGTTGACGTTGGCCCCCCGACAACGAAAGCCCTTGTTCGCCGATGCGTGTCTCAAGTCCCCATGGCAGGTCCTGGACGAACTGCGCTTGCGCAAGATCGAGTGCCTGAGCGATGTCTGAATCGGTCGCATCAGGAGAACCGAGCGTGAGATTTTCCCGAACGCTAGCGGAGAACAAAGTTGCTTCTTCGAAGGCAGTAGCGACAATACGTCGCAGGGACGCTAAACGAATATCGCGCACGTCGACGCCGTCAATGGTGATGCGGCCGTGCGTGACGTCGTACAGGCGTGGAACCAACGACGTGAGCGTCGACTTGCCGCTGCCTGTAAGACCCACGACGGCCAGGGTCTCGCCGGGCCGCACCTCAAGGGTGACCGAATGCAAAATCGTGGCGCCGTCGTCGCCGTAGGAGAAGCCGACGTCCTCAAATCGAAGCAGGCCGTCTGGGCGGACGACGTCGACCGCGCCGGGTCGGTCCACGATGGTTGAAGGGGTGTCGAGCACCTCATAAATGCGGTCGGCGGCTGTCATGGCCTCCTGGCCGTTAGCCATGATCCAGCCGAGCGAGTCGACCGGCCACACCAGCATGAGCATCAGTGAGACGAACGCTACGAGGTCGCCGAGGGTCATTGCGTTCTGCGTGACTGCCAATGCGCCAAACAGCAGCGTCAGGCCGAGCGTGAGGCTGGGGACGAGGTCGAGCAGTGACCAGAACCGAGCGACGAGAATGGATTTGTGAACCGATGAGTCATGCAGGACGCGAGCCGATCCACGAAAGGTTTCGCCCACATGTTGTCGCCGCCCGAACGAGCGGATCATCCGGACGCCAACGGCAGACTCTTCGACGAAGGTGGCCAGATCGCCTTGCTGGTCTTGTACCTGCCGAGCAGCTGTGAGGTAAGCGCGTGCCAAGCCCCGCGAGATCAGAAATAGCGGGATGGCCGAGAACGCAACAAGCACGCCGAGCGGCAGGTAGAGGTGGATCAGAAGTGCGACGACGACGATGAACGTGGCCGTGTTGACGACGAGGAAGACGAGGCCGAACGACAGAAATCTCCGCAGGATCGACAGGTCAGTGGTGGCTCGGGAAAGCAACTGGCCCGCTTGCCAACGGTCGTGGAAAGCCACCGACAGGCCCTGCATGTGGCTGTATAGGTCGTTACGCACCTCGGTCTCGATACCAAGGGCTGCATACGACTGCACCCAACGTCGCACAAACACCAACCCGGCCTCGATCACGCCGAGTAGCAGCGCAAGGAAGCCCAGCGGGATGAGGCCAGCCTTGTCACCCTCGGCGATCGGGCCATCGACTACTGATCGGGTGACCAAAGGGACGACAATGCTGGCCCCTACGGCGAGTGCGGCCGCCGCGGTCATCAGGATCATCTGACCGGCGTAGGGCCGAACATAGCTTCGAATACGCCACAACGACTGGACGCTGCTCCAGCGAGGTAAAGGGTCTGTGCGCATCTCTCCTAGGTTACGTGGCTGCTCCAACTTCTTTTTGCCCTAGGGCAGGCCGTCCAGATCCGGTCAGGCCCACCGGGCTTCTTTCGGATTCGGTCATACCCACTTCCATGGTGCGCTCGCACCACGGTGAACGGGCTGGTCAGAGGTGGCGCTGGGTGTTTCACGCACGTCCTACGGGGGCGGGACGTGCGGAATTCCTTGTGGGAAACCCGTTGGCTCCTGCCGCTGCCCCTGCGGGGCGTTGGCCGGACAAGTCCAGGGGGGCGCGATCATTGGTCGCTTTGGTGCTCTGACGGTGGTTCACGAGGCTGGCCATCAGCACGACGACGGTCTGGTTGTGCAAGCCCCAGGCGTGCAGTCACCGGTTGTAGTCGGGGTCGGTCCGCGGGAGGACGCGGAGGTAGTCGCTGCGGTTGAACTTGTGCGTCTCATCCGTCTGGGTCGGGGTGTGTGGTTCCCACCAGTTGTGCACCGTGTCGCTCGCGTGGCAGGCCAGGGTGTGGCGAGCGTGGAAAGTCCAGGTGCCGTCGGGTCGGCGATCTCGTTTGGTTTGACGACGTGTGGCTTCAACGAAGTCGAGACTTCCGTCGAAGGTCACGACCCGCACGTAGATTGCGCCGCCGGCCGCGTAAAGGACGTGACCACCGCGCTCTTCCATCTACCGAGTTCGTGC
>JBBQAL010000165.1:0-4413 GCA_038316135.1 Candidatus Nanopelagicales bacterium | reverse complement strand
GGCCCGCCGAGCCACGACAGGCCGGTCGTCATCGTCGGGCTGATGCTGGAGGTGTGTGTACTGGCTACCTTGATCGAGGTCAGCCTGCGCGGCTATCCGGTGAGGGTGATGATCGAAGGTGTCGACACCGCTGATGGCGACCAGCGTCGCAAGAGCGAGCTGCTCTCCACCCTCACCAATTTCTGGGGGCCGCCCGTGACCTAGAGTGAGTTCACGTACTCCCGGCGCGTCTGACCTCGGCGCTCCAGGAGGGCGGTTGTCAGCGGCCACAGTCATAGTGGTGCTTATGTCTATTCCGGCGATCGACGACGCCGATCTGACGCCGACCGAGCGGCAGGCGGTGCAGGGCGCCTGTGGCTTGCTGCATCTCGGACCATCAGAGGTACGAAAGAAGCTGTCGGCTGGCCGATCGGGTTCTCTCGTAGTGCGATTGCACTCTCGCAGTCAGCTGATGGTCCTCAAGATCACGACTGACCCCGCGAGGCTCGCCCGAGCTAGGTCGGAACTGCGCATCCTTTCTGACGGCCATGATGGGCGCCAGGACTTCATGCCTCGGTACGTCGCCGGGCACGACGGTCGGAACACCGTGTGTGTCGTCACCGAGGAGCACCAACCGCTGCCTCACCCAGTGGCCATCTCCGACGAGAAGTGGGTGGCACTCGCGGGCTCGCTGGGCAGACTGCACGACACCCCTGTCATGCCGAAGTGGCGACTGCGGCGTGCGGTATCAGATATCGAAGCGCAGGCGGAAGTTGACGCTGCCAGATGGTGGACAGAACTCGGGCACGCTGACGACGCCAGGGCTGCTGTAGACCTAATCCGGCGAATTGACCGCTCGGGCAAACCCGACACCGTGGGACTGGAGCACGGCGACTGCCATACCGAGAACATCGTCTGCGACGAGAGCGGTGACCTGCGCTGGATCGACTGGCAAGAGGCTCGGCTCGGAAAAGGCTTTAGCGACCTGGCTTTCCTCTGGCAACGCGCCGAGTTCGCAGGAGCCGTGCCCCCACGCGATGCGATGACCAACGCCTACTGCAAAGCCAGAGGTCTCGACAACGACTCCGGACTCCACGCAGCGCTCGATGCCGCCGAACTCCGTCTGCTCTTCATCAGCTGGCCACCGTTCATGACCTTCGGCACCGAAACAAGCAGGCGGCAGCTCGAGCAACGGCTCCCCATCCTCATCGCCTCCCTCAGCTGACCGCGAACCGATCGCCATCAGGGGCATGGGCGTAGGAGGCCCATGGCCTCCGCGTGGCGGAGCACGTCCGCGTGCGTCGGATCGTGCTCTTGGAGGTACTCGGCAGCCGCTGCCGGAGGCAGGGCCAGGACCTCTACGACCGTCTCGCCGTCGGCCGGGTTGGTGGGCGCCCCCACGACATGCACATCTGCGATGGCATACGCCCAGTAAGCGCGTGGGTGTGGCAGGTGGGGCCGATACGGCTTGTTTCGGTCGCTGTCCGCCACGTGGGCGGAGAAATAGCGGGGTTCGCCGTCGAGCAACGCGCCTGCTTCCTCCATCAGTTCACGACGTGCAAGGTCATTCAGCGATTCACCGGGTTCACGGGTGCCGCCCGGGAGGAATCGCCCCCCTTGCTCGCTACGGCAGATGACGATCATTCCGTCGGTGGTGACGGCGACCAGGTGAAGACGGGAAACGAATTCCTCCGGCGCGGGCTCCGTGGTGTAGCGGACGCGGCAGTCTGCGTAGTCCACATAGGCGTCTTGATACAGACCCGGAAACCGCAGAGTCCACGGGTCGATGTCGCTGCTCATGAGGCAACTCTGTCAGAGCGCATGGACAGATCTGACGCACTCCATCCTTCTCCGCATCTGTATCTGCATCGGACGATTCCAGGCGGCCATGCGTCCCCGGTAGCCGAACCGCCACCGAATCGAGCTCGACCGCGTCGTGGAAAGTGCTGTGTGTCTACCTGTCGAGCTGTACATGCAACCCCACGCCATCTGGCAGATCAGGCAGTCCAAAGACGACGGTTAGCTCCCACCGGAACGTCCCGTCGGAGAATGTGAAGCGGCACTGACTCATGTCGAGGCAGCCCGGTGCGGTTTCGTCATACGACGGTGTGCCAACGTCGGCGAAGACGTCTTCGACGGTTGTCGAGCTGATCGGACCTATCGCGTCCCACTCTCGCTCGAGATGAGGGCAGGGTGCGGGCCCGCCGCAGAAGATCGACCTCTCGACGATAAGCTCGCGGCGCTCGACCCAATCCGTGGGCGGAGTTAGACGGTCACCGGCTTGCACCACCCCGCCGTCACCGTGCGAGCACGCGGCCAGCACAAACGCGGCGGCAGCAATGGCTGCGCAGCGTGCCACACACTTCCTCATCGACGTCCCCCGAATCGTGACGACAGCCGGTGGTCGTCCCGATCCAAAGACTCGCCCATTCGACGCCATGGTGGGCACCGTTCGGGCAAGTAGGTTCCAATGTCTAGCTTGGTGAAGCGCTTTACCACCTCACGGCTGCGGTGGTCCGCCGGGCCAGTTGGCCGTCCTCATCCAGGCCGGCGATCGCGATCCGGTCGGCCGCGCCGAATGGGAAGTCCGGCGCCCGGTTCCATCGCACCGACGCATCTTGCGGTGCCACCGGCTGGCCTTTACCCATGACGCCTGCCGGGTTCACGTGTCCCACAAGCCGAACCGCTACCGGGTCGAGATCGACCACGAGGAGTGGTTCGCCGGCTTGCTTGCCGAAGTCCCGCAAGGAACGTTGCGCGGGATCGCCGCGCATCGCAGCTTCCAGATAAGTGCCTGCCTCCGAGCGGGTGCTGGGTGGCCGGTCCATGATGTCGCCCGGCAGTGGTGTGGCGCGTCGTTTAGCAGATCGGTTGACCGGTTTGCTGTTCTTCGTGCTCGGCTGAGAGGAGACCTTCGAGGGTCGCGAGCCCTCGAGCGGTGTAGCTCTTCACCGTCCCTTCGGGGATGCGCAGCTCGGCGGAGGTCTCAGCGACGCTGAGGCCCAGCCAGTGCCGCGACAGGACGCACTTGCGCTGGATCTCTGGCAGCTGGTGGAGGGCATCCATGAGCGCGCTGCGTTCCTCGACGGGCAGGGGTTCTCGAGCAGCGTGGTCGGGGACCCGATCGGTCGACCGTTCGCGCCGCCAGGGGCGGCGCGACTCGTCGATGTTGGCGTTGAGGAGGATGCGCCGCAGGTAGGCCTCTTCACGCCCATCGCGGTGTACGCGGGGCCATGCGACGTACAGCTTGACGAGGGCCTGCTGCAGCAGATCATCGGCCTGGGTCCAGTCACCGCAGATGACGTAGGCGATGCGCCGCAAGTGTGAGCGTCGGGTCGTGACGAATTCGACGTATGCAGCCTCGCGCTCGTCTCGCCTCACGACGAGCCTCGGAGGAACCCCTGCTCGCTGAGCACGTAGCTGGAGGACGCGTATTCCAGGACGCCTTCGATGCTTCCCTCCATGCCGCCGTCCCACGCAACGACAGGGAACGCCTCGGCACCAGTGGGCGTGTGGCGGACCAGGTACCAGCCGCCGGAACGCTTCGGGCCGAGCACTTGCACGACGGCCGTGACGTCCGCAGGGCCCCTGTAGCCAGCCGGCATGGTGAGTCCAGTGGCCTGCTGGCTGATGGACCAGCCGGGCTGAGCGACGAGCTCGCCTGCCTGGTTGAACCTCACCACCGCAGTCGTACCTTCGCCGGTCCACCGCGACTTGGCGTAGTCCAGCCAGTCGTCGAAGGCGACCCCGGGGAAGTCCCGTGGACCGGTGTGCTCGGCAAAGGCGTCTCCGTTGGCATCTGGGTACTCGATGAGGGCCCACTCGACTTCCGTGCCGTCGGACACAGCGACGGCGACCGTCCTGACGTTGGCGATCGGGTCCTCAACTCGCCGGGTGACGGACCACCCAGCCCGCACGACCAGCTTTCCCGAAGACGTGACCGTCACGTTGTTGTCATAGCGGAACACCTGCGAAGTGCACTCGGGTATCAGGCCCTCGGCCGCGGGACACCGAATCTCGGAGCCTCGGCTGGCAACAGCCGTGTCTCGCACGGGATCGCCAGAAGTGCTCAGGCCTGCGGTCAGCGCGGTGGCGAGTACCACGGTAGCTGCGGTGCCGGTGAGAGCAGCCACGGTCCTTCTCCGGCGCACCACGCGCCTTCCCCGCCGCAACGTGAGGTCGAGGTCGAACGGATCGGCCGGCGCCCCCGTCGGGTCCCGGTCGATGCTCTCTCGCAGACTCATCATGATCTCCCCAATTGAATCGTGATCTCTCAACTGGACTACGGAGTTGTCTTGGAGGCTTATTCACAATGTGGTTCGGTAGAACTCCAGTCCAATGACCGCGGTGATTGTTTCGGGGAATGTTTGGATCGGCCGGCGGTAGTCGGTGTGCAGGATCCTCCAGGTTTTCACGTGGTTGGCGATGGTGCGT
>JBBQAL010000016.1:0-37248 GCA_038316135.1 Candidatus Nanopelagicales bacterium | reverse complement strand
CGGTGCCCAGTCGGCCGTTCGCCCCGGCTCCCCAGCAATAGGGGCTGCCGGTGTCGGCGGTGAGCGCGCAGGTGTGCGCGAGCCCGGCGGAGATCTGGGCGAACGGAAGCGCGCGGCCGGTGCCGGCGACCTTTACCGGGGCCGCGCTCTTGGACGCGGCGCCATCGCCGAGCTGGCCATCGCGTCCGGCGCCCCAGCAATACGCAGCGCCGTTGACGTCGAGCGCGCACGTGTGGTTCGTCCCGGCGTCGATGGCGACAAGCGTCTTGCCACTGAGCGCGCCCGTTGTGTTGACGGCCACCGGGCGAGTGGCGTCCGCGGTGCCGCCGTTGCCGAGCTGACCGTCGGCGCCGCGCCCCCAGCAATACGCGGCACCGGTGGAGGAGAGCGCGCACGAGTGCTGCCCACCCGCGGTGATGGCCGTGAGCGTGACACCGGCAAGTGCGCCCGATGTGCTGACCGCTGTCGGTGTGTACACGCTTTTGCGCGTCGTGCCGTTGCCGACCTGTCCGCGGTTGGCGGCGCCCCAGCAGTAGGCGGCGCCGTTGCTGTCGAGGGCGCACGCGTGCTCGGTGCCCGAGCTGATCGCGGTGAGCGTCTGGCCGGCGAGGACGCCGTCAGTGGTGACGGCTGCCGGGCCGTCCGTCTCGTACTTGGTGCCGATGCCGAGCTGACCGCGTCCGGACCAGCCGGTGCAGACGGCTTCACCCGCGGTGTCGATCACACATGAGGACGGCCCTGCGCCGCCGGTTCCGAGCGTGCCAAGTGCGCGGCCCCGAAGTGCGGACCAGACGTCAGTGGGGGTGGTGGGCAAGGCGGCGTCGTCGCCGGTGAATACCAGACCACCGTCGTCCTCCCAGACTGCGGCGCCGGCGGGCACAGCAGTGAGCGCCGCGATGCCGGCAGCAGCGGCAACGACGAGGGTGAGAGCTGCAGCTGCGTGTGCAGCAGCACGGGCCAGGCGCACGAGTTCCCCCCTGGGTCGACGTGAGCGTCGATCGACGGTAACCGGGCCGGGCGTGCGGGGGAGGGCGTTTGGCAAAGGTTGCTCCTGCTCGCGAGCGGTTGTTGCCGGGAGCGCGCGGCAATGTGCTACATTGACGCACATGGTTGAGCGCATTGGTGTTCGGGCGTTGCAGCAGCACGCCTCGCGGGTGCTGCGGACGGTGACCGAGGGGGCCACCGTTGAGGTGACCGACCGCGGTCGGCTGGTGGCGCACCTGATCCCGGCGTCCGCCGATCGCCTTGCGGTTCTCGCCGCGGCCGGACAGGCGAGGCCGGCGCGTCTAGCGGTTGGCGACCTCGGTGCACCTCTTCCGGCACGCCGCGGAAAGCGGTCGCTGTCGCACCTGCTCGAGGAGTCGCGCGAGGGTGAGCGCTAACGCGTGGCGTACTACCTCGACACATCTGCCTTCCTGAAGCTCGTTGTGCACGAACGCGAAAGCGACGAGTTGCTCGCGTGGGCAGTGGACCAGGACGCCCAGTTCTTCGCGTCCGAGCTGCTCCGCGTCGGGGCGCTGCGCACCGCCCGCCGACACTCGCCGGAGGCGCTGCTCGAGACCCGCGCACGCTTGGACGCCGTCACCCTGGTCGGCGTCAGCGCTGACATCTGCGAGCGAGCCGCCGAGCTCGACCCATCGATCCTGCGGTCGTTGGATGCTGTCCACCTGGCGACGGCGCTGCAGGTGGGTGATGCGCTGCAGGGGGTCATCACGTACGACGCTCGGCTGGAGCAGGCGTGCGCCGCCCACGGCGTCCGGGTCGTCGCTCCGGCCTGAAGCTGACGGTTACACGGTCACGATGTGGACGTCTTTACCTGCGACCATGGCGAGCCGGGCGATGTCGACGGGGTCGCTGGTGAGGATGAGGTCTCCGGACTCGGCGGCGACAACGACGTGCGCGTCGGCGATGTCGTCGGTTCCGGCGTCGGCCAGCAGCTGGCCGACCTCGCGGGCGCGCGGCTCATTCAGGGTGTCGACGTCAGCGGTGGAGAGGAGTTTGGCCAAAGGCGCCTGCCTACCCCAGCCACTGCGCCATACCTGCGCGACGACCGTGGCCGGAATGCGGGGAGGCACTTCGCTGAAAGCCAGGTAGTCGTCGAGCAGTGTCGCTGCGGCAGGGGGATGCCGTTCGGAGGCGATCAGCAGCCCGGCATCGAGGATGACCCTCATCGGTCACGGAGGATCTCTTCTGGGGCGCGCGCTGACGCCAGGAGCGCCCGACCTGTCGCGCGGTCCTCCTCGGTGAAGGGTCCGTAGAGCTCTTGGAGTGCCTCGCGGAAGGCGGCCGCCTTGGTTTTGCGCTCCAACGATTCGGCGACGACCTGGCTCACGGGCATGCCGCGTTCTTTGGCCTCGGCCTTGAGAGCATCGATGAGTGGGGTGGGCAGCGAGACGCTGATCTTGGTCATCTTGGCCATGGTGGTGATCCTACCGCGGTAGGAAAACTCCTGGACTCGCAACTGTGGAGCCAGCAACCACCTTTTGGCTGTTGGCGAACGAACCCCCTATCGACCGGGTTCATTGTCACCCATTCGGGGTAGTGTGGCGCCTCGTATCGTGTTGTCCGGGGGCAGAGTTGCTGCAGAGTTGCTGCAGAGCGGCTGCAGGCAGGTCGCATGCTGTGTGCCCCATCTTGTCCCCCACAACCCGCGACGGTCCGTGCCATTCGGTGCGGTTACGCTTTTGAGGGAAGGGGGAGGTATGCGCATCAATACGTCACGAGCGCGCCGCCTCGTCCCGCTTCTGGCGCTTGGGGTCGTTCTCCCCGCGGTATGGGTGGGTGGTTCGCAGGTCGCTACGGCTGGGCCGGCATTGGCTGATGTCACGACGACGACCACCATCGCAGCTGTCGGAGACTTCGCCTGCGACACCGACAATCCGTCGTTCAAGGGCGGGCTCGGGACGTCAACAGCCTGCCAGCAGATGGCGGTCTCCAACGTGATGGTCGCCGACACCGCGGTGACAGCCGTCCTTGGCCTCGGTGACTACCAGTACTACTGCGACGACGCTGCCGACTTTGCGGCGTCGTACACGCCTTCTTGGGGGCGGGTGAATGGGCTGATGTCGCCGGTCACTGGCAACCACGAGTACCTGGGCGGGCACGACCTCTACGGGGTCGCGTGCCCGATCGGTAACTCAACCGCCCAGACATACTTCAACTACTTCGGGGCGTCGGCGCACGCCGAGACGAACGGACACTTCTCCTTCGATATTGGTACCTGGCACGTGATCGGCTTGAACGCACAGTGCACCCGGAAGAACGTCGGTGGATGCACCGCGACTTCTCTGCAGACGCAGTGGCTCCAGGCCGACCTCGCCAGCACCACGCAGCCCTGCACGCTGGCCTTTTGGCATCAACCGCGGTTCACCGGAACTGGCACCGGCAAGGTCGACACCTACCTTCCTTGGTGGAACAGCCTGCACGCAGCTGGGGCCGACATGATCCTCAACGGGCATCGGCACAACTACCAGCGCTTCCCGGCAGTCGATCCGAGCGGGGCCGCCGATCCCACCGCTGGCATCACCGAATACGTCGCTGGAACCGGCGGAGAATCCCTGCAGACGTTCAGCACCAAAGCCATCCCGCAGCCTGCGGCCAAGTTCAAGGGCTACGGGTACCTTCGTCTCAATCTTGCAGACGCCGGCTGGACAAGTGAGTTCGTCACCTCAACCGGTTCGGTGATCGACAACTTCAGCGGCACCTGCCACTAGCGGCTCCAAACGCACCATCGACCCTGATCGCGAGCAACGAACGCTCTGCGCCCGCATGCAAAGGATGACCTGATCGACGCTGGACCTGCGGGCCTCACCAGGCTGCGCCACTACGTGCGCCGCCCGCTCGCGAGCACGCCCTACCTGTGGGACGCCACGATGTTGGTCCGGTCGGAGAAGCGCCTGACACTGGCCGGACGTAACACCGCCCTCGTCATCGAAGGTTTTCCCCGTTCGGGCAACACCTTCGCTTCGGCTGCCTTCATGGTGGCCAACGGTCGTGACGTGCCGCTGGGCCGACACCTGCATGGTGCCCCGCACTTGTTGCGTGCCGCGCGGCTGGGCGTCCCAGCGATCGCGCTGATCCGCGACCCGCGCGACGCCGTGCTCTCGTATGTGATCCGTCGCCCGCACCTGACCGTGGCCGACGCCCTCGTCGAGTACGTCGACTTCTACCGCACCGCGTGGAAAGCCAAAGAATCGTTCGTGATCGGCCGCTTCACCCAGGTGATCGAGGACTTCGGCTCGGTGATCGATGAGGTCAACGAACGATTCGGCACCACGTTCGAACGGTACGAGGCAACCCCGGAGGCGTCGCAGACTGCGATCGAGCTTGTCGAGGAGATGAACCGCGAAGAGAGCGGTGGCGTCGTCGTCGAGAGTCAGGTCGGGCGGCCGTCAGCCGAACGCGCCGAGCATCGGCAAGAGTTGGCCGGACTCCTCGATGAGGCCAGCATCAAGCCACACCTGTTGTCCGCAGAGGAGTGGTTCGCGAGGTACTGTGAACGGCAAGACTCGCGTTAGCCCGATCGGGCGAGCACCCCGCACAGATGGACTAACTGACCGGGGGAAATGTCCGCTAATTGCAGCCCGATGGCGCAATCCGGCAGCCGCATTCTCAAGACCCAACAGAGCACCTCCGAATCTTTTCTAGTCAGAAATAACTAGTTAGGAAAAGGTGAGTAGCTAGTGGCTTCCTCCCGTTCCCGCATTGGCATGGTGACCGCAGCCCTCGGACTCGGCTTCGCCACGCTGGCCAGTCAGATGGGCGTTTCCTCCTCGTCGGCGGAAATTGCTTCGCCGTATCGTCCATTTGCAGCATCGTCGTATTGGAACGCGCCGGTACCTGAGAACGCACCGACGCACCCCAACGCCGCAGGAATCCTGAACTATATGCAGACCGCCCCGAGCGCCCAGGCTGGTTGCATCCGGCTGGCCGGTGCCGGCAGCAGCCCATGGGGCCAGCCGATCTACTGGGCCAAGGCCGGCGACCCGGGCTACAGCGTCAAGCAGGCGCAGTACGCCCTTCCGCCAGAGCTGGCCAACATGCGGATCCCACGGGGTGCCAAGCCGGCATCGACCAGTGACGCTGCGATGACGGTCTACGACGTCGACCGCGGATACGTGGTGGCGTTGTGGCACGCGGTTTACAGCGCAGCGACCGACACCTGGTCAGCCGGCGGTGCGCAGGTGACCTACCTGAACTCCAACGGTCTCGACTCTCGGATCGGTGGGAGCGACGATGGCCGCAACACCGGAACGATGCGCGGCAACAACGGCGGCGTCACGGCGGTTCGCTACGACGAAGTGGCTGCTGGACAGATCAACCACGTGCTGAAGATTGCGGCTGGGCCGGAGGTTTCCACGCTGGCTGTTGCCCCGCTCACGCGGAGCGATGGTGGGTCGACGAGCCCGATGGCGCCAGCCCAGGGAACCCGGATGCGGATCAAGCCTTCGGTCAACCTCGACGCGTTCAACCTGAGCCCGCAGGCTAGGGCGATCGCCAACGCGATGCAGAAGTACGGCGTGTACATCGGCGACAGCGGCGGCGTCACTGCGCTCAAGCTCGAGAACACGACGGCTGAAGGTCGCGGACAGCTCTGGACGCTTCCGTCGACCGCTCTCTGCTCACTTCCCCTGAGTGAGAAGTTCTGGGACGTCCTGCCATACGGCTACGACCCATCGAGGTAGTTCGCCCCGCGAGCAACTTCCGCCGTTGGGGGTGGGGCCGGGGAACCCTGGCTCCACCCCCAACGGCGTTGCGGTGAGTTACTTGTCGGTCACCTTCGCAACCAGCTCGAAGGTCTGACGCACTGACTGCGCGATGGGTTGGGTGCCGTCCAACCGGACGAGCCCAGCGATTGACGGAAGACACGCTTCGTACGCCTCGATCTGACGCTCGACCGCGCTGGCCCCGAGCAGGTCTCCGGGCTTGCGAGCAACGGCAACCTCGACGGGGACGTCGAGAAAGATGCTGACCTCTGCGTGCGGCACACCCCGGCGTACCGCACTGCGCTGCAGCGCAAGGTTGCTGCCTGCGTAGACCACGTCCAAAGTTGCGAGTGCGTCCGCGAGGTGTCGGTCGTAAAGAACAACGCCCGAGCTCTCGCGATGCTGCCGGCGAAGTCCTCGGACGAATGAGGCGCTCACCGCCGACGACCAGAGCCACCCCATCGCACCGCGCCGCGAGGCGAGCTCGGTGGTCGGCCCGGACGCGACGACTGCGACGCCTGGCCGTTGGTCCATGCGCCGCAGCTGCTTCACTTTCGACGCCAGCGCGACCAGAGGACCGAGTCCCATCCCTGGCCGCAGCCACACTCGGCTGGTGGGGATGCCGACCGCCACCAAGTCGGTGCGCAGTCCCTCCAGGACGCTGGACTTTCCGGCGCCGTCGACACCGCCGACTGCCACGACCACCCGGGGCTGACGGCGCTTAGTTGGAAGCGCGGCTGGTGCGTCGAGACGCCTGCCGGACGTCCACTTGACCAGCACCCGCGTATCGAGCGAGATCTCGATGTCGGCCGCCAGTGTGAGCACGTCGCTGACGGCGGGCAGCGGAGTCTCTTCTTGTGCCAACGCCCGCAGCTCGAGCATGTCGCGAAGCGTGACCTGGCTCTGCGCTCGACACCGCTCGATGATCGTGGCGACGGGGTCGTGCTCGCCGCCACAGAAGCAGAGCGCAGCCAATACCCGACCGTCTGCGATGACGGCCCACCGAGAACTGACGTCCAGCTCGCAGCGACGCGCCAGCGCGGTGATGTCCACCCACCCTCGTTCGATCAGGATGGCCGGGTCGGGGGCGGTAGCGACGACGTGGAATACGTCCGTCCAGCCGGTACCGAGCGGAGAGGCGATGACATCGGCGCTCACCTCGAGCAACGCAAGGACCCGCTCGATCTCGGCAAGAGCGATGACGCGCTGCTCCACCTGCTCCGAGGTCGGGACCGCGTTGCGGTGCAGGTAGACCATGGATGCGCGCGCGGCGAGCTCGCCGGCCTCGTCGTTCATGAGCGCTTGCTCCCTGCGGCATACCGAAGGCGGGTGACCCAGGGTCGTGGGTCACGGAGGCTCTCCAGGCTGTACACGGTTCCGCGGCGGGGCAACCCAGCGCGCGCTGCTGCCCCGACGCTGATCGACCCGCCGCGCACCTGCTTGACCAGGTTGCGCACATCGCCTTCGAGCCACCGGTAACGGACTCCGGCGCGCGCCCGCACCAAGCCGTCCACCTTCCCCTCGGCTGCGCGGAAGGTGATCGCCGGCAGGTTCGCCCCGGCAGCAACAGCCAACGGGAGCGACCCGTAGACGCGAGGGTTGACATCGATGAGGTAAGGCCCGAGGAACTGCACCTGGAACACGCCCTGGTGCGCTGCCAGGAGCCGCGTCAGTGGTTCCTCGAACGATGGGTCGGGTGGAACGGTCTCGGCCGCGCATGCGACGCCGGCTCCCACCGGCCACAGCCGTGCCGAACGCTGCTGGGTGATGGCGAGCAGCCGGCCGTCCCACATCACGCCGCTGATGGCCCAGAGCGGTGAGTCCTCGTAGGGCTGGACCACGAGCGGTGACGGGTGCTCGGCAAGCGAGCTCAGGTCGCCGGAAGTGGTGGCCTTCATGGCCTGCAGGGAGCCGACGCCGGACTTCTCGGTTGGCTTGACGACGATGGGGAACGGAAGGGTGCCGGCGGCGGCGATCAGCTCTGCCCCCGACTCGAACCGCCACTGGGGGAGGACCTCGATACCGGCAGCGCGTGCTCGGTCCGGCATCACCGCCTTGTCGACCAGCTCGGCGACCGGATCCCCCAGGGCGACGAGGGCGGCATCGCTGGCGGGGAAGACGGCGCGGTAGCCGACGTCAGAGATGTGGGTGCGCAGCGCCGCGGCGTACGTCGCAGTGCCGGCCGCGGGAACCTCGACCGTTCCGGCGCAGAAGCGCGAGGCTCCGGCGATCGAGTGACCTCCGGCGACAGTGACCAGGGTGTCGACGTCGGCAACGGCGAGAGCTCGGACGGTGGCCAGGGCTGCACGGTTTTGACCGGTGATGTCGTCGGTGACGAGGGCGCGCGGCCGACTCCCCCGATCACTGCGCATGAACCGTGAACTCCTCAAGTCTTGCCACAAAAACTGCTCTGAAACCGGTCTATCACTCTATCCCGCAGCCGTTTGGCGCCGCGGGCTGCACATGGGCATTGCCCCGAATGGCCCAACTGGTGGAAGGAATCACCATCTTGCTGAGGGGTCTGACCTGCCCGGTTACCATTCGGGCATCGACCTCCCGCACTATGGGTGGGAGAACACAGCAAGGACAAGTGCCACGGATCTGCCAAGGCGGTCGTGGCGAATCACTCAAGGGGGAGCAGTTGGCGCGCCGGGATTTGACGAGCCTTGTCGAGGTCGTCACATGAGTCGCGTCCTGCTCGTTGGCAAGGGTGCGCCTGACGTCGGGGGTATTCCAACGTTCTTGGCGATGCTTCAGGCCAGCGACCTCGCCGACGAGCACCAGATCACCTTCCTCAACGTGGCCCACGCTGGCGTGCCCGAGGCTGGCCGCTGGACGCTCGGGAACGTCACCAGGACGTGGCATGACACCTCGTCGGTGTGGCGGATGGCTAAGAAGAACGACGTGGTGCACATCCACTCCGCGCTGACTCCAGCCGTGACCGTCCTGCGTGCATCGCTGATGGCTGCGGCCGGCCGAGCCAGAGGCTGCGGAGTCGTGGTCCATGCACACGGCGGAAATCTGCACATGTGGCTTCGCGACACCAAGAGCCGGTGGATCTTGAAGGTCGCCATGCTGCCGGTGAATCGGGTCGTCCCGGTGTGGACTGCCGGGGAGCAGGCTCTGACCGATGTGCTCGGCCCCGAGCGGGTGCGCCTGGTCGACAACGGCGTCGACACCGACGAGTTCCACCCTCTCGACGGTCCCGCCAACGACGTGCCACTCGTCCTCTACGTGGGGCTGCTCACTCCGCGGAAGGGTGTGATCGACCTCGTCGAGGCCTCCCAGATCCTCACCGAGCGCGGGGTTGCGCACCGGTTGGCGCTGGTCGGGGGGACCCCCGACGAAGGGCTCGACGCCGAGGTCGAGGTCACGACCGCGGCTTCCGGAGTCGCTGAGCTTCGCGGACGGTTCCCGTCGAGCAAGATGCCTGCGGTTTACGCCGAGGCTGACGTCTTCTGCCTGCCGTCGTGGTGGGAGGCCATGCCGCTGTCGGTGCTGGAAGCGATGTCGTGCGGGTTGCCCGTGGTGGCGTCCGACGTCGGAGACATCGCCAGGGCGATCGATGACGGAACCACGGGATACGTCGTGCCCGTCAAGAGCCCCGCGAAGCTGGCCGACGCTCTGCAGCGGCTGCTCACCGACCGAGAGCTGCGGACCAGCATGGGTGAGCAAGGCCGCCGCAGGGTGGTGGAGAAGTTCTCCCAGAAGGTGATGGCTCGCAACATCTCGGCGATCTTCGCCGACGTCACGAAGCGCCGACGATGACTGTTCTCTGCTACCACGCCGTCGAGTCGAAGTGGCAGTCCGCGCTAGCCGTCGACCCGACCGACTTCGAGGCCCAGTGCCAATGGCTGAGCCGGCATCGGAAGGTGCTCTCCCTCGATCAGGCGCTCGCTCGGATGAGCGGTGCCGGCCGCTTGCCACGAGGGCAGGTGCATCTTTCGTTCGACGACGGGTTCGAGTCGCTCTACGACTCCATGTTCCCCGCCGTCACCCGGTACGGCTTGCCGGCCAGCGTCTTTCTCGTCGCTCAGACGCTCACCCCGCAGGGTCAGGTGGTCGACTGGGTCGACGACCCGCCGGAGTGCCCTCCATCGACGCTGACGCTCGACCAGGTCCTCGAGATGCAGGAAGCCGGTGTGGACTTTCAGTCGCACACGTGGGCGCACCGAGACTTGACGACCCTCGACCACGACGAGTGCGTCGAGGATCTGCGATCGAGCCGGCAACTGCTCAGTGACCTGCTGGGAAAGCAGGTCACGAGTTTGGCCTACCCTCGAGGGCGGCACAGTGGCATGGTGCGTGAAGCGGCGCGCAAAGCCGGCTACACCCACGCCTTCGCACTGCCTGAAGAGAACGAGGACGTCGATGAGTACGCCATTCCGCGGGTTGGCATCTACCGCGGCAACTCCACTCGGACCTTCCGAGTGAAGAACGCACCGTCCTACTTGGCCATCAGACATGGCCGGGTCGCCGGCCTTGCGCGACGGGTGCGTGGTCAGTGACCGCCGACCGCGCGCCGCTCTTCAGATGTCAGCGAATCCGGGCCTGACGTGAAGGCCCTCCTCCCCTTGTTCGTGGTCCTCCCGTTGGTGGCCGCCATCCTCATCGGTGTCTCTCGCGACCCATTGCGCTACCTGCTTCCGGCCTACATCGTCACTGTCCCCTTCGGGAGCAAGCTGAACCTGGGCCTGCCGGCCCCTCTCGACTCGCTCTCGACACCGCTGTTGATCTTGCTCATCCTCACGACGGGGTACCAGCTGGCGCTTGGTGCACGAACCAGGGCGCCTCTGTCGGGGACGCTCCCGATCTGGGTGCTCTATCTGGGCTGGGCGGCACTGTCGGCGCTATGGAGCATCTCGGCGCAACTGACGGCGAAGGGGGTCTTCAATCTGACGGCCCTGATCGTGTTCTTCGGAGTCCTGTCCTTCATCCGAATCGATGCTGTGGTGCTGCGCAATGCGCAAATCGCCATCGTGTTCAGCGGAGCCGCGACTGGGCTGTTTGCCTTAGCCCAGCTCCTTCTCCTTGGGGGACTCCCGCAGGGTGAAGCTGGAGCGCGATTCGGTGAGGACATCCTGGGGGCGAACAACACGGCGGCCGCCTTGCTCCTGCCACTGGCCGTGGCCCTGCCCAGCGCCGTCAGCGCCGCCCGTCAGTCTGAACGGCTGCTGAACGTGGCCGCTGCACTGCTGATCGGTGTGGCCATCGTGCTGACCGGCTCTCGTGGCGGACTGCTGTCGGCGATCGTGGTGTTCATCGTCATCTTTGTCGCGACGCCTTCTGGTCGCCGCCAACTGGTCTTGTTGGGAGTCGTGGCTCTCGGGGCGCTGGTGATCGTGCTGGCGACGAACCCTGGAGGCGTGGGCAGCCGCACTGACCGCACCTCGTCCTCGGGTCGGACGGAGATCTGGTCAATCGCCGAGAAAGCCTGCCAGAGCTACTGTCTGGCCGGATCTGGGTGGGCCACGTTCCCAAGGGTCTACCAGCAGACGCAGCCAGAGGTGCCTGAATCGCGCGTTCTGGTGCAGGGCACCGCCTATGAGGCACACAACATCTGGATTGAATCCCTCATCCAGGTGGGGCTTCCCGGCGTTCTGCTTCTGGCTACTGGCCTGGTGCTGACTTTCCGAGACATCCGCAGACTGCCTCAGCGCCTTCGGGCTCCCCCGCTGGCGGCGTTCATCGGAACCATGACGGCATCGATGTTCCTGTCGAACTTTGAGTACAAGTTCTTCTGGTTGGTCCTCACCTACGTCGCGCTGTGCCGGTCGGCGTCGTACGACCTTCCTGACGTTGCCCGACCGGCGAGGCCCCCTCAGCCGGCGCAGGAAGAGCTCAGTGTGACCTGAGCGGAGGGCCAATCCGGACTTTTCGGAACGATGTGACGGGGACCCGGTCGGCAAGGCATGATGGGCGGAACGAGTTGACCGCCCACCTGCAGTGATCTGCGTGCCCTTTGAGCCCGCACCGATTGAATTTGTTGCAGGGCACTTACCGGGCGGAAGGCTGACATTTACGTTCTTCCTGGCTCACCAGCCCGGAGGGGGACCGAACGGAGTTTACGTTGTTGAAGAAGACTGGCGTTGCCTCGATGCTCTTGGTGCTCGCGGGTTCTGGCTTGATGGCCGTGACGCCCGCTGACGGCGCCACTGCCCAGACGCTGTGCGCGGGCCGCACCGTCACGATCTTCGGAACCGAAGGTCGAGATGTGATCAAGGGAACCAAGCGATCTGACGTGATCTCCACATTGGGCGGTCGCGACAAGGTGCGTGGCCGCGGCGGCAACGACTACATCTGCGACGGCGCCGGCAAAAGCAACTTGAAGGGCGGCGGTGGCGCAGACGTCATCTTCGGCAGCAGCGGCAACGACCGGATATTCGGTGGCACTGGAGGTGACACCTTGAGGGGTGGCAGCGGAAACGACACCATCAGCGCCGGCGACGCCTCCGACCGCCTCTCGGGCGGGATCGGCAACGACACCCTCGCGGGTGGTCCAGGGGTAGACCGGATCTCTGGTGGCGATGGGGACGACAACCTCGTTGGCGGTGACAAGGCCGACCAGATCTTTGGCGCCGGCGGCGACGACACGGCCACCGGCGGCAAGGGCAACGACAAGATCAACGGTGGCGGCGGCAACGACTCGCTCTTTGACTTCCTCGGGCGCGACTACCTCGACGGCGGCAACGGCAACGACGACCTCAACACCGACGACACATTCGGTGGGGACACCATCAAGGGTCGCAAGGACGCCGACACCTGTCAGGCGGACGCCAACGACACGGTGACCGGCTGCCCCTGACCGGGCACATCGAAGAACCGCCTCTGACTCACGAACGGCCGAAGGTCGGACAGGGTGCCTGAGTTTCGGCGCCCTGTTCGACGCCTTCGGAATCCGTCGGTCGTGACGGCGTGAGCGGTCGTAACGTGGCAGAACCAGGTGTTGGGCTTTTCAGGGGGTGGTGACAGATGAAAGATACCGGCAGCGATGAGCTCGGCGAGCTCGTCACCGTTCTGGTTCCCGCTCGCAATGAGGAAGCAACCCTCGGTGAGTGCCTCGACTCGATCTTGGCTCAGGACTACACCAACCTGCAGGTTGTTGTGGTCGATGGTGCGTCCACCGACAGCACCCGCGACGTAACCATCGGCTATGCCGATCGCGACGCCCGCGTCGAGCTCGTGCTGAACGACCGCGCCAACATTCCGTCCTCACTCAACCTTGGGCTGGACGCAGCCAAGGGAAC
Organism: Candidatus Nanopelagicales bacterium; assembly: GCA_038316135.1. Taxonomy (GTDB): domain Bacteria; phylum Actinomycetota; class Actinomycetes; order JAHEKZ01; family JAHEKZ01; genus JAHEKZ01. The sequence continues at coordinate 24,296 of JBBQAL010000016.1, read as the reverse complement.
CTGGCTGGTCAGGGTGGACGCACACTCGGCGATCCCCAGCGGGTACGTGCAGCGCGCGGTCACGCGGCTCCGAGAAGGAGAGTGGGGTGCGGTCGGCGGACGCAAGTCCGGCCGCGGCGAGACCCCGCAGGGCCGCGCGATCGCCGTCGCCCTTGGCAGCCGTTTCGGGGTGGGTAATTCCCTGTACCACTACGGCACCGAAGAGCAGGAGACCGATCACGTTCCCTTCGGGTCCTACCCCGTTGCCGTCCTGCGTGGCCTCGGCGGCTGGAACGAGACACTGTCGGCAAACGAAGACTTCGAGTTCGACCTGCGCCTGAAAGAGGCGGGCTACCGGCTGCTGTTCGACCCGGAGCTGTCCATCGACTGGAAGTCCCGGCAGACCGTGGCCGCGCTCTTCTCCCAGTACCACCGCTATGGGCGCAGCAAGTTCCCGGTGGCCCGCCTGCATCCCGGATCCCTGCGGGCGCGCCACCTGGTGCCGCCGGCATTGGTGCTCTACCTGGCTGCGGCAGGTGTGGTCGGGCTACGAAGCCCAGTACGAGGCGCCGCCATGGTTGCCCCCTACGCCGGTGGCCTCATTGCGGCTGCTGCTGTCGCCGGAAGAGGTCTGCCTCCCGCAGAGCGTGCCGTACTTCCGTTGGCCTTTGGGTCCATGCACACCGGGTGGGGACTCGGCTTCTGGCGGGGCGTCGCCGAGACGTTCATCGGTGACCGAGGTTCGCGATCTTGATGCTCGCCCACGATGCTGACTCATACGTCGACTTTGACCTTCACGGACTGGTCAGGGTCCGGCTACTGAATCCCGAAGCCGGTGATGAGCAGATCATCGCTCGGCAGCTTGGGCCGCTGCACAGCACGACGGATGGGACCCCGGACATCACGGTTCGATTCGTCGACGAGCTACGTGTTGACGAGCCCATCGTCTACGTCAGCTGGGACGAGACCGGCTTCGCCGGCGAAGAGTTCTACCTGCTCCGAGGACGCGCCGGAGCCCGCGCCCGCACCGTCATTCCCTTCGACCGGATTGGCAGTCGAGTCGACATCGTCACCGAGCGTGGGGTCGGTGTGGTGCCCCATCTCCTGGCCATCGTCAACTTGACCGCGTTGTCGAAGGGAGTGCTGCCGCTGCACGCGACGGCGTTCTCCTACGGCGAGCACGGCGTCCTGGTCACCGGTTGGGCCAAGGGTGGCAAGACCGAGACCCTGTTGGCTTTCGCACAGCTCGGGGCGCGCTACATCGGAGATGAGTGGATCTACATCACCCCCGAAGGGAACATGTTCGGGGTTCCCGAGCCGATCAGGCTGTGGCGGTGGCACGTCGAGCAGCTGCCCCTCGTCAAGCAGGGCCTGACCAGGCTCCAACGTCTTCGACTCGGTGGGCTGGCCAAGGCATCTGCGGCCGCCGAGGCGGTGGCCGGTGTTCTCCCCGATCGGAACGGGCTGGCGTCGGTGCTCCGTCGGGGAGCGCCGATCGTCCGTCGACAGGCCTACACCCATGTAACACCCGCTGAGCTCTTCGGCGGCGTCGACCCGAGTCGCTCGTTCGACCTGGTGGTGCTCGCCACCAGCCACGACGCTGACACGGTCGAGCTTGATGAGGTCAAGGGCGAAGCGATTGCCGCACGGATGCGGGCCTCGTTGCTGGACGAGCGCGAAGCTCTGCTGGCCCACTACCGGCAATTCCTTTACGCCTTCCCAGAGCGCAGAAGTGACCTGATCGACTCAGCCGGTGAGCGTGAGTCCGAGCTCCTCGATGCCGCCCTGTCCGGCAGAACGGCCTATCATCTTCGTCATCCGTATCCGTTTGAGTTGAACACGCTTGTTGCTCCGCTCATGGCGGTGCTCTCCAGTCTTTCCAGGACGCCGGATCCACACAAAGGCTCGTCCCCACCTAGCGCAGAGGGTGCGTCATGAACAACACGAGCTCCGACCACATGGAGCCCGATGACGGCACGGCACTCTCGACCGTGGTGTGGGGGCTGAAGCGCTACGCGTGGGTGGTTGTGCTTGGCGCGATTCTCGGCGCACTCGTTGTTCCCTGGTACCAATACCAACAGCCGAAGGAGTATCACGCGTCGGCACTGGTCGTTGCCGCCGAGCTGCGAATCACCACGACGGTGCTGCCACGCTACGCAACGTCGGTATTCGACAACGGCAAGGTTGCTGATGCTGTATCCGGCAAGTTCGGCGCTGCAGGAGACCCTGAGGACATCGTGCCGAAAGAAGCTTCGCTGGTTGCGGCCCAGGACTCCATTGTGCTGGAGGTGATCGGGCACTCCGACAACCCCCTGGATGCGGTGAAGATCGCTGACCTGGCGGCGGCTACTTTCGTTGATGAACTCAACTCGCCAGGGGCTGGTGTCGGAGTATTCGAACTGCAGAGCGAGGCATCGGCGCCGGTCGAGGCCACCGACGTTTTCAAAGCGGCGCCCTACTCGATCATCGTCGGCACGATTGGCGGATTCATCCTCGGGGTGGGGAGCGTGTTGCTGTTCCTCGTGCTGAACCGACCCGTTGTTGGCGGACCGAGACGTCTCGTCGGTCTGCCGGTGGCTGGGCTGGTGTACATCCCGCGCCGAAGGCTGGGCAAGTCACGCGACTCAGGTCGCCTGGAGGGGACCACCACGCTCGCCAGGAACGTCTTAGCTCGATCTCCTGACACCATCTATGTTCTCGGCCACAAGCGCCGAGCTGCCAAAACTGAAATGGTGACGTGGGCACTTCGGGACGCTTTGGGCCGCGCTCCGACGAAGGGCGCTCTGATTCGTCGCGTCGACGGTGGTGGTCCCCTCGCGCGGCCCGTCATCCAGATCGACTCACCCGAGGATCCTCGACTTCTCGAGATGAGTGCCTCCACCCTCATGCTCATCGTGGCCCCCGAAGGCTTGTCGCTGTCTTCGCTGCGCAGGATCACCGATCCATTCGATCCAGCGCACGCAGCCGTCGTCATCGTGCGTAGGACGTTTAGACATTCCGATGAGGAAGACGAGATCGTTTCTCTTCCGCCATCGGCACCATCGAAGGCCCCGGCACCAGAGTCGCCGCGCCCCGCCCCCGGGCTGTCGCGAGCCAAGCCGACCGAGTGATCAACGGAGCGCAGGTGTCTACGGTCAACAAGCGGTACTTCGTTTCGGTGGTCGGAGCGGGGCGCAGCGGTACGACAGTTCTGGGCGGCACCCTTGGCGAGGTAGCAGGCGTGTTCTGCCCTGGTGAGCTGCGGTGGCTGTGGCGGCGAGGCGTTTTGGCGGGTCGGCGTTGTGGATGCGGGGCGCTGATCACCGAGTGCGAGATTTGGTCGAAGGTTCTGGCGCGCGGAAACGCAGAGCCTGCTTTGACCTCGGCAGTTGACCAGCTGGCGGCCGCTGAGGCCGTGGCGGGCTGGCAGGAGGAAATCTTTCGTGGCAGCCGTCGTCGTCGCCGTCGGCTGCTCAGGCTGTCGAGCCAGCCCGGATGGCAAGCACTCGCGGACTACACCGAGGTACTCGGTGCCACGATTGACGAGATGTTCGCGGTGACTGGCGCCTCGGTCATCGTTGACACGTCCAAGCGCCCGCAGGATGCCGCTGTCATCGCCAGGATCGGCGGCCTGGAGCATGTGGTCGTCCAGATGGTGCGTGATCCTCGGGCCGTTGCCCATTCCTGGGGTCGGGCGAAGACGCTGCCAGCCAACGACAAGAGCACCGCGATGGGCACGCGTGGCCCGTGGTCGAGTCTTCGGCGTTGGACCGAGAACTGCCTCGGTGGCGAGTATTTACGTCGACGCTTTCCGTCAGACCGTTGGCTCTTCATCCGCTACGAGGACTTCGTCGCCGATCCCACGTCCGCCATCGATGACATCCTCGATCTGGTGGGGCGGCCACACAGTGACAACCCGGTTGAGGCTGACGGGTCGGTCACCCTGTCTGGCAACCACACCGTCGCGGGGAACCCCAATCGTTTCGACAAGGGTGCAGTCCAAATCAGATCCGATGACGAGTGGATGCGTACCGAACCGCGTGCTCGGCAGGTCATGCTCGGCCTCACCGCGCTGCCCCTGATGCGCAAGTACCGGTATGCGATCAAGCCAGTTGCCCGGGTGCCTGAGAACGCCGGCAGCACGCCTACGACTACGAGCGGCTGACCAGCACGCTCACGGCTTCGCGTAGGTCGGTGTAGGAGCGGTCTCGGACTGCACGTTTGAGGCTGTCGCTCACTCTGACGGCGCGACGGGTACGCAGTCTCGACAGTGCCGCCTCGGCCTTGAACGCGCGCGCTGCCATGTCTTCGACCGTGGCGTCCAATGGGATGACGAACTCTTGCGGCGGCAGTACCGCGGCGTCCCGCCAGACGCCACGGCTGTCGGCCAAGTTGGTTCCGGAGACGAGCCACGCCTGCTGATGAGGGTTGAGGGGACCGACTGTCGGCTGAGGTGAATCCATGTCATACCCGTAGATCGCCCCGAGCGATCCGCAGACGTCCTCGAGGACCGAGAGGTCTTCGGTGGTCAGCTGGTCGAACCATCGCTCGGCGCGTTTGGGGTCGATGGCGTCGTGGGCTACCGTCCCACCGTCGACGAGCCGCGGCGCCTTTCGCTCACGCTGAGCCTTGTGGTGCTCAACAAGAGCGGGAGTCCACTCTTCGTCGAGCCAATCCATCAGCCCCCGAGTTGCCGTCTCGGGGGCTGCGACCAGATCCTCGTAGCGGCACAACACGAAACGGTCACCGAGGTCGGCTCCGCTCTGGGTCATGGTGGCGTTGGTCGCGCTCCAGTAACTGGCGGCTGCCTCGACCGAGTAGTGAAAGCTCTGTTTGAGCGATGAGACGGCACCGCCTGGGTGGCGTACGAGCCCGATGAACACAGCGTCCGGGAAGATCTCGGCCATCGCCGGCATATGCATGGTGTGGAAGGGGGTCTTGTCGCCCCAGCGAACCTTGCCTTGTTGCTGTGCGTGCCGCTCGAACATTCCACCGAAGAACTCGCGGAGCCGCTCGTCGAGCTCACCTTCGGACCAGCCGATCCTGCTGTACCAATCGGCTCCGTTACGCCAGCCCGGGATCTTCTGCACGGCCGCGGCGGCCCCCATGAAGCCGGTCTCTGAGCCGATGGAGATCGCCGGATGGCTGTCCAGAATCAAGCGCAACAGGGTGGTTCCCGACCGCATACCCCCTACGACGAAGATGGGTCCCGCCACAGTCTCGTCCTCCGGTTGTCCCTCTGCCGCCGCCCTCGTTGCGAGAGTCTGCGCCAGACGACAATAGTCTGGACCACCCACCCGTGAATGCAGGTTCGGCTATCGTGAAGAACCTATAAGGAACTGGGGCCAGCCGTTTCCACGCGGCCCCGATACTCTGCTCGATCGCCCGTTGCGCGGGCGAATCGACGTGATCGTTGTGTGGGGGGCCAGCCGAAGTATGAACGCCAAGCGCGTGACAGGTGATGAGCCCGATCCACCCGGTGAGCTGGGCGTATTCAACGACGACGGGGCCTTCGAGGAGGCCGGTGCCTTCGAAGATGGCGACGAGCCCGGCGAGAGCGACGAACTCACCGAGAGCGACGAGAGTAGCGACCGTAAGTCAGACCACCAGCACCTGCGTGGCTCAGCGGCGCTGCTGATGGGTCGAGGGGCCTCGCTCCTCATCACCTTGGCCACGCAAGTTGTCATGGTCCGCGGCCTCACCAAAGCGGAGTTCGGTTCCTTTGCCTACGCCTTCGTGCTGGCGGTCGCGGGTCGACAGATCCTCAGCCTTGGCCAGGGCAAAATGCTCAGTCGATTCATGGCCAAGTACGACGAGGAACGCGACTTCGCGCGGATGTTCGGGAGCATGGCCGTCACGGGCATCACGATCTGCCTGACGAGCGCACTGGCCTTCGGAGTGCTTGTCCTTCTTGCGTCGCAGAACGCGGGAGGTAGTTCCGGCCTCGACTACCAGATCCTGCTGGTGCTCTTTCTCCTCGCTCCGATGGAGGCGCTCGACCAAGTATTCGTGTCACTCTTCGCAGTCTTCTCCAAGGCGCGCTCGATCATCTTCCGCAAGTACCTCTTCACCCCATTGCTCCGACTCGGCGTCGTGGTCGCGATGGTCTCCCTCGGCGCCAGCATCACCTTCCTTGCCGTCGGCTACGTGATCACCGGACTGCTCGGCCTCTTCGTCTACAGCCAGCTCTTTGTGCGAGAGATGAACAAGCGCGACCTTCTGCAGGAGCTGCACCCGCGCCGGCTCATCTATCCGGCGCGCGAAATGATCTCTTTCTCTTTTCCCACTCTCACCACCGAGCTGGTCTTCCTCGCCACCAACACGGTCAGCGTGATGATCCTCGCTGCGAGGGCAGGAGTCGACGAGGTTGCCAACTTCCGAGCGGTGATGCCAACAGCACGGCTGAACCAGTTTGTCTTCATCACCTTCGTGACGTTCTTCCTACCAACCGTTTCTCGGTTGTTCACCAGGGGTCTGTTCGAGCGGCTACGCGAGACCTACTGGCACTCAGCACTGGTGCTCGCCGTCCTCTCATTCCCGATCATCGCCATGACCGGTCCATTCGCCCAACAGACGACGGTGAGCTTGTTCGGTGAGCGATACGCCGACTCCGCGATCATCATGGCGTTGCTCTCGTTGGGGTACTACTTCAACGTGTCCTTCGGCTACAACGCCTTCATGCTGCAGGTTTACGGGAAGCTGCGGTTCCTCACCGTTGTCAATGTGTCGGCTGCAGCGGTCAGCGTGGGCCTGACGTTCGCCCTGGTTCCGGTGGCTGGAGCGATTGGTGTTGCAGTTGCCAGCTGCACGACCCTCATTAGCCAGAACGTGGCCAACCAGATCATGCTCTCGCGAACGATTGGGACGGCACTGATCGATCGCAGTGTGCTACGTCCCTATTTCCTGATCGTTGCCATGCTCGCCCTTCTCACAGTTGTTGCGCTGGTTGCGCAGCCCAACTTCGTGGTGGCGCTGGTGATATCAGCGCTCATGGCACTTTTGCTGCTCCGTCTATCCCGCAGGCAGCTGAAGCTCGCCGAGACATTCCCAGAGATCACCAAGCTGGGTTGGCCAGCTCGACTGTTCATCTAGGGAAGCTGATCCCCCATCCACGCGGGGCGAGACCAAGCAGAACTGCGGTTACGCTGGCGAGTCCGAGGGATTGGGGACACGTTCGTGCGCAGCCGTGGATGGGTCGTTGTGACGGTGGTCGTGGTGTTGGCGGTGGTCTTCGCCGGCCTCGGTGCGGCTCTGTTCATGGGGGGTGGGGCGTCCGAACCCGGTCCAACACCGACGCCGTCGTCCCCGACGCTCGGGCCAGGGCAGGCGACGTCGTTTGAGCTGCGCCAGGTGTACTTCCAGGAGTCGGGCAAGATTCAGCGCAAGCCCCCGATCGCGCCGGGACCAGCTGAGGGCGGCAAGGACGCGACCGGAGACCTGCTGCGCATCGACTGCAGCTTCGCCCCGCTGCCAACCGCTCCGACGGACAAGGTCATCCTGTGCGACTCGTTCGGCTTTCGCTACGGACTCGGGCCCAGCGAGCTACCTGCGGACGCTGTGGCCGATGCGGTGGCGCTGCGGGGAACCGACGGTGGCTGGGCCGTTCAGGTGTCGCTGACTGACCAGGCTGCCTCGGTGTTCGCCGACGTGACCAAGCGCGTCTCGCAGCTGGGGCCTCCGCTCAACCAGCTCGCAATCGTGCTGAACGGCGCTGTGGTGTCGGCTCCTGTCGTTCAGGAGCCGATCAACGGCGGCGTCCTACAGATCACCGGTGACTTCACCCAGTCCGAGGCCGAGGCGCTGGCGTCGTCGTTGGGCTGAGCCGCCACGATGACGGCTGAGCTGGGGAGGTAGCGTCAGTGGCTGGAGGTCTCATGTCGACAGATGGTGTTCGGACAGCGACGCGAGCTGATCTGGCGTTGGCGGTCGAGACCTTCGCGCTCGCGTTCGCCGACGACCCGGTGTGGGGCTTCTGGACGTTCCCCGGCGTCGACGATCGAGCAGGGCGGCTGCGCAAGTTCTGGGTGCCGTTTGTGGCGGCTGCTCTGAAGTACGACGGCGTCGAGATCCTCGGTAATGGTGCAGCGGTGGCGCTCTGGGTGCCGCCGGGAGTCGCCGACACTGACGCTGAGGATGAGTTGATGGTCGACGCGATGCTGGGTGGCGTCGTCGGTGAGCGGCTGCCGATGTTGCTGCGCTGCTTCGAGCTGTTCGAGATGACGCGTCCGCCGGAACCGCACTGGTACCTCAGCCTGTTGGCCACTCACCCCGATCACCGCGGCCGCGGCGCTGGCATGGAGCTCGTCCGATCGCGGCTGGCCAAGGTGGACCTGCAACACGAGGCTGCGTACCTCGAGTCAACGAACCCCGGCAACGTCAATCGCTACACACATCTGGGATTTATGCCGCACGGCAGCTTCACGTTGCCGGACGGGCCGACCGTCGACCAGATGTGGCGTCCCCCACGTTAATGGGCGCGATGATGGCGACAATGACCAATGACCTGAGTCCCGCGGATGTTTTGCGTCGGCGTCTGGCCAGCCTGCAGCTTGTGGCGTCCGACGCGGTGCCAGTGCCGCGCGACGCGGCCGATGTCGCGACGTGGTTCGGGGGGATGCAAGGGCAAGACCTCGCCAGTTTGCAGTGGTCGCTCGGACTGCGGTTGCCGGGCTCGACGCTGGTCGACATTGAGGCAGCGCTGGAGGCAGGCGCGGTGCTGCGGACGTGGCCGATGCGAGGGACGATCCACCTGGTGCCGGCGCAGGATGCGCGGTGGATGCTGAGCGTGCTCGGCGAGAAGCCGTTGGCCGGCGCGGCGAAGCGGCGCGAGTACCTCGGGCTCAGCACCAAGGATGCCGACCGCGCGGTTGAGTTGCTCGGCACAGCGCTTACTGGTGGCGGACGCCTTACGCGGGCGGAGTGCATCGACGTGCTCGTCGCCGGCGGGGTGGACGGCGCAGGGCAGCGCGGGTACCACCTGCTTTGGTACGCGAGTCAGCACGGCGTCACGTGTATCGGGCCGAACGTCGACGGCGAGCAGACCTTCGTCTTGCTGGACGAGTGGGCGCCGCAGCAGGTGAAGGTTTCGCGCGACGAGGCGCTGGCGACGATCGCGCTGCGCTACTTCCGCAGCCACGGGCCGACGACGCGGCAAGACTTCGCCGGGTGGGCGGGGATCACCGCCGGTGACGCAAAAGCGGGGATTGCCGGCTGCGGCGACGCGCTGGCGAGCGTCCGCGTCGCCGGTGTCGAGATGTTCGCGTCAGCCGAACTGGTGGACATCGCGAGTGGAGCATCGTCGACCGCTGGGGTGGGGAATGCGCCACAGGTGAACGGGTGGTTGGCGTTGCCTGGATTCGACGAGTACCTGCTCGGCTTCAAGGACCGCTCCCTGATGGCCGACGCCGACACCATGGCAGCGGTGATCCCCGGCAGCAACGGCGTCTTCCGGTCGACGATCGTGCGTGATGGACGCGTGGTGGGCACCTGGAAGCGGACACTGACAGCCAAGGCGGTGAAGGTAGAGGTGTTAGCGCTGCTGACGCTCACCAAGGCCGACCGCGGGCGGGCCGAGGCTGCGCTGAAGCCGTACGCGAAGTTCCTGGGTCGGACGCTGGACGTCCGCTGGGGGTAGTTCGCGGCCCTGGGCGCTCGCTCGCGGGGGCACAATGACCACATGAGGCGAATCGTCCGAGGGTTTCTTGTCCTGGTGGTCCTGCTGGCTGGCACGTTCGTGACGACGGGAACGGCTCAGGCGTGTTCGTGTGCAGTCGGCCCGAAAGCGCAACCCTTCAAAGGGGCCGATGCGGTCTTCTACGGCGAGATCGTCGAGCGAAGTGGCCAGCGTTGGATCGACTACGGCCAAGCATCTGGTCCGGGTCAGTTCACCTACACCGTCGATGTCGACCGCGTGTTCAAGGGCGCAGTATCAGAGACCCAGGAGTTCGTGGCTGGCACGCAAGGGTCAGCGTGCGGAGCCGTCTTCCCGAAAGACGGACCGATCCTCGTCTATGGCCAGGCCGGAAACGGAGTCGCGACCGGGAAGGTTGCCCCCGACCAGTACTCCACTGGCCTCTGCTCGGGTTCGTATGCGGCCGCCGCACCTCCGACCGGCTTCGGCGAAGGTGCGGCACCGCCGACGAGCGCTGGATATGTCAGCACGGCCGTCCAGACCAACGCCGGCACCGACGACACGGGACAGTCGGCCGTGCCGGTCGCCGCGTGGTTCGGGGTCGCGGCACTCGCCGGGATGCTCGTGGGTGGGGTGGTCTTATGGGTCAGGCGACGGCCGAGCTGAGGCGAGTGATGCATCAGTAGGTACTTGCTTTCACGGACCTGTCCGACGCCGCGTCCCGGCGCCGCTGTCCAACGCCGACTTGATGCCCGGCTCGCCGCGGCTCGGGAAGATCCAGCGAACTCACTCGTGGTTGATCCCGTTGTAACGATCAGCGTGTACCAGGCGGCTCCGCCTCGACGTCAGAGCGCGAGCTCCCAGCGAGCGGCGTCCCGCCCGCGACACCAGTTCCCCTTCGAACCAACCGGCGTCCGGCGTCGGCGTGATGTGTGGAGAGTTGATGGGACTAAGGCCCATCAACTCTTCACACATAGACGATCAAGCCGTGGCTCGGCTGCGGAGGGCGATGGCGGCCAGCACGGCTGCGACCACCGCCCCGGGGTCGGACACCAGGTCGTACCACCCGAAAGGCAGGACCATCCATCCGGCGTTCTGCAGATCGGTGATGCGCTTGTCGTCGGCGCGTCCCCTGTCGGGCAGAGAGTGAAAGGCCCAACCCTTGATCTCGACGGCAATCTTGAGGTGGACGAGTGCAAGGTCGACCTTGATGCGCCGACCACCCACGGTGACCGGGTGATTCGCTTTCCATCCGGTGATGCCCGCCTCGCGGAAGATCCGCCGTGCCAGCCGCTCGGACTCCGCCGCCGAGTGATCGGCCGCGCTGCGCGCCAGGCTGCGCGCCTGTGCAGAACCGTGGCGGTGGGAACCGGCAACGGCGGCGGTGAAGTCGTCGAGCGCGATCGTCTCGAGAACGAGCATGCGATCGAGCAGCTCCTGCGCACGGAGCAACGGCATGAGATGGGCGATGTCGACGGCGGTGCGCAGGCGCGTGGTGCTGGGTAACCCGCTGACGGTGATGCGGTCGGCGGCAGGGACGTCGAGACGAATGACGCAGATGTTGCTGGACTTCACGACGGTGCGTCGGCCTCGGGGGATGGCCACGGTGATCGGCAACGTCTGAGGGGCCCATGCTCGTAAGGCCGCTGCGGACTCGCCGACGATGGCGGCGCCCGGTCCGCCCATCAAGATGGCGGCGAATGCCCAGGTGTGCCAGGTGAGCGATGCGTCAGCGCTGAGGTAGATGCCCGGCAGCAGACGCGTCCAGGTTCGGTTGCGCAAGAGATGGGTGACCTGGTCCACGGTGAGCCCGGAGGCGAGTGCCTGGGTGCGGCTGATGACACCGCGCTGAGCCCGCAGGAATGCTGATGCTGATGGATGAGACATGGCGGCAGCGTGGATGGTCGTGCACCTGAAGGACTGGGTGAGCGCCGCTCCTTGGGGACGAAGGCGGCCGCCGTGCGTTGTGGACGCCGTGGGCTGGGGACGCCGTGGGTTGCGTCTTCGCACCGAAAACGGTTCAGACTGCCCACGTGTGGAGAGTTGTTGGCGCTGGAGCCCACCAACTCACCACACTCACACTCGCACTCGCACTCACTTGAGCCGGCCGAGCCGGTGCACCATGACCCATGTCAGCGCGACACTCACGGCCGTTATCACTCCGATCGGTCCGAGCAGCTGCCACGCCGGCTCATTGCCGCGGGCGTCGGCAACGAACACAGTTGCCAGGACCGGCAGCCCGGTGATCGCCAGGAACATGAGCATCGCTGGTGCAGCGGCGTAACCCAGTGCGCGCCGCTGCCACAACGAGCCCCCCACGATCACGACGGCCGGAAGGAAGAACGCGAGGTCGAGAACGTGCACCGGGTTGGTTGGCAGGTTGACGTCGGTGGCTGCCGTTGGAGCCGCGCCGTCCACCAGTGCAGGGACGATGTCAGAGAGCCACAGAAGAGCGAACAGCGCTGCGGTGACAATGAGGAAGCCGGCGGCGAGGCGCTCCTTCCGAAAGTCGAGCGCGTTACCGACCGCGTTCGCGTCAAGGCTCAGCGATCCGCCGACCAGAGCGAAGATCGACGTGCCAAGGACGGCGACCCAGAGCAGGAAGAGCGGTCCGAAGTGAATCGAGAACGTGTAGATGAAGTAGTTGTAGACGGTGAACGTGAGGAAGCCGAGCCACACCAGGTAGGACGCGGTGGAGCCGCGGAGCGCACGCCACGTGAAGAACGCCATCAGCGGCATGACGATCGCCAGGTTGACGATGTCTTGCGCAATTGCCTGATCGATGAACGACTCGGTCTCGGCGCCGTAGAAGCGCTGGACGTCGAAAAGCGCGATCACGCTGCCGATCGCGCCTAGTGCCGCGGTGGCGAGGGAGAGGCGCAGCCACGGTGCCGGGTCGCGGTGGGTGACGGCTGAAAGACCGGTCTGGTCGTGGCCGTCGACCAGTGCAACGCCGGGGCTGATCAGGACGGGAGCATGGTGGGTGACGGGGTTTGTCTGGTGCGTGGTGGTCATATCGCCAGCGTGCTCGCGGCGTCCGGCGACCGGTAGGGGCCTTGGTCCGGCCGGCTTGGTACTAGCGGATGCCGGTGTCGAGGGAGAAGGTTGCTTCGACGTCGTCGCCGGGGCCAAGGGTGAACGTCTCGGTGTCCTCCGACTGCAGCCCGTCCGATGACTTCGCCCGAACCTCGACCGTTCCCTCTGGCGCGGCCAGCTCGAAGCGACCGTCTGCGTCGGTCGTCGTGGACGCCACGACCTTGCCGTCCTGGAGCACCTCGACGATTGCCCCGACAGCTGGGGCCGGCGGGCAGGGCGACTCCAAGGTCTCGACGGGGCAGGTAGGGCCCTGTTCGACGACGCCGGTGACGGTGGCGACGAGGTCGGGTTCGCCGCCGGAGCACCCGGAGAGCGCAGCGAGTCCGAAGACGGCAGCGGCGACGACATGGCGAACGGTCACGGCCGTTGGACGCCCCGGGATCATGTGTCGTTCCCGCTGGACTGGATGCGGGCCAGCCGCCGGACGGCGTCCAGGCCTTCGGGGGTACCGGGCCAGTGGCGCTCCAACGCATCCGCCCCGGCGTGGCGGGCGACCCAGCGCAGGGTGAGCGCCACGACGACGACGTCGTCGGCATAGCCGAGGACGGGAATGAAGTCGGGGACGAGGTCGATCGGCGAGGCCAGGTAGGCCAGCAGAGCGAACAGTGCGACGCGGACGCGCCGCGGAACCTCGGGAGCCCGCGCCAACCGCGCCACGAGGCGCACGACGTCGGGCAGCAGCCGGAGGGCGTCGGTGACCGAGGCGTCGTCCGGCTTCGTCACCCAGAGGACGACGACCAGCGCGACCCACAGCAGGACTAGGCCAGCGATAACGGCAATCACGATATCCCAGGGCACTGCCTCAGTCTGTCGTGTCGTCGTCGTCGCGGGAACCGTCGGCGTTGGTGCACCGGCTGACCGACGCCGCGCGCTCGACCGTGGTTACGGTGACTTGGGCATGCTGAGTGTCGGCCGCAGGGGCACCTGAGACCCCTTGGATTCCACCGTTACCAGGGTTGGCGCCCCGGAGCCCCTAGCCTGGACCCATGATTCGTTTCCTCGTGCGTGCAGCGATCTTCCTGGTGTCGGCGGCAATCGGTTTGTTGGTGGCCAAGGTCACCCTCGACGGTATGACGATCAACGCGTCGTCGTTCATCGCAGTTGTCGTCATCTTCGCTGTGCTGCAGTCAGTTCTTGCGCCATTCTTCGCCATGGCAACTGCGCGAAACGCTCCAGCGCTACTCGGCGCGACTGGGTTGATCTCGACGTTCGTGGCGTTGCTGGTGGCTGACCTCGTCAGCGACGGGTTCACGATCACTGGCGTCGATACCTGGGTCTTGGCAACCTTGATCGTGTGGATCACGACGATGCTGGCAACCTTGCTGCTGCCGATCATCTTGGTGAAGCTTGGCATCGAGAGCGCCCGCGAGCGTCGCTCCACCTGAGTTCCTGGCGGTCCTAGCACCGCAAGCAGAGCACCAGCTCGACGACGCGGGCGGTAAGGACTCCGCACGAGACTCCGACCACACCGGCAATTGCGATCGCCATTGGCCGCAGACTGTGCGACGTCGGATCGGCAGCTGGACGCCGATCTCAACCCAGGACAACTGGTGGGTGGAACCGAAGGAACTGAAGACATCACGTCAGCGCGTCAGCCGCAGCCCATGCGTGAATGTCCGGTTAGCGGCGACTGTCGGTTCTGTGATGCCCCATCCGGAGTACGTATTGTCTAGACCGTATTGACGCCGTGACCATCTGCACCTCTCATTGACCTACGCGGTTGTTGAGGGGGTTGCATGCGGAAGTTCTTCTGGTCGGTCGGCGCGATCGCGGCGTGCGCCGGAGTGGCCGTTGGCGGAGTGGCGATGGCTGCTCCGCCCGTCAAGACTCCGGTGCCATTCCAGCAGACGTTCCCTGGCTACTCCGGTGCATGTGACTTCCCGATCACCGTCACCTTCAACACGCAGCAGACGATGCGCGAGTGGAAGAGCGCTGACGGATCGGTGCTGCGGATGTTCGTCACCGGCAAGGGGACAGTGAACCTCGTCAATGAAGGGAACAACCGCTCGATCACGGTTAATGCGGCTGGCCCGACTCTCAGCAAGGGAGGTACTACTAAGGGGGTCGGCAACTGGGTGTTCATCGGTACCGATGCACAGGCCGAGTACCTGCCGTTCCCCCCTGGTGCCTGGCAGTACTCCGGGCACATCGGCAACCTCGATGCCACCGACTACAGCAAGGTCTTCAGCGGCAGCATCACTGATCTCTGCGCTGCGATCAGCTGACCGTTTCGCACCTGAACAGTTCATCACGAGTCGGATGCGCCGGGGTCAGCGGATCGGCGCCATGATGGTGGGATGAGTGACGCAGTGGACGCCGTGCCCCCGTGGTCGGCCGTCGTCCTCACCGGCGGCGGCAGCCGCCGAATGGGACAGGACAAGGCCACCCTGAACGTCGCCGGCGTCACGCTGTTGGACCGCACGTTGGCCGGCCTCCCTGCTGACGTCGACGTCATCGTCGCGGGGCCGCCAGTGGACATCGCGCGGTCCGGCGTCCGCTTCGTGCTGGAGGACCCACCTGGCGGTGGACCGGTGGCCGCGGTCGATGCCGCCCTCGCTGCCGTGCGTGCGCCGGTGACCGTCGTCCTCGCCACGGACCTCCCCTTGGTGGGGACCTTGCCGACTCAGCTGGTTCGCGCGCTGCTTGACACCGACGACGACGCCAGGCCGCCGGATGCCGTACTGGCCGTTGACGCGTCCGGCCGAGCCCAGCAGCTCTGCGGTGCCTATCGCACAGCCGCGCTGCGGCGCGCCATCGACGAGGGCGGCCCAGTGAGCGGGTCGGCTATGCGCAGCGTGGTCGAGCGGCTCAACACCTCGACCCTGAGCGTTCTTGCGGTGCGCGAAGTGCGCGGTGCGACGGTCGAAGTTGACCCGACGTGGGACATTGACACACCAGAAGACCTGCACGCCCTGAACGACCTTTTCGGCGAACGCGCCACTGACCACTGAGGAGCACCGATGGATAGCTGGATTGAGGCACTGACCGGGGCGCTTGAACTGCCTGCAGTCGTTGACACCGACACGGTGCTCGACGTCGCACGCGACGTGGCGCACAACGTCGAGCGACGAGCTGCACCTGTGACGACGTACCTCGTTGGCGTCGCTGTGGGTGGGGGGATGGCGCCAGAGGTAGCCGTCGAGCGGGTGCGCGAACTCGTCCAAGGCTGGTCTGCGGCGGAGTAGCTCTGGTGTCCCCGAGCAATTCCCAAGGATGAGCGGGCAGGTTGTTGCGTAGGTGCGGGTGAACGCGTCGTTCTTGGGGTCTTAGGGGAAGCTGATGAGCGCGAATGCTTCTTGAGGGGTGGGCGATGTGCCATCTCTGGTGAGCGCGTAGCGCACGTCGTCCCAGGTGGGCCCGGCTGCTGATGCGAGTGCGGCGATGGCGTCATCGATCCCGCTCGGTGTCGTCAGCACCAGGACGTCGTCGTGTTGCGTGGAATGGATCTCGCCGTAGCGCAGTGTGGTGAGCGTGTCGTGCGGCCCGAGGGGTGGTCCAGGGGTGGCGGCCACAACGCGGGTGAGTGATCCCTGGGCACCGACGACGATGGGCGTCGGTCCGCCTCGGTGCAGCACGGTGAAGCCGTGCGCGTGAGCGTCGACCAGAGTGGCCATCACGCCGGAACCGCCCCAGCTGCTGATCGCTTCGTCGAGCAGCGCGGCGAGAGCGCCGAGGGGAGCTCCGCGTTCGGCCAGTGATCGGAAGAGGTCGGCGAGCTCGCCCGAGTGTGTGCCGGCGTCCTCGGCGACCAGGACCATCGCGTCGTCGCCACGCATGACGGCCGCTGCCACCGAGGCGTCACCAGCGAGGCAGTGCACCGCCGGGGCGGCGGAGCTGGGGTCAGGCAGAACGAGCGCGGCGCTGGTCATGCCACGGCTGGAAGGCTGTCACTGACTTGTAAAACATGATCGAGGCCGCTCTTGCCGAGCAGTGCCCTGGTGGCGGCGCTTGGGCGAGCGACCACCAGATGCGCACCCCGCTGGCTGAGCCGGCCGTGGGCCCAGAGCAGCAGGCCGAGCAGATCGGAGTCGATCCGATCGACGGCGCTGAGGTCGAGGACCAGCGAACGGCACGCTGAGCGGGTTGCCTCGCCGAAGGTCTCGACCAGGCTCACGAAGTGGTCGGTGCTGGCTGGGCCAACCGTAAGGACGATGGTCTCGCGGCCGGTGGCCGAGAGGCTGGCAGCTGTGGTGCCGATGGGTGACGTGAAGGTGGTCGTGCTCGTCATGACGGTACCTCCTCCTGCTGGAGAACCACATCCTGGGAAGGGGACGTGCTGTTTGGCCATCGTGAACGCTGAAGGTGTCAGCAGCCGGTCAGCGATGTGACAGTTCCTTGACAACTTCGGACGGGGCCAGCCGGGTGACGCAGGACCTTTGAGCGCCATGGGGGAGGGGCCGGTAAGAATGGGGCATGGCCGTTAAGACGCTGCTTGTCGAGGACGACGACCGGATTCGTGCTGCTCTGCGCCTGGCACTGGGTGAGGAGGGGTTCGAGGTCATTGAGGCGTCCGACGTGGCTGAGGGGCTGGCCGCCTTCGAGCGCGAGCAGCCCGACGTCGTGCTCGTCGACATCATGCTGGGCAACTCCGACGGCCGTGACCTGATCCGCGAGGTCCGCACCCGCAGTCAGGTACCGATCATCATCACCAGCGCGCGCGGCGACACCACCGACGTCGTCGCCGGTCTCGAGGCCGGTGCAGATGACTACGTGGTCAAGCCCATCGTCGTCAAAGAGCTGGCCGCCCGGATGCGCGCCGTGCGGCGCCGAGATGCTCCGGTGCGCTCCGAAGAGGCGCCCACCGATGTTGTCGTGCTCAGCACCGGGCCGTCCGGGCTGACGTTCAGCGCCAACGGCGGGTGGCTGCGTCGCGGCGCCGACGAGGTGACGCTCACCGCCATGGAGTTCCGACTTCTGGTCGAGGTCTCCCAGCACCTTGGACAGATGCTCAGCCGGCCGCAGTTGCTCGAGCGGGTGTGGGGTTACCAGTCGTCAAATGATGACCGGCTGGTGGACGTCACCGTTCGCCGACTGCGCGTCAAGCTCGAGGAAGACCCATCGCAACCGCAGCACCTCATCACCGTGCGCGGGCTCGGTTACCGGTTGCAGGCAACAACGTGAGAGCGCTCGGACTCCGGGGACGCGTGATCCTCGGGTTCGCAGCCGGCGCGTTGTTGCTGTCGGTGATGGTCACTCTGGTCACCGATGTTGTCAGTTCTCGTTACCTGGTGGACCAACGTGAGCGCGCAGCCAGTCGCCAGGCTGTTGTCAACGGTCTCTTCGTCGAGAGCCGCCTCACCCGCGATGGCGCTGATCCTTCTGGCGCGCTTGGTGCGGTTCGTCTCGGAACCGGAGCCGAAGCCGTTTTGGTGGCGCCCAACGCGTCGGCGAGCACGGCCATCGGTCTGGGTACCGAGGACCTCCCCTCCGAGCTCGTCACTGCGACCGAAGCTGGCCAGCCCAGCGTGCAGATATACCGCACCGGCGGGACGCCCGTTGTCACGGTCGGGGTTCCGCTGCAAGACGGATATGCCTACTACGAGGTCACCGAGCTGGAGAATCTCGACACGACTTTGCAGACCATCATCTGGGCTGGCATCGGTGCGGCCCTGTTGACGTCTCTGCTAGGGGCGGCGCTGGGGTGGTGGGCGGCGAGCCGGGTGCTGCGTCCTCTCAATGATGTCGCCCAGGCGGCAACCAAACTGGCTGCCGGCGACCTCGAGGCGCGTGCGCCAACGACGACCGACCCCGATCTCATGGCTATCTCAAGTTCGTTCAATGCGATGGCGGACACTCTCGCGACTCGGATCCAGCGAGACGCGCAGTTCGCCGCTGACGTCAGTCATGAACTACGGAGTCCACTGACCACGATGACGGCGAGCGCATCCGTACTCGAGGCGCGGCGTGCTGAGCTACCAGACGTCGCTCGCGAAGCGGTCGACCTCTTGGTCGTCGACATCGCGCGATTCGCCGAGCTGCTCGAAGACCTGCTGGACCTCGCGCGTGACCACGATCCGCTGCACCCGGAGTTGCAGCCGGTTGTCGACCTGGCCGATCTGGCGTCCGTCGAGCTCGACGGACGTCAGCAGGTGTTGGTGAGCCGTGGCGACACCAGGGTGCGGGCCGACAGCCGGCGGCTGAGTCGGGTGATCGCCAACCTCGTGCAGAATGCCGACGCGCACGGAGGCGGCGTCGAGCGGGTCACTGTTGAACGGATGGGTGATGCTGTGCGGATGTCGGTCTCAGATGCCGGCCCCGGTGTGCCGCCCGAGGACCGGGAGGCGGTCTTTGACCGGTTCTCGCGCGGAACGTCGACGCCCAGCCGAGCGTCGAGCGGCGGAACCGGCCTCGGGCTCGCGCTTGTGCGCGACCACGTGCTCGCGCACGGCGGAGCGTGCTGGTACGAGGATGCCGACAGCGGTGGAGCCTGCTTTGTCGTTGAGATTCCTGGGGCGTCCCCGTGACGCGGCGAAGGGCCCTGATCAGCGCCCTGGTGGTTCCGCTGCTCGCCCTGCCGTTGGCCGCGTGTGGTGTTTCTGCTGGAGACGGACCTCAGCCCGTCGACTCCGACATTGCGAAGTTGTTGAAACCCGAGGTCACTCCGACTACGGCAGAGACGATGAAGCAGCGCTTGTTGACGGTGACGTGGGTGCGTGGAGAGAAGCTGGTTCGAGCAGTGCGTCTCGGTGCTGCTGACACGCGCCAGGATCGGCTCGATGCGGCGCTCGACGTCTTGTTGAGTGGGCCGGGTGCGCGTGAGCAGACCAGGGGACTCACGACATTGCTGCCGCCCGATGTTGTGGTCCGCAACGAAGTCAAGCGAGGACGTGCGGTCATCGCTCTTGAGTTGGGTGGCGGGATCGAGCCCGGCGGATTGTCGCTCGCCGTTGGCCAGGTGGCCGTGACGGCGCTGGCCGTGCCGCGGGTGCGCTCGGTGGTGTTCACCGTAGACGGAGCCCCGACCGCGGTGCCGGTGCCGGGCACGCGTGGCCCCGGCAAAGACACCGCCCGCGTCGTTCGCGCGTCCGACTACAGATCCGTCCTCGCACGCTGACATTCCAAAGCCCACGCGCCGGGCTTGGGAACTACCCGTCTGCGCGCGGGTCACTGCCGGTGTCGAAGTGAGTCTCCGCGCCGGAGCCGGTGACCCGGATCGCGTGGGCGTGGCCCACTCGCGAGTCGTGGCTGGCCAGCATCGCGCGCGGCCCGGAGTACTCGTCAAGCTCGTGCAACACCGACCGGTCGATGTCGGATTCAACGTTGAGCATGTCTGCTGGGTCCTCGGCCTCCCAAGCGCCGACGGTGAAGCGCGGGGCACCGACTGAGTCTTGCGCGCTCGCACCGGACATCAACCGCGAGAACACCTGCGTCAGAATCTGCGGCTGCACGTGTCCACCCATCGTCCCGACGACCAGCCGATCGCTGTCCGGTGCATCCAGTGACTGCGCGAG
The DNA here is from genome assembly GCA_038316135.1 of Candidatus Nanopelagicales bacterium. Taxonomy (GTDB): domain Bacteria; phylum Actinomycetota; class Actinomycetes; order JAHEKZ01; family JAHEKZ01; genus JAHEKZ01. The sequence continues at coordinate 4,160 of JBBQAL010000016.1, read as the reverse complement.
CACCGGAGAAAGGGTGTGTAGAGGGCGCTTGCCCGGCGCCAGCACGTTGGGGGAGTGCGGGTCGAGTACGAAGCAGGCGCCGCGGTCATGCATCAAGATCCCCGTGCTGGGCTCAAGAATCAGTGAGCCGAAGCCGTGAAAGAGACTCTGGATCAGCGAGACACTGCGTCCTTCGTCGTCGGCGGCAACCACGGCGACGGTATCGCCGTCCGGGTGCGCGCTGGGCGTGCCACCATCGCCGCCGATGCCGTCGTCGGCGATGACGTCGTCCGCAAGTTGCTGCAACCCAGCCGGCGTCAAGAGTTCCTCGACTGACTGGGTCATGAATCGTGGGTCGGCCAGGATGGAGTCACGTTCCCCAGACACACGCAGGAACGCGCGCGCCAGCTGGTGAGCAGGGAGCCGGCGATGGATCGCCGTTTTTGGGTCCGAGACCTCGAAGGTGCTCAGCATCCCGAGCAGCCGTAGCACCAGGTAGGCCTGCGAGCTGGGGCGTCCGGCCAGCACCCGCCAACCGTCGACATCGACGTGCAGCGGCGCGGCCTCGTCGACCCGGAAATCGCGCAGGTCGGTACGCGTCATCGGCACCCCGCGTTCAGTGAGCCCGGCGCAGAGGGCAGCCGACAGCTCGCCGTCGTAGAGAGCTGACGGACCGGCATCAGCGAGGACGCCGAGCGTGCGCGCGAGGGCCGGTTGTCGCAGCATTTGCCCCTCGGCGGCAGGCGCTCCACCCGGGCAGAGCACGGCGGCGAGGTCGGGGAAGGGCCCCAACGCGGGGATGCTTTCGGCGATCGATTCGGCAAGCCCTCGGGACACGGGGAAGCCGTCCGCCGCCGCCTCTTGGGCGGCACCCAGGAGGTCGCTCCAGGGCAGGGCCGCACCGTGAGCGGCCAGAGCTGCCCACCCGCCGACCATTCCGGGAACGGTGACGGAGAGTGGGCCGTGGATCGGCATCTCGGTGTGCCTGCGGCGCACCGCGTCCGCGTCGGTGGCGAGCAGCGCAGGTCCAGACGCGTCGATGAACGTGGTGCGCCCGTCCGGTTCGCGGACCAGGGCCAAGAGGTCGCCGCCGATGGCGCAACTGGCCGGGTAGGCAACGGTGAGCACGGCAGCTGTTGCGATGGCAGCGTCGATGGCGTTCCCGCCGCGGCGCGCGGCGTCGAGCCCCGCATTGGTTGCCAATCGCAAGGGGCTGGCGACGGACACCTGGGTCATGCGGCGGCTCTGCAGGCGAGGATGGTCACGCGGCCAGCGTAGGGGCCAGGCCACCCCGTCGCTGAGTCGAGCGAGTGGTGCGTCACCGAGCGTGATCAGCCAGAAAGTGACGTCTGGGTGTACTTAGGTGCGTTCCGATGACATTTGCCCGGATAAACGGCACTATCGCCCCACGGGCTTACGCGGGGGCAGGGTTCGTTCGATGACTGCTCAGAGGGGTCGGGTGAGCCGGCGCCTTGGCTCCGCGAGGGGGTTCTGTGTCCGACGAGACGCCGGAAGTGGCGCGCCCCCTGCCGTCCGACCTGCCAGCCGTCAGTCGGCTGGCTGCGGGCAACGCACTGCGGGATCGACTCAAGGACAAGGCGGGACTCGAGTCGATTTCCGACGCAGCGGCTGGCTTCCTCTACGACTTCTTCGATGCCGACGCATCGGCTATCTCGTTGCTCAAAGGTGAGTGGTTTCGGACCCTGGTCACCGTCGGGGTCGCAACTCCCGGCCAGGTGCGACACCCCGATGGCGACACCTACTCCGTGGAGACGTACCCCAACGCTGCCCGGTTGTTGCGCTCCGGCAGCGGGTACGTGGCATCCATCGGCAACGACGGTGGCGTACCGGAGAGCCAAGACTTCCTCAAGAGCTACCGCAAGACGACCTGCATGGGGGCGCCGATCACGTACGGGGGTGACGTCGTTGGAGAGATCTTCGTCAGCCGGGTGGCCGGTCGCTCGCACTACACCGGACACGAGCTGGCGGCCATGCTCGACCTCGCCAGGCAGATCGGATACCGGATGGGACCTGCGGTGAAGGCCATGGATGCAACCGACCCCTCGTGGTGGCCCGACGACACCTCGGCCACCGAGGTTGAGGAGTTGGACGACCACTAGCCTGACGCTGTCATCGAATGAGGGAGTGGGATGCGGCGCTCGGGGCTGACGTGGACGACGGTCGGTCTGGTCCTGCTCGCGGTCGTTGCCGGGTTCCTGGCATTCGCTGCCCTGCAGAGCACCCGAGGGACTCCGGCTCCGGCACCGAGCGGATCGGCACTCGCGTCGCCCAACGAAGCACAGAAGTCCGGCCAGGACAATAGGCCGAGCGTCACACCATCGATGGCAGATGCGTTGCCCGAAACCATCGAGCCACCGCTGCTCATGGTCGACGCCAAGCTGGCCTACCGGGGCGGCACAGGGACGTGCCTCGGTGGTGCGTCTCTGGAGCGCACGACAAACGGCGGTAATGCGTGGCGTCCGCTCGAAGTGCCCGCGGAGGCGATCCTCGACCTCCGAACCACCGGCGTCGGCTCGGTCGAGGTGATCGGGGCGGATGACCGATGCCGCGTCCGGATGTGGACATCGGCTGACCGGGGAACGACGTGGTCGGCGCCGACGCCGGTGGCGGGCATCTTCGTGCGGCTGCCCGACACGACGCGAGACATCGCCACTCCAACGGGAACTGTGAAGAGCCCCTGCCCAGATCGCGACATTGCGCCGCTGGCCGTTGACGAGGTCTCGTCGACCGAGGGCGTTGTGCTCTGCGGCAGTGGGGAAGTGTTGACGACCGCCGATGGTGGGCTGACCTGGCAGGCGCAAACGCCAGTGGTCGGTGCGCAGGCGATCTCGTTTGAAGGCCCACTGCTGGGGTGGGTGTTGGTGCGTGACGGGGGCCGCTGCCCGGGGCTTGAGACACAGGTGACGCAAGATGGTGGTACGGCTTGGGAGTTCGGGGGCTGCGTCGGGTCGACACGGATCGAGGACGACCGGGTGCTGCCTTCTCTGTCGTTTGCGACACCCACCGACGGCTGGGCCGATCTGGCTGGGGAGTCCTACCTCTCGTCGGATGCCGGACTGACTTGGCAGTTGCCGAGCTAGACCTCGACGATCACAGTCCGCGGACCGTCGTTGGTCAGGGAGACCTGCATGTCGGCGCCGAAGACCCCGGTGGTCACGTTCGCTCCGCGTCTCGCAAACGCTGCGACCACTGACTCGATCAGCGGTTCGCTCACCGGACGCGGTGCGGCAGCAGACCAGCTGGGGCGGCGTCCCTTCTTGAGGTCGGCGTAAAGCGTGAACTGGCTCACCACGAGTACGGGTGCCCGAGTGTCGGACGCTGACTTCTCGTCGTCCATGATGCGCAGCTGCCAGATCTTGTTGGCGAGCTGGTCGGCGTCCTGCTCGGTGTCGGTGTGCGTGACGCCGACGAGTACCACCAGCCCGGGCCCGTCGAAGCCACCGACCCGTTCGCCATCGACATGGACTGCTGCCTGGGACGCCACCTGCACCACCGCTCGCATAGCGGCAGTCTCGCAGAACGGCGCTTGGCTCCGGAGCGACCGCTCTTAGGGGCGGGCGGCACCACCGTGGGCCGGGCCCGGGGCACCTCGCCGCGATGTTGTTGCACTTACTGGTGTCAGGACGACAGTTAGTGCAACAAGATGCGGGAGTACCCCCCGCTGAAGGCCGGATTGGCGGATCCCCTGCGTTCCCGAGCCGGTTGTCGCTGTGAAACCGAATGAGATCCGCCACTTCGGTGGCGTCGATCTGATGCGCAACGGCCCATCCCCTACCGACCGAAGATATTCTTCCTCCTCCTTTTGTCGCTGTCCTTGCTGACCGGGGGAGATACCGGTGACGAGACTGTGGACGGCGCGTCACCTGTGTCGTCGCCGAACCCGCCAAGGCTGGCGAGTTCCCGCAGCAGGGCAGCTGTATCGACAGAGTGCTCCGGGTCCGGTGCCGGTTCCCGTTCAAGAACCTCGATGACTTCGATGGTCTCGATCGGGTCCGGCGAAGGCGCAGGGTCGTTGCCGAGGTCGGCAAAGGACTCAGCGATGCTCGGGGTCTCGGCGGCTGCCAGTTCCGCGGCCAGCCGCTCACGTTCAGCGGCTACTTCCGCTTCGTGTCGGGCCACCTCCGCCATCTGAAGACGGGCTGCTTCCTCGGCTGCTTCGC
>JBBQAL010000111.1:0-8853 GCA_038316135.1 Candidatus Nanopelagicales bacterium | reverse complement strand
TGAGGGTGATCGTGCCTGCCAGGCTTCCGGAGAAGTGCTCGTTGGCCACCTCCGCGAACGTCGCGAACGTGCCCTGGAGGATGCCCTGCGTCCCGATGTAGATCCACGAACCAGCGGTCATCTGGCCATACATGATCAGGCCGAGATCTTCCAGCTCGCGGAAGTACTCGGGCGTCGCCCACTTCGGAACGAGCAGTGAGTTTGCGATGAGCACCCGTGGGGCGCGCTCGTGGGTGCGCATGATTCCAACAGGCTTGCCGCTTTGCACCAGTAACGTGTCGTCCGGCGCCATTTCGCGGAGTGACTTCACGATCGCATCGAAGGCTGGCCAACTGCGCGCGGCTCGGCCATTGCCGCCATAAACGACAAGGTCGTCCGGTCGCTCAGCCACCTCAGGGTCGAGGTTGTTGTGCAACATCCGAAGGGCAGCTTCGGCTCCCCATGATGAGCAGGAACGTTCCGAGCCGTGCGGGGCTCGAACGGTACGCGCGCCGTCCAACGGACCACCTCCTACGAAGAGCCCAGGCCGCACTCGTAAAATCAGAGCGAGTTACCGCAAGGGCAGGGTGGAAGAGAGCTCTGCGGGGCACACTAGCCCCATGAGTGACGACATCGAGCCCATCCGGGCCCGCCGGCTACTCGGCGATGGCGGAGGGGAGTTCGGCCAGCACCCCGACCTCGACCAGCTGCTCGCGACGAGGCGCAGCTGCCCCATCTCAGTCTGGGTCGACCCGGTATCCCCCGCGACCAGCCTGTTCCTGCCCTACCTCGACATCGACGGACACTCCAACGGCGGCCGACCTTGGCGCTTCCGCGGCCACCACGAGGTGCAGCTACGACTGTTGCCCGATCCTGCCGACGGCCTCGGCGATCTGGTCAGTCGCTGCATAGTCGCCGTCCGGGCGTGGGCGGTCGCCAGGGGTGCTGGCGACGAGCTCGTGCCCATGGACTACGACGTCCCATGGGGCTACCTCTTTCACTTGCAGCGCGACCTCCACACCGTGCGCGAGCTGGGGTTACCGCACCTGGTCGCAACCGCAGGGCGCGATGGCGACTGGCTCGGCGACTGGGTGTCGGAGTACTTCGACGCGCCTGAAGTCCACAGCGAGGTGGCTCGCGACGCTGCCACAGCAAGCGCGCTCAGCATCAAGGAGGCGCCATCGGTGATGGTCGGTGGAAACGTCTTCCGCGCCGAAGAGATGCCAGACGACATCGACGCGCAGATCGATCAGCTACTCGGCTGAACTGCCGCACACCCTCAACATCGCGGTAGTTCAGTGACGCAATGGCGTCAGCCACCTCACGCGTTGCGGCTAGGGGTCAGGGGTGGACGCCGCCCGCTCGACAAAGGTGGTGCCAGCCCTCTCGCTGACCGGTCCCACCTTGAGCGACTGGGCGCCCGCCTCGTCCCACACCACCCGGTCGATCGGCTGCACATCGCGGGTCGATGAGGTCAAGAACGCTTCCTGCGCGTCCTTGAGGGCATCGAGGGGCAGCACCGCTTCACGCGCACCGCACCACTCGATGACCAGCTCGCGGGTGATGCCGGCCAGGCAACCGCCCGCAAGCGACGGCGTCAGCAGCTCACCGTCGATCACGACGAAGATGTTGCTGCCGGTTCCTTCGCACAGATCGCCGACGCTGTTGGCAAAGATCGCCTCGCTGGAATGCAGCTGGTGGGCACGGTCAAGGGCAACGACGTTCTCGGCGTATGAGGTCGTCTTGAGTCCGGCAACAGCAGAGCGTTCGTTGCGCACCCACGGGATGACCGCTACGGACGTCGATGGCTCCCACGCGCTCTCGGGGGAGACTGCGAGCGTCAGCGTGGTGCCTGAATCCCCTCGGTCTGAACCCAGGGGGCCGGGCCCTCCAGTCAGGGTGATGCGCAGCCGGCCGGCAAGCGGCTCGGTGTCCAGGAGCTCGGCGACGCCGGCCCGGATGACCCCGTGGTCTGGCTTCGGCAATCCAAGACCAGCAGCCGAGCGGTCGAGGCGCAGCAGGTGCCGGGTCAGGGCAAACGCCTGTCCGGCATCGACCTTGCAGGTCTCGAAGACACCGTCACCAACGGTGAAGCCGTGGTCGAACGGTGAGATTCGGGCGTCGTCAGGTGCCGAGATCCGACCGTTGACCCAGACCTTCATCCGCCCACACCTTTTCCAAGCACTCGTTGACAGTTGTCGACGGCAAGTTACCTCACGGCCGACGACTGGGCAGCGACCGCGAGCAGCCGGTCGGCCTTCAGCTCGGTCTCGTCCCACTCACGGGCCGCATCCGAGCCCCAGGTGATGCCCGCCCCAGTACCAAAGTAAAGCCGCTCGGCGTCCCCCCAGAAGGTCCGGATGCCGACGGCGAGGGAGGCGCGCCGCGTGTCGGCGTCTACCCAACCGATTGCTCCGCAGTACGGGCCGCGCGGGGCCATCTCGATCTCGTCGATCAGCCGCACGGCTGACGACTTCGGAGCGCCGGTGATCGAACCTGGTGGGAACGCGGCATCGAGAATTTCCACCCAGCCGACGCCGGGTCGCAGACTGCCCTGGACGGTGGAGACCAGGTGGACCAACCCAGGGTGCGATTCATGGCGGAGCAACGACGAGACCTCAACGCTGCCCGTCGCCGCGACGCGTCCGATGTCGTTGCGGACAAGGTCGACAATCATGATGTTCTCGGCGGTGTCCTTGTCGAGCAGGTCCGCAGCGGTTCGGCCGGTCCCCTTGATCGGTGAGGACTCCAGCAGGTGGCCGTCACGTCGGAGAAAGAGCTCGGGCGACGCACTGACCACCTCGACACCGTTGTCCGGCAGCATCACCACGCCAGCGTGCGGAGCCGGGTGATCGCGCGCCAGAAGGTCGGCAAGCCCACGCAGGTCTCGTCCTTCGCGGGGTGCGGCGAGGATGCGGCAGATGTTCGCCTGGTAGACGGTGCCAGCTGCGATGGCGGCCCGAATCTGCTCAACCGCGTTCATGTACTGCCCGCGAGTCATCGATGACACCCACGCTGTGCGGGCTACCGGGTTCCACTCGATGCTCATGCGGGCCGGCGATGGTTCGGGCTCGGTGACGGGCGCAACTCGTCCAAAGCGGGCGGCCGCGAAGTGACCCTCGTAGGTGTGCACCACTGCCCACCACCCAGCGCCATCCAGGCACGCCGGGTCGTTGCTGACCTCCTGGAGGTCAGTGGCCAGGATGTCCCCGAAGCGGGCGAAGGGTTCCAACGAAAGCGCCGCGTGTCCTAGTCGAGCGATCCGGCGACGCCCTCGGCCGCGGCTACGAGCTCGGGAAGCAGTGCGTCGACGGCTGCAAGCTGCGGGGCGACTTCGCGGTCAACATTCATGGCGGGAACGTGCTCACGTAGAACGGCGTGGGCAGCCGCGACCGCCGGGCTCGGCGCGGCAGTGGCAGCGCGCAGGTCGATCGCCTGAGCTGCACATACCATCTCGACGGCGAGCACGCTGCGAACGTTGCGGACGACGTCCCGCAGCTTGCGCATCGACGTCCATCCCATCGAGACGTGGTCTTCCTGGTTTCCCGAGGTCGGAATCGTGTCGACGCTGCTGGGATGGGCCAGCACCTTGTTCTCGCTGACCAAGGACGCAGCCGTGTACTGCGCCAGCATGTAGCCGCTGTTGGTGCCAGCGGCCGGCGCGAGGAAGGGCGGGAGCCCACGCGAGAAGGCCGGGTCGAGCATCCGGTCGGTTCGGCGCTCACTGATCGATGCCAGCTCAGAGATGGCAATAGCCAGCATGTCTCCCCCGAAGGCGAGTGGTTCACCGTGGAAGTTGCCCGTCGACATCACTTCGTAGTCGGTTCCATCCGGCGTCGGCACGATGACCGGGTTGTCGACGACGGCTCCCAGCTCGACCGTGAGCACCGAGGCGACATGGCTGAGCACGTCACGGACGGCACCGTGCACCTGCGGGGCGCACCGAAGTGAGTAGGAGTCCTGCACGGCGTGCTCGAGATCGTGCCGGTGGCTCGCGAGCAACCCCGATCCGGCCAGCAGTCGGCGTAGGTTGTCGGCGACGCGCAGCTGCCCGACGTGAGGCCGAATGTCGATCACCCTGGCATCGAACGCACGGTCGGTACCGAGCAAACCATCGAGCGACATCGCACAGGCGAGGTCAGCAACCTTGACTAGCAACCGCGACTGATCAACCGACAGCGCTAGCCGAGCCTGCATCGGCTCGGTGCCGTTAATAAGACTGAGGCCTTCCTTCGGCTGCAGGACCAGCGGCTCAATCCCCTCCTCGGCGAGCAACTCGGCCGCCGGGCTCCCCCACAGGTCAGTCGAACCAGCGCGCCGCAATCGACCTTCCCCGACAAGTGGCAACGCCAGGTGGGCCAACTGAGCAAGGTCGCCAGAGGCTCCGACACTTCCCTGCCCCGGTATCACTGGCAGCAGGCCACGTTCGAGCAGCAGGAGTAGTCGCTCTGGCAGCTCGACCCGTACCCCGCTGATCCCCACCGAGAGAGTGCGCGCCCGGAGCAGCAGCAGCGCCCGGACCACGTCGTCGGCCAATGAGTCGCCCACCCCTGCGGCGTGGGAGCGAATCAAGGCCAGCTGCATCGCGGCCAGGTCACCTGGGGCGATCCGGGTGTTGGCCAGGGCGCCGAATCCGGTGGTGATCCCATACATGACGCGGTTCTCAGCGACCGCTCGCTCGACGACCTCGCGGGTGGGGGCCATCCGGGCAGCCACTCCCGCGTCCAGGGTGGCGAGACGTCGCCCACGGGCGACGTCCACAACCTGATCGATGGTCAAGGCATCGCCGGTGACGACCAGTGGCTGGGTGACTGCAGGCTCCGACACGCCCGTCACGCTATCCCCTCAGCCACGGCTCCCGCTTTGGGCTGACCTGCGAGGATCGGCTATCGTTGCCGTTCGCCAGCTCTCATAAGGGGCTGGATTCGCGGACGTAGCGCAGCTGGTAGCGCATCACCTTGCCAAGGTGAGGGTCGCGGGTTCGAATCCCGTCGTCCGCTCGGAGGGTCACCTAGTCTTACCTGGGAGGCCTGCTCCGGTGGAGTGGCCGAGAGGCGAGGCAACGGCCTGCAAAGCCGTCTACACGGGTTCAAATCCCGTCTCCACCTCGTAGGACTGAGTACGAACGAGCTTTACGGCAGGAACCGCAGCAACACCGCGGGCGATTGGCGCAGTCTGGCTAGCGCGCTTCCCTGACACGGAAGAGGTCACAGGTTCAAGTCCTGTATCGCCCACCACATTTCAATATGTCCACCACCGATGAGTCGCACGCAACTGGAGCAGCCCATGCACGCCAGGAATCTACTGGCAGTGTTGATTCTGTCGGCAGCTTCGGTCGTCGTTCTCGCTCCAGCGCCCGCCTCGGCTGACACCCCAGACTGCGCGAGTCGCAGCGAGTTCGGCCGAATCGACAAGGGCATGAGTGTCACAAGGGTGAGCAAGATCCTTGACGTCAACGGATCACAGACGGGGATCATCGGGGGGCCAAGGTACGACTACACGTCGCGGCTCTACGGGAAGTGCGGGTCGGTTCCCGCGCTTGCCACCGTGAAGTATCGCAGGCCTGATTCGGGTGGCACCTGGAGAGTCACGTCCAAGGCCTGGAACTAACCAACGCTCGCTTCAAACACGTCACCAACAGCAACCACCGCTGCAATACTGTCGGCATGTCTTCTGCCCTGTGCACGCACGGACTCGTACAGCTGGCCAGGTTCGGTACCGATGAGCGCGAGGGACTCGACATCTGTCGCGGATGTGGCCTCCCGACATCAGACAGCGTTCTCAGGAGTCGGCTTGCGGCGAGCAACAACGCGCATGACTCATCGCCGAGCCCTGATGCAGGGGACACCGTGGACGCGGCGCTTCGTTCGATCAGCGATGCGACCGAGCATCAGAGGATGATCCTTGAGCAGATTCGGGTCCTTGCCATCATCGGCGTCGCGTGTGTCAGCCTGGTGTTGGTCATCGCTCTGGGTTTCCTCCTTGGCTTCTGGCACCTCGAAGTGACGCCCTACCCTTAGTGCCCCCATCGACTGTCAGCCACAGTCTTGACTGTAGTGACACGGTCCCGCAGCCGCGTTAGCGTCGAACCGTGGAAACCAAACCGCCCCTGCCGCCGTTCACCGCCGAGACCGCCGCGCAGAAAGTGCGGATGGCCGAGGACGCCTGGAACTCCCGCGACCCTGACCGCGTCGTGCAGGTGTACACCGAAGACACCGCCTGGCGGAACCGCGCCGAGTTCCCCAAGGGGCACGAAGAGGTCCACGCGTTCCTCACTCGTAAGTGGGCTCGCGAGCTCGACTACCGGTTGATCAAGGAGTTGTGGGCCTTCGAAGGCGAACGCGTCGCCGTCCGCTTCGCCTACGAGTGGCATGACGATTCGGGTCAGTGGTTCCGCAGCTACGGCAATGAGAACTGGGAGTTCACCGAGCAAGGCCTGATGGCCCGCCGATTCGCCAGCATCAACGACCTGTCGATCGCCGAGGCTGACCGGAAGTTCCATTGGCCACTCGGACGTCGCCCCGATGACCACCCCGGGTTGACCGAACTGGAGCTTTGAGGGGTCCAGCCGCGCGTGCCAGGCGGCGCTAAGAGCCGGACCTGGCCGCCATGAACGCGGCATAGTCGCGGTCGTTCTGGTCTGCGTACGCCGCTGCGTACTCCGCCAGCGCCCGGTCAGCCTTATCGCTAGCGCCAAGATAGGTCGCGATCATGGTGGCGCCACCGGCGCGAGCGTGTGCACGGGCGAGCCCAACACCGCACAACTCGGCGTAGGGGCGCACGTTGGTGGCCGGCATCCGGTCGGGGTCGACTCCGCCCTTCATGTCGTGGAGCTGCCGCAGATAGAACTGGCGTGACTGTTCCAAACCGTTGACCCACCCCAAGAAGATGTCGCTGGCCGCCTGAGTCAATCGCTGCCCTTCAACGACGCGGCGTCCCTGGTGCCGGTAGGCGCTCTTCCGAAGATACGGCTCGAGAACAGAAGGTCCCGCCTCCTTTGCCTGGAGAACGAGCAGGTCTTCGGGAGAGCGGCCCTCCAAAAGAATCACCCAGCATCTGGTACCCACACTGCCGACTCCGACGACCTTCCGGGCAATGTCGACCATTCGGTACCGCTCGAGAAGGTGGGAGCGATCGGCCGAAAGTGTCGACCGGTAGCTGGCGAAGATTTGTGTCAGCATGCTGGCCTCTGCCGCTGTGCGGTCAACCGGCGTCAACAAGGGTGGGTCGGACAGAAAGCGGCGCTGCCCATCGACGAGTTCGGTCAGCTTGGCAGCAGCCCGCGCATGAGTCCTGCCGCGCGCCTTCGCCAGCCCGGCTTCCATCTGCTTGCCTACGCGCTTCTTTGCCATGGAGCCCGCAAGTGTCTCCAACGTGCTCTGGTCCATTCGCTCGTACCAGACGGACAGGTAGTTCATCTCGGCCAGCTCGGTGATGCGGAGCCGGTACGCCTCCGCAACCGTGCGCACAGCCGCCGAAGTCGCTGCCGGCGAGAATCCACGCGTGCGACCCATCACCGCGAATGACGTCACGAGTCGTTTGAGATCCCACTCAAAGGGACCAGGGAGCGTCTCGTCGAAGTCGTTGACGTCGAACACCAGATTGCGTTCGGGCGATGCGTAAACACCGAAGTTGGACAGGTGCATGTCACCGCAGAGCTGGACGTCCAACCCCGTGTGTTGGCCTTGACCGAGATCGTAAGCGTGCATCGCAGCAAACCCTCGGTAGAACGTGAACGGCGAGACGCCCATTCGCTCGTACTTCAGTGGCAAGAGGTCGGCGTCGCGCCCCTCATCCGACGCGTACATCAGAGCTACCGGGTCAGGCCGGTCGCTCGCGATGACGTGTTCAGCGAGCGCTTTTCGCGACATTGCTTGACGCGCAACGCGGCCCCGCTCCACCCATTCATCAGTGCTGACGAACCCGGTCATCCACCCTCCAAAAGGCGAGCCATGCGACAGACGTCGATCCTCTTGAGCGACACTGCCGGATCACCCACAATATCCACCTGCAGGCTCCCAGGGCATCGCCCTTGCAAGGTGATCAGACCATCAAACGTCGCCTGGTAGCGAGAACCTGTCGATGTCTCCCCCGTACAGGTGGCCTCCCCACCCAGCCCCAGCCGGATTCCCGACGCCTTGAGATCGGTCGAGCAGGCCGGCGGTTCGCTGAGCGTATAGCCGGCCTCGGCCAGAGTCTGTTCGACGGCAGCCCCGACCGTGGCCGACGCCGCGTCCGCTGACAGCGCCCCAACGGCGTCCTTCGCCTGCTCAGCAGCTTGATCGACTGCCTGGTTGGCCGCGTCCTGCAATCCGCACCCGGTCAGCACCGACAGGACCGCCACCAATGACACCCCAACACCAACGACCGCTTTCATCTGAAATCTGTTTCGCATGAATCGACCATAGGCGATAGCGCACAGCCAAGCGACACGTGTTGTCTCGCCGTGTGAGACTCGCGCACAACATGTGAGACGGCTGTGGCATGCTCGTCCCATGTTCGCAGCCCACGACCGCCACCCGGTCGGCATGGCACACCCGCTCGTGAGCCGGCGCCATGTCGATCTCATGCGGGTGGTCGGCAGCGGCTGTTGTCCGCACTCGCTGTAAGAGCCCTGCCCCCACCAGGTGCGCGAGCGCGGCCAGCCGGAACGACTCCGGCCGATCCGAGTTCGCACGCCCTGCCCTCAGAGGACGTGCCTCGATGACCACCGACACCCACGATGCGCCCCCAGCGCGGCCGCGGGTCGAGCGCTCTCGTGGTCAGGGCCAGTGGGCCTTGGGGTTCCGCGAACCGCTTAACGCCAACGAGCGGACCAAGGCGGACGACGATGGCCTCAACGTCCGCGCCAGGATCGAGAGCATCTACTCCAAG
>JBBQAL010000046.1:0-22057 GCA_038316135.1 Candidatus Nanopelagicales bacterium | reverse complement strand
CCGCCTGCGGCGGCAGCAGCAACGACGGCGGAGACACCGGCGGCGGTTCTGGCCTCACCGGTTCGGTGGCTATCGACGGTTCCAGCACCGTTGGCCCGATGGCCAAGGTCGCCGCCGACCAGACGTTCTTCGGTACTGACAACCCCGACGTCCAGGTGACGGTGGGCGAGTCCGGCACCGGCGGAGGCTTCGAGAAGTTCTGCGCCGGCGAGAAAGACATCAGCAATGCATCTCGCCCGATCGAGGACGACGAGGCAGCGATCTGTAAAGACAACGGTGTCACGTACCAAGAAATGGTCGTCGCCAATGACGCCATTACTCTGGTGGTCAACAAGGAGAACGACTGGGCCACCTGCCTCACCGTCGACCAGCTCAAGACGATCTGGGAGCCAAAGGCTGAGGGCAAGATCACCAACTGGAACCAGGTCGATCCGTCCTTCCCCGACCAAGAGCTCTCGCTCTACGGGGCCGGCACCGACTCAGGCACGTTCGACTACTTCACCGACGCCATCAACGGTGAAGAAGGCGCCAGCCGCACCGACTACTCACCGACCGAGAACGACAACAACACCGTCACCGGTGTTGAAGGCAGCGTTGGCGGGCTCGGCTACTTCGGCTACTCGTACTACGAGCAGAACGCCGACAGCCTGACCGCTGTTCAGATCGACAACGGTGACGGCTGCGTGGCACCGAGCGCCGAGACCGTGGCCGACGGCACCTACCAGCCGCTCTCCCGCGAGCTGTACATCTACCCGTCGATCGAGAAGGCGGCGAGCAACCCGGCCGCCAAGGCGTTCGTGGAGTACTTCGTTGCGAACGACTCGGCAATCGCCGAGGCCGCCCAGTTCATCGCACTCAACGATGAACAGAAGTCGATGCTCGACTCTGAGCTGGCTGATTTCCAGTCGGCGGTGGATGCGGCCTGACCGTGAGTTCGACTACGTCGACGATCGTCGACAAGCGCGCTGTTGCCGCAGGAGCCGAAGGGTTCCTGCGGCAACAGCGCTCGCGACGTGGCGAACGCGCGGTCTTCGTCGTTCTGCTGCTCGCGGCGTTGGTTTCAGTGGCCACCACCGTTGGAATCGTCATCTCGCTCTTCGTCCCGGCGTACCAGTTCTTCACCGAAGTCCCGATCACCGACTTCCTCTTCGGCACGAAGTGGAGCCCGACGTTCGCCAACCCTGAGTTCGGGGTCTGGCCACTGATCGTTGGCACCCTCCTCATCACGGTCATCGCCAGCATCGTTGCGCTGCCGCTTGGCCTTGGGTCAGCGCTCTATCTCTCGGAGTATTCCGGCGATCGAGCCCGGCGGGCGCTCAAGCCTGCGCTGGAAATCCTGGCTGGAATCCCCACCGTCATCTACGGCTTCTTCGCCCTGACCCTGGTGACTCCACTCCTTCGCTGGCTCCTTCCCGGCGACGCCGAGCTTCCGCAGATCTACAACGCGCTGTCTGCTGGCCTGGTCATGGGAGTCATGATCATTCCGACGGTTGCGTCGCTTTCGGAGGACGCCATGTCGGCCGTCCCCAGCGGCTTGCGGCAAGGAGCTTTCGCACTCGGCAGTAACCGCCGTCAGGTTTCCACCCGAGTGGTAGTCCCGGCGGCGCTGTCCGGGATCACCGCTGCATTCGTCCTCGGCATCTCCCGCGCTATCGGCGAGACGATGATCGTTGTGATGGCAGCTGGCCTGCAGCCGAACACCTCGTGGAACCCGTTGGAGATCCACCAGACCATGACCGCGTTCATCGCCGCGACTGCATCGGGAGACATCGCCACCGGAACGACCATCTACAAAACGATCTTCGCCGTCGGAGCCCTGCTCTTCGTGATGACCTTCATCATGAACATGATCAGCATTCGCCTGGTGCGTAGGTACCGGGAGGTGTACGAGTGACCATCACCGAGCCTCCCCTCTCTCCACCTGCACCTCTCGATCGCCCCCTGCTGAAGGCCACTGGCGAGCCCCTCCGCGAGCGGGCCTTTAAGTGGCTGCTCTGGTTCTGCATGGCCGTCGGACTTGTCACCCTTGTCGTCCTGCTCACCTACGTGTTCATCAAGGGCTGGAGTCGGCTCGACTTCCGGCTGGTCACCAACATGCCGTCCTCAGTCCTGCCCGAGACGGCCGGAGCCCAGTCGGCCATCACCGGGACGCTCTGGCTGATGACCTTCACCGCGCTCTGGTCACTGCCCACCGGCATCCTCGCCGCCATCTATCTCGAGGAGTACGGCGACGCCGACCGCTGGTACAACCGCGCCATCGAGATCAACATCCTCAATCTCGCTGCGGTGCCTTCCATCGTTTTCGGCATCCTCGGACTCGCCTTCATCTCGCGCGGGCTCGGATTCGGCCCGACAATCTTGACCGGGTCGATCACCCTCGCCTTGCTGGTGCTCCCGGTCGTCGTCATCGCCAGCCGCGAGGCGATCAGGGCAGTGCCGCAGTCGATCAGGGCTGGCTCGCTCGCCCTCGGTGCCACGCAGTGGCAGACCGTGTACCGACAGGTACTTCCGGCCGCCATCCCGGGCATTGCAACCGGCGCCATCCTGGCCCTCTCGAGGGCGATCGGAGAGGCAGCCCCGCTGCTGATGCTCGGTGTCTCGTTCGTGCAGTTCAATCCTGATGGGCTGATGAGCAACTTCACTGCGCTCCCGGTGCAGATCTACAGCTGGACCACCGAGGCGCGGCCCGAGTACGGCACCCTGGCGGCTGCCGCAAGCGTCGTCCTGCTGATCTTGCTGCTCTCGATGAACTCGGTCGCCATCTACATCCGTAACAAGACCCAGAAGCGGTGGTAGCTCAATGAGCATCCCCAACGACACCCCGAGCCCTTCCGCAGCCAGTAGCGTGTCTACCAGCGGTACCCGTATACGCGTCAACGAGTCGCTGGCAGGAGCCATGACCGAGTCAACGCCCGACCTGCCCGTCTCAGTTGCCGCCGTAACCAGCGGGGCAACCGACAGCGACGACAACAACGGCGTCCACGAGTCGGTCATCACCACTCGCGATCTCTCGGTCTTCTACGGCAGCTACCAGGCAGTCCGCAACGTCGACATGGACTTCGGCAAGAACCGCATCACCGCCATGATCGGTCCGTCTGGGTGCGGCAAGTCAACCGTCCTGCGCTGCTTCAACCGAATGAACGACCTCATCGCCAGTGCTCGTGTCGAAGGCACGGTCATGTACCACGGCCAGGATGTTTACGCTGATGATGTCGACACCATCGAAGTTCGCCGTCGCGTCGGCATGGTCTTCCAGAAGCCCAACCCCTTCCCGAAGTCGATCTACGACAACATCGCCTATGGCCCTCGCGTCAACGGGTGGAAGGTCAACTCGATGGACGACGTCGTCGAGGAGGCGCTCACTCGCGCCGCACTCTGGGACGAAGTCAAGGACAAGCTCAAGGAGAGCGCGCTCGCGCTTTCGGGTGGGCAGCAGCAGCGGCTCTGCATCGCCCGATGCATCGCCGTGCAACCGGACGTGATTCTGATGGACGAGCCGTGTGCATCGCTCGACCCCATCGCCACTTCGAAGATCGAAGACCTGATGCGCGAGCTGGCCAGCGACTACACGATCATCATCGTCACGCACAACATGCAGCAGGCTGCCCGCGTCTCCGACCGCACCGCGTTCTTCACCGCCGAGATCGACGACGAAGGTGTCCGACACGGCCGCCTGGTCGAGATGGACAAGACCAACAAGATCTTCACCAACCCGTCAGACCCGCGTACCGAGGGCTACATCTCTGGCCGCTTCGGCTGAGTTCCCTCGGCCAGCCTGGGCGCCAGCGCCGCCGAGCCAATGGCAGCAACCAGGGTTGGCACCGCAATCACCGTGGTGACGTCGGCCACCAGGACGCCGATGGTCCCCGTCCGGTACTCCCACACCGTGAAGGCGAGAACAGGTAGCCCCCCGGCGATGCCCCCAACAACCCGCTGCACTGTCACTCCGTGAGCCAGTGGCAACGCGGCGGCAACTGTGACGCCGGTCGCGACGCCCAGAAGCAGTCCGAGCCCGGCGCCGACGCCAAGGAAGAGCACCAACCCGAAGAGCGACAGCGCGCCGCCCGCCACCACGGTCGTGAAGATCGACAGGGCAGCGATGATGATGAAGTAGAGCGTTCCGGCTGCGAGACCGAACGGAGCAGTCGTTCGCCAGGCCCGCATCACCCGACGGGGGAAGCTTGTTGGCGCCATCGGTGGAGGGTCCGCTCGCTGGCGTCAGGCGCAGCTGACGCAGTGCGTCGACCAGAAGCGGGCCTCGAGCCGAGCTGGCGCAATCGGCTCGAGGCAGGTGTCACAGACGCCATAAGTTCCGTCGAGCACTTTCGCCTCGGCGCGGTCGATCTCGGCCAGCATCACCTGCAGCCCATCGTGCGCAGCGACCTGAGTGATGCGCTCCACGGCGATGCTGGTGCCATCACCCACACGCTTGCCGAACGAGATTCCGCCGGAGTCTGGCGGTGGCTGCGTGAGCCCGTCGAGCTCGGCGGCCACTTCGGCGCGCTTGGCGCGCAGTTCGGTCAACGGATTGGTCACGAAATGACGGTACCGTAGGCGCTGTCGGGCTCAGCCACTCAACCTCTAGGCTCGTATCACCACCTATCCGGGGAGTCTCATGCGTTCCGTTCGTGTCGCCGCCGTTGCCCTGATCGCGTCATGCGCGGTCGTACTGACTGGATGCGGTGGCGATGACACCGTTCCAGCAGCTGGCGACACGACGCCGACCCCATCAGCGACTGAGTCGGTCAGTTCGTCGCCATCACCGGACGCGAGCACGACCTCCGGGGATGTCGGCAGTTTCCCTGACGTCAATGGCTTCACCTACGCAGAGCTTCCGGGTGCCCAGTTCAATCAACTGAACTCAGCACTTCAAGGGACGCCACAGATCGAAGGCATCGATGCCAAGCTCGTCCAGAAGAACGGGCAGGATGCTGGCCTGGTGATGCGCCTCGCCATCAGCCCCGAGGCAGCGAGTGCTGCCGGCTTCGAGGAAGGCTTCCTCCCCGGCTTCGCGGGAGGCGTTGCCGGAAGTAACGCAGCCCCAAACTACGAGGACATCAACGGCACCAAGGTCGTGACCATTGCCGTTCCCAACCAGACCGGCAGCGCATACGCGTGGCTCGAAGGCTCCGTCGCCACCATCTTGGTCTTCAAGGACACCGCTGACGCTGAGGCGTTCGCCCAAGCCGCCCTCGCCTAACTCCCCGCAGCTGGGGCGGCTGCGGTGTGCGACGATGCGCGCGTGATGCGCGTCACCAGCACGACCACGGCCGACCAGATTCTCGCCGCCCTCGCTGACGCCGGAGTCACCACAGCGTTTGGACTGCCGGGCGTGCACAATCTGTCCTTCTGGCGCGACCTGGACACGACTGGCACCCACCCGACGGGGATCCGAGTCATCACCGTCCGCCACGAGCAGACCGCCGCCTACGCAGCAGACGGCCTGGCCCGCGCAACGGGCGGACTCGGCGTCGCCCTGGTCACCTCCGGCCCGGGAGCGGCCAACACGTTGGCGGCGTTCGGTGAAGCAGCAGCCAGCGGCGTCCCCTTACTCGTCATCGCCAGCGATGTCCCCGAATCGCTGCGCGAACGCGATCACGTTCGCGGCCTCCTGCACGAGTCAATCGATCAGGGCGCCTGGTTCGCCCCCTTGGCCAAGTCAGTCCTGCAACCCCGCACTCCGGAAGCGGCAGCAGAAGCCGTCGCGGAGGCGATCGCCGCAACCATGAGCCATCCGCGCGGGCCAGTCTTCCTCGGCGTCCCTGCCGACGTCCTGACCGCTGACGCCCCAGCGTCGCCCCCCGCGGCCGTCACCGCACCTCCTGCGCCGACGGCCACCGACGTCAACGCTGCCGTCGACCTGCTGCAGCACTCGCGACGACCGGCCCTTTGGGCCGGCGGCGGCGCCGTTGCATCGGGGGCCGACATCGACCTCCTCGCCTGGCGCTTGGGTGCTCCGGTCTTTGCCACCTACGCCGCACGCGGCGTCTTGCAGCCCGGACACCCACTGCTCGTCGATGCCCCCGCCATGGAGCCCCGTGCCAGCGCCCTCATGGCCGAGGCCGACCTGCTGCTCGTGCTCGGCTCCGCCCTCGACGGCATGACGACCGCCCACTGGTCATTGCCACGGCCGGCCCGCGTGATCGATGTGAACCTCCTGCCCAGCGGCGCGTTCGATCCCGACCTGACCGTCGGCGCCGACGTTGCTGCTTTCGTCGACGCAGTCGCCATCCGCCTCGGCGGCCGTGAGCCTTGGGCAGACTCGCCATTCCTGATCCGCGACGCCATCCGCGCTTCCGCTGTGGCTGATCCGCGCACCGCCGAGGCCATGGCCGTCGTCGACGCAATCGAGCGAACGTGGCCCCCTGGCAATCCGGTGGTGTGCGACATGGCCGTTGCCGGCTACTGGGTGGGCGGATACGCCGCAGTGCACGGCCAGCGCCAGCTGCTCTACCCAGTGGGCTGGGGAACACTGGGCTATGGGCTGCCGGCTGCGCTCGGCGTCGCGGCAACCGGAACACCAACCCTCGCCGTGGTCGGGGACGGCGGCCTCGCCATGTCCACCGGCGAGCTCGCCACGCTGGCTCAAGAGAACCTTCCGGTCACCGTGCTCGTCGTCGCCGACGGCGGCTACGGAATGCTCCGCTTCGACCAGCGGCGCGGCGGCCATCGCGAACGCGGCGTCGACCTAGACGCACCGGACTGGGCTGCACTCGGTGCGGCCTTCGGCCTGTCAGTGAAGCGCCCGGCCAATCCCGACGATCTCAGGGACGACCTGGCCAGGGCGGCGGTATCTGGTGCACCTGGTCTGGTGATCTACGAGGCGGCCCTCTATCCCCCGCGCTCGACGTCTCCTCGGTGGAAATTCGCGCACTGAGAGCATGGCACTACTCACGTTCGGTGACACCGGGTCGCCCGTTTGACCGAACTTCACCTGGGCGCCTGTCGCCGGGTACGAAGTACCGGCATGCTCAGGGAATCGTTCCTGCCTGGGGGAGGGCTCCTCACCATGCATTTCCCGTTCCAACCATCGCGCCTCGGCGCGCGCGGCAGCACACTCGCGGTCGTTTCGGTGGCTGCTGCCGCCCTCCTCACTGGTTCACTGGGCGCTGCGGTGCCAGCCACAACGGCGGCTGGGGCACCGACCTCCGACCGGCTCGACGCGCCGGCTCTGCTCGCCCGGCCGACCGGCGGCAAGGTCGAGTTCGGCCGCAACATGTCGTGGGGCACCCG
Source organism: Candidatus Nanopelagicales bacterium (assembly GCA_038316135.1). GTDB lineage: Bacteria > Actinomycetota > Actinomycetes > JAHEKZ01 > JAHEKZ01 > JAHEKZ01. Next base: position 14,824 of record JBBQAL010000046.1, on the reverse strand, counting down.
CGAGGCAGCTGAGTCCCCCGTCTGCCACCCGACCCGTCCGCTCTGTGTGCACTGGACCGACTCGGGCGTACACGCCGTCCCTGATGCCGACAGCGACTCTGACGGCATCCCCGATCAGGTCGAGCAGACGATGTCAGCCGTGAGCACCAGCTGGGCGACGATCGTCGGCAAGCTCGGCTTCCGGGCGCCGCTGCCCGATGGCCGCTCACCCGCCAACGGCGGCGACAACCGGTTCGACGTGTACCTCGCCGACACCGGCAGTGCTGGACTCGCCGGCTACACGTCATCCGACGATCCGCACCTCGCCAAGGGCTCGCGCTACGCCTACCGCGACATGTCCTCGTTCATCGTGCTGGACAACGACTTCCGAGCCGGCCAGTTTCCTGCGGCAACACCTGGCGACCACCTCAGGGTGTCTGCTGCACACGAGTTCTTCCACGCGGTCGAGTTCGCCTACGACTATCGCGAGGACACCTGGATGAGCGAAGGCACGGCTGCATGGGCAGAGGACGAGGTGTTCACAGCCGTCAACCTCAACCGCACCTACCTGCAACACAGTGCCCTGTCTGCTCCGGCGACTCCGCTCGACTTCGGACGTCAGGGCCACCAGTACGGGTCATGGCTCTTCTTCCGCTACCTGTCGGAGCGGTTCGGCAGGGACTTCGTAGCGACCATCTGGCGGCTCGCCGACGACAGTCCGAAGCAGATCAGCCGCAACGACAACGACACCTACTCGATGCGCGCGATCCGCCGCGCGATCGCCCGACAGGGTTCCGACTTCAGCAAGGTCTTTGCCGACTTCGTCAAGGTGAACCTCAAGCCGAGCACTGGCTACCGCGAGGGTGCGGCCTACCCGGTTCCCTACTCGCCACGTCTGGCACTGGGTGCCCGCGGTGAGGACACCGGATGGCTCGGGACGCCGATCGACCACCTCGCGGCTGCCTACGTCACCTACGTCCCAGCTGACAGCGCTCCCCCCGGGCGGCGCCTGCAGATTCGCATCGACGGCCCACCCCGGGGGTTCGCGCCCGCGGTACGCGTCGTCGTGCGCTTCGACTCCGGTCGGTCCAAGGCGTTGCGGGTCAAGCTGAGCAAGCAGGGCAACGGTCAGGCCCGGGTAGCGTTCGGACGGGGCAGTGTCACCACCGTTGACGTCGCCTTGATCAACACCAGCACCCGGTACAAGGGCTGCATGAAGCGCTCGACCTCATTCGCCTGCCGCGGCGTCCCCAAGGACGACGATCGCCTCTTCAAGGTCCGCGCCAAAGTGCTCTGAGCCAAACAGGGGAACCAGGGGCCTCCCCGCGGCGTCCTACTGGTCTCGCCCTTGACCGGGCCAGACCGCGGAGGTGCCATGAACTGGGATATCGAGGCCGGTTGCCAGTCGATCGACCCTGAGGTCTTCTTCCCCGATCGGCCTTCGGACCATGGGGCGGCCGCCAAGGCCATCTGCCGGGGCTGTCCGGTGCGCAAGCAGTGCCTGGAGTTCGCTTTGGACGCCCGTCTCGACTACGGCGTCTGGGGTGGGCTCACCGAGGTGGAACGCCGATCGCTGCGTCGCTCCCGCCAGCGCCGGGCCAGGCGAACCCAAACCGCAGCCTGAACCCACCTGATGGGCCGATGACTCACCCCCCGGTGCACCCCCCACACTTGGGGGGTGACGATTCGGATCACGCGCGACGTGGGGGACGCCGTCGCCGCTCTACGCGGCGGGGGCTTGGTCGCGCTCCCTACCGAGACCGTCTACGGCCTGGCCGGCGACGCTCGATCCCCTTCGGCTGTCGCGGCGATCTTCGCAGCGAAGGGCCGACCACCCACCCACCCGGTCATCGTGCACCTGCCAGAGGCCGGCGCCATCGACCGTTGGGCAACGGCAGTTCCCGGCTGGGCCCGATCGCTGGCTGACGCCATGTGGCCAGGGCCACTGACGCTGATCGTCAACCGCTTGGACGACGTCTTGGACGCCGTCACCGGAGGACAATCAACGGTCGGACTACGCGTCCCGGCGCACCAGCTGACCCAAGAGGTGCTCCGGCAGTTCGGCGACGGACTGGCCGCGCCTTCGGCCAATCGCTACGGCCAAGTGAGCCCAACCACCATCGAACACGTCATGGCCGAGCTCGGCGCGGTTCTCGACGCTCGCCGCGACGTCGTCCTGGACGGTGGCCGCTGCCCGGTCGGCGTCGAGTCGACGATCATCGGGGCCTGGGACGACACTCCTCGGCTGCTCCGCGCCGGTGCCATCACCGCCCAACAAGTCGCCGAGGTCACCGGCCGGGAAGTGTCAATGGCTGATGGCGGCGTCCGGGCACCTGGCACGACGGCGGCCCACTATGCACCGACCGCCCGGGTCCTGACCGTCGAGGCCGATGCGGTCGCTGACGCGCTCACCGAAGTCGTCGTCCCTTTCGGGCTCATTGCCCTCTCCAACGTCGCTGTACCCGCCGTCGACCACGTTCGCCTGGCCGCCCCGGCCAACGCTGCCGAGTACGCGTTCGCCCTCTACGCAGCGCTGCACGCAGCTGACGATGCTGGGCTGGACGTGGTCGTCGCCGTTCTGCCCCCGGACACCGGGGTCGGGCACGCTGTTCGAGACCGACTGCACCGCGCCGCGATCTCCGAAGTCCGACCATGAGACGTCGCAGCAAGGCGCGGACGGCCACACCGGAGTCACACGCCGGCGTCGTCTTCCCGCTCGCAAGGGGCGAGCGGGCCACCCAACCCGTTGGACGTCACGTCATCTCGACTGCAACAGCCCGCGTCGACACAGCAGCTAGCGAGGCAGCGCGGGACGAGGCCCACTGGTACCGCGACTACCCCACGCACTTCCGCGAGCTGACACGTCTGTCAGCCGGGGTGAACGCCGGTCTCATCGCCTCGGACGGACTCGCCGCGCTCCACTCGACGATGCGGTTCCGACGCCAAGGCGCCGAAGGTTCCATCCTCGAGGCCATGGACGTGCCGCGTGCGCGCTACTTCCACGGCGTCACCATCGAGGGCGGCGGACCACCGAGCAATGCCGGGCTGGTGCTCTACGACGACGAGCGACCGGTTCGGGGCTCAGAGCTCGCACACTTGCTGGATCGCTGGGTCGACGACGGCACCGCCGAGCCATCAGCGGTCGCTGCGCTCCGCATGGTCGATGAGCACTCGGAGTGGCTTGATCTCCGTGAGCAGACGATCGTGGTGATGGGCGCTGGTGCCGAGATGGGTCCGTACGAGGCGCTGCTCGGCTGGGGTGCCCATGTTGTTGCCCTTGACCTACCGAATCCGGCTACCTGGCAACGGCTCGTCGACATCGCCAGACGCTCTCCCGGTCGGCTCACCCTGCCGGTGCGTCAATCGCTTGGGGGCACCCCCGGCGACAGCCAGATCGCGATGGCTGCCGGAGCCGACGTGATCACCGAGGCTCCAGAAGTCACTGAGTGGCTGATGCAGATCGAGGGCCCACTCGTCATCGGCGACTACGTCTATGCGGCCGGAGCAACGCACGTGCGCACGGCGTCTGCTGTCGACGCGATCATCGCCACCCTGCTCGACCGACGGAACGACATCGGACTTGCCTACCTGGCAACGCCAACAGACGCGTACGCGGTTCCCGGTGAGGCCGTTTCCCATGCGCTCCGTGGATTCGAGGGGTCGAGCCCGGTCGTCGCGATGGCTCGCGGGCTCGCTGGTCGTCGGGTCTTTCGACCCAACTACGCAGGCATGCTGACCATGCAGAGTGGTCAGCGCTTTGGGGTGTTCGACGGACTGATCATCCAACAGGGGGCCAACTACGCACTGGCCAAACGCATCCAGCAGTGGCGGGCAACCAGGGCGCGCGAGACCGGAACATGGGTCTCGATCAACGTCGCGCCGGCCACCCGCACCCAGTCCGTCGTGAGCAGCTCGATGCTCGAAGCTGCCTATGGCGGTTCCCACCGCTTCGGGCTGCGCGTGTTCGCACCGCAGGCAAGCCGTCAGGTGATGGCGGCGCTGCTGGTGCACGACCTGCGCAGCGCGGAATCGGTCGCCAACCCGGGCGTCCACCTGGAGAATGCGATGGATCTCTTCACCTCGCAGGCGCTGCACGGCGGTATGTGGCGAGCGCCATTTGAGCCCCGCTCGGTGCTCGGATTCGCGGCGGCGACCGGACGCCTCAGCCGCAGTTAGCCGGACTCAGCTCGGCCTCGGTGCAGCCGCGGCACGAACCGTGGAGTGCGCGCTGCGTACTCGGAGTAGGCGGCGAATCGTTGGCGCAGCAGGCCCTCCTCATACCTGGCCTTGGTCGCCAGCAAGATCGTGAGTGCCACAGTGGCTGCGGCAGTGGTCAACGTCGGGTGGGCCAGCGTCCACCCCCAGCCCATGGCCAGGACGCCGCTGTAGATCGGGTGCCGTACCCACCCGTAGAGGCCAGCAGTGGTGAGCTCGGCGCCTGGGCGCGGCTCCGGCAGTGGCGTCAGCGCCCCGCCAAGTTGCGGGAAAGCAGCCACGGTCACGACGGCACCAACGGCTGCGAGGGTCCACCCAGCCCAGCCGACCCAAGGCGGGGCATCCCACTGATCGGCCCATCGGGGACTCAGCACGACGACGACGATCAGCACCCCCTGCGCTGCGACAAAGAGGCGACCTTTCACAGCCCCATCCTCCCAGGCCAGCCCACGGCGGTCAGGTTGCCCGACAGAAGGGCCGATACTGAGCTCGATGGCTCTCTTCCCGCGACGTTCAGTCGCCGTCACAGGTATCGCGTCGACCATCATGGTCGCCCTGACGATGATCGGCGTGCCCACCGCAGGTCTGGCCGCCGATCGCAAACCGCTGCCTGAGCGGCTGACCCACATCGGTGCCAGCCAGCAGGTGATCGTCGTGACCACTCGGAGCTGGACCACAAGTCACGGAAGGCTGCAGACCTGGCAGCAGGACGCCGAGGGCACGTGGACACAGATTGTCGCCCCAGTCCCGGCCCGGGTCGGCTGGAACGGCGTCCGACGTGCAGACAACCGAAAGCAGGGCACCGGCACCACGCCAGCAGGAACGTTCGGTCTGCTTCGCGGGTTCGGCTTGGCACAGCCATCAGGCGTCGACCTTCCGTACCGACGCGTCGACAAGAATGACTGGTGGCCCTACGACCCCAGGGATGCGAAGACCTACAACGTGCTTCAGGGGCAGCGCATGCAGCAAGCCGACTGGCGGCCGGAGTGGGCCGAGCGGCTGAAGTCTTACAGCACGCAGTACCGGTACGCGGTCGTCATCGACTACAACCTTCCCAGCGGCATCGAATGGCAGCGCGGCGAGCGGGTCGCCACCAACAAAGCTGACACGTCTGCCGGCGGCGGCATCTTCCTTCACGTCAACGGGACCGGCGCCACAGCCGGATGCATCTCGATCGCTCGCGATCAGATGCGCAGCGTGTTGAAGTGGCTCGACCCAGATCTCGACCCAGTCATCGTCATCGGACCGAGCGAGGTAATCGAGAAGATGTAGCGCGACGTCGCACGGCCGCCAGCGCCCGTCCCAACCGGGCCCGGTTGTACCGCTGCACGGCGATGCACGGGAGGTTGCTGCCGGCAGCGAACGCGACGTTGGCTGGAGCGGCCCACCAGGGGTTCCACAGCAAGGTCAGCGCAACACCACTCACCATGCCCCAGTGCGCGTGCTCAGCACGCCGCGTCTCGACGACGAACTGCTCCATCACGACAGGGTCACCGCCGCTCACCGTGCGCTTCTCGAAGCCACCGAATGCTGAGCCAGCCTCCGGAAGGCGGGTCTTCCAGCGATCGATCCGCAACGTTTCCCGGTACCAGCCACCATCGTTCTCGAATGGCCGGAGGCGAGTGAGCCGGTCGTCCCGCGAGAACCGCTCAGCCGGCCCCTGCTGGGCCGCGTAGCCCACCAGTGCCGTCCACGCCGGCCAGAACAGCACGTTGCCGGCGATGACGACGGACGCAGGAAGCCTGCCGACCGGAGTTGAGACCCGCATCCTTCCATTGTGGCGGCTGAGCACCGGAGACCTACGGCACCGGGGTCGCGGGCCCACCGAGTAGCGTCCATGCATGAGCGTCGTCGCGATCGTCAATCCCACCAAAGTGGATCACCCTGACACCCTTCGCTCTCAGCTCACAACGGCCGCCGAGCAGTACGAGCTCGGTGCGCTGAAGTGGATTGAGACTCGACCGGACGACCTCGGCACCGCATCTGCCGCGCAGGCAATCGAGGACGGCGCCAAACTTGTCATCGCCTGCGGCGGCGACGGCACCGTTCGCGCCGTGGTGGCAGGAATGCTGCACAGCAACGTCCCGCTGGGGATCATCGCTCAGGGCACGGGCAACCTGCTCGCGCGAAACCTCAACATTCCGCTCGAGACCACTGCGGCACTGGGCACAGTCTTCGGCGGCGACGACCGGCGAATCGACGTCTTCGACATCTCTCTCGGCAAGGGTCAGCACGAGGTCTCGGCGGTGATGTGCGGCATGGGGTGGGACGCCGCAATGATGGATGTGAGTGAGTCGGTGAAAGCCCGCCTCGGTTGGGGCGCATACGCGGTGCAGGCCGCACGCACCGTGCGCGACCACCCGATCCGGCTTCGCGTGCAGGTCGACGATGGTCCCGAACACACCTTCTACGCGCGGACGTGCCTGATCGCCAACGTCGGGACACTCATCGGTGGGCTCGAGCTGCTGCCCGAGTCGGTACCCGACGACGGCACTCTCGAGGTTCTCGTCTTCGAGCCAACGACCAGCGCCGACTACGTGCGGTCGTCGTGGGGGGTTCTCCGTGGTCACAGCAACGAAGACGACCCGGCCCGTACGTTGCTGCGCGGGCGCAAGGTGGTCGTCACGACGCATCGCGCGCGACCGCGTCAGATCGACGGCGACCTCATCGACGACGGGCACGGGTTCATCGCCAAGGTCCTGCCCGGGGCCCTGACAGTCCGAGTGCCGCACCGCTGATAGGGGAGGAACCGAGCCGATGGGGGCAATACTGGCTAGGTGACCGATCCGACGCCTCCCCGCTGGCGTACCGCGCTTTGGCGCGGTGAGACGGCACCGATTCCCGTGGTTCGCACACCTACCCGCGCTGTCTACCCCAGACGCGGGCCGGGTGACGACGCCAAACTGGCAGCGGTTGACCAGGGTGCCTCGCTCGCGCTTCGAGTCGGCACCCTCCTCTTGGCCTGCGGCGCGCCCACCGAGGAGGTCGAGGCGGCGATCTTCGCCGTCGGTACCGCGGTTGGACTTGGTGTCTTCGAGGTCGACATCACCTATGGGTCGATCATCATCAGCATCGCACCCACCAACGACCGACCGGGTCTCACCGACATGCGTGTGGTGCGGGGCCGCTCAATGCACTTCGCCCGCGTGGCGGCCGCACATCAACTGGTGCTCGATCTGTCCGAGGGACGCCTCCAACCGGATGCGGTGGACGCGCGCCTCTCGACGATCGAACACCTGCGCCGCCCCTACCCGCGTTGGTTCGTCATCGTCGCGTTCGGTGTCCTGGCAGCCGCTATCACCGTCCAGCTCGGCGCCCTCTCGACCGATGCAAGCACGCCGCTCCGTGCCAAAGACTTCATCACACCAACGGTGGCGTTCTTGGCAGCGATGGCCACCGGACTGGTCGGCAGCCGCATGGCCCGCCGACGGGTCCCCACGTTCTTCGTCAATCTCACCCTCGCTCTCGGGGTGGCAATGATTGCGGTGGGGATTCGCGGGCTGGAGTCAAGAGTCGAAGAGCTTCCGTTCCAGGCTTCGTTGGTGATCGTCGGCGGGATCATCGCCCTGCTCCCCGGGATGAGCCTGATGGTGGCTGCCCAGGAAGCCATCGGGTCATTCACAGTCACCGCGGCGGCCCGGATCGTCGAGCTCACCTTCGCAACGATCGGCATCGTTGCGGGCATCCTGCTCGCTCTCAACGTCGCCGGGGCGCTCGACATCACCATGGCGGTAACCGTTCGCCCAAACGCAAACCCCGCAACGATTACGACGGCGGCCATCGCCGGTGCCGTCGCAGCTGCTGCCGCATCGATCACCTACCAGTCTCCTGCGCGACTCGTGGTCGCGGGCGGTGCGCTCGCCGGCCTCGGGATCTTCGTCTACGGCACCGTCAGCACCCTCGACGACTTCAGCGGCAGTCCGGGCGCGACAACGGCAGCGGCCGCCATCGTCATCGGCTTCGCCAGCCGGCTGCTCGGGGCGCGGCTGCACGTGCCGCCCGTTCTTCTCACGGCAGCCGGGATCATCCCCCTGCTGCCCGGGCTCGCTGTCTACAACGGGCTCCTCGACATCAGCTCAGATACGCCCGACAAGGGAATCGCCTCGCTGGTCGGAGCGGTAACGATTGCGATCGCCCTGGCGGCCGGCGTCCTCTTGGGACAGCTCGTGGCCGGTCGCCTCCTACGTCGGCCGTCTCTGGTGCCGCCTCGCGACGTCAGTCGCCGCGTACGCTGACCGCCCGAAATTCACCCGAATGGCCCAGCGCTGTCCTGTAACGAATCTCCATTTCCCGCTCAGATGGCTGATTCGGTTCTGACGCCGCATCACCCCGCTTAAGAAATCCCGGCTCTAGCCCGATTCATCACCGGGGACGACGTTCAGGACAGGGAGGGGTCACGGTGAACCAGAGCACGAGAACGAGCCTGCGCGCTCGCCTGTCTGGCCGCGGCGCCCTATACGTGGTGATCGCCCTGGTCTTTGGCGTCTTTGTGACCTCGACTCTGCCTGGGGTTCGCCCTGTGGTTGGTTACAACATCCTGCTCGACGGCCTCTTGAACAACATCGCCTACGAGCTCTGTGCGGTTCTGTGCTTCGTCCGCTCACGCCGCGATCCCATGTTCAAGATGAGCTGGCGCGTTCTGGCTATCGGTCTTGCGCTTTACGGCGCAGGAAACATCTACTGGACGCTGAAAGTCCGGGGCCTCGATCCCGAACCGTGGCCGACCTTCGCCGATGCGCTCTGGCTGTCGTTCTACCCCTTTGCCTTCATTGCGCTGCTTCTCATCGTCCGGGAAATTGCAGACCAGCTGCCGCTCAGCGTCTGGTTCGACGGCATCATCGGCGGCCTCGCGGTTGCAGCCATCGCCGCGGCCTTCTGGAGCCCTCTTCTTAAGTACCTCCCGGGCGGAAGCACCGCATCGGTCGTCACGACGATGGCGTACCCCTTGCTCGACGTTCTGCTTCTCTTGGTGACGACAGCCGTGCTCGCCCTGTTCCACTGGAAGCCGCCGACCGGGCTGTGGTTCATGGCCATCGGACTCATCTTGTTCAGCGTCGCTGACGCGATCTACCTGTTCGCCGCCAACGCCGAGACATACCAGTCGGGTGGGATCAACGACGGCGTCTGGGTCCTGGCGACACTGGCTATCGGGTTCGCACCAGGATGGCCGGACCGACCGACCGGGGTCTCGCTCCCAGCCTGGGCACTTCTCGGGATTCCGGTCATCGCAACGCTGGCCGCTGTCTTCCTGCTCGTGTTCGACCACTACGACCAGGCGCTGTCTCCCATCGCGATCGCACTCGCTGCCGGGACGGTGATCTTTGCCCTCGGGCGCCTGATCGTCACCTTCCGCGAGGCGAGCGTCTTGGCCGACAGTCACCAGCTGGCACTCACCGACGAGTTGACCGACCTTCCGAACCGGCGTGCGTTCTACGAGCAAGGTCAGGTGATGATCGACGTCGCAGAGCACGACGGTCGCAACGGCGCCATGCTGCTGCTCGACCTTGACCGCTTCAAAGAGGTCAACGACAGCCTCGGCCACCACGCAGGTGACACGCTGCTCAAGGACGTCGCAGCGCGGCTCACCGACACATTGCACGAGGACGGCGATATCCTCGCTCGTCTCGGCGGCGACGAGTTCGTCGTCATGCTGCTGGATGTCGATGCACCGGCTGCGATCGCCGTCTCTGACCGAATCCGCGCGGCTCTGGCGGCCCCCTTCGCACTCGAGGGTGTGACGATCCGGGTCGACGCCAGTGTCGGAATCTCGCTCTTCCCGTGGCACGGGGCAGAAGTGACGACGCTGCTACGGCATGCCGACATCGCGATGTACCAGGCCAAGGGAGTCCGTGCCGGATGCCGCGTGTACATGGCTGATGATGACTCCAACGGCGGTGCCGACCGGCTCCGAACCCTTGAGGAACTGCGCGTTGCCATCTTTGAGCGCAAGCTCGCAGTTCACTACCAGCCCAAGGTCAACGCTCAAACCAGGGCCGTATCCGGGGTCGAAGCGCTCGTTCGGTGGGACCACCCAACGCGCGGCCTGCTGCCCCCGATCGCCTTCTTGCCGCTCGCCGAGGACAACGGCCTCATGCGTGAGCTGACGGTCGCCGTACTCGAGCAGTCGCTGGACCAGGTACGCGCCTGGCGTCAGGGTGGTCGCGAGCTCTCGGTAGCGGTGAACCTCTCCGCTTCCTCGTTGGTCGACATCGAGCTGCCCGAGACGATCTGGAAGATGCTCTTTGACCGCGACCTTCCTGCGTCAACGCTGGAGCTGGAGATCACTGAAGACTTCCTCATGGGTGACCGCGAGCGAGCACGTGACATCTTGACGCAGCTCCGTCGCCTAGGAGTTCGCGTCGCCGTCGATGACTTCGGTATCGGCTATTCGTCACTGGCCTATCTCAAGGAACTGCCGATCGACGAGCTCAAGCTGGACCGTTCGTTCGTCACGCCTATGTCGACCGACACTCGTGCTGCGGCGATCGTGACGTCGACCATCGACTTGGCCCACTCACTGGGCATGACCCTCGTCGCCGAGGGCGTCGAGGATGGCGACACCGCCATCCAACTCGCGCACTCCGGCTGCGACGAAGCCCAGGGGTTCTACTTCTCGAAAGCGCTTCCCGCTCTCGAGCTGGAGACCTGGCTCGACGCGCATGACCGCGATCGGCTGCAGGCCTCCCCCGCCGTGGCGGGCAGCCCCACGTGAGGACGTCTCCCTGGCTCCGTGCCGAGAGCCACCCCCAGCCGGTAAGTCACGTAGGGCTTACCTCTTTCACCGTGCACGGCTTGGACGCGCTACGCGACATCCGCGGGGAGCTCGCTGAGCTTGCATCCCGATGTCAGCTGCCGATCACCGCCTCACCTGACTGGATCTTCTCCACGTTGGACGCCATGCCGACAGCGCAACCCTGGGCGGTCTTGGTGCGGGACGAGCGTGAAGTCCTCCGCGCCTCCATCGTTTTGGCCATGACAGGTGCGAACCGGGTTGGAATCGTCGGAACCGACCAGGGAAACCGCGGCGCAATCGCGGCCGACAGTGCGGACTCCGTCGTGGCGCTCGCTGAAGGGGTCCATCGCTCTCTGCGGGGAAGACCCTCCGGGTCGGAGGTCGTCCTCGGGCCGTTGGACGCCAACCACGCACACACCCAGATGTTCGGCGCGGCCATTCCTGGATCGACGTTCATCGAGGACGACCCGATCCCGCTCATCAAGAATGAGGGGCAGGTCCTCACGCACTACTTGTCCAACGGGATGAGGCGGCAACTTCGGAAGGCCCGCAACAGGCTCCAGACCGACGGGCTCGCCTGGACCGTGTCCGTTACCACCGATCCTGACGAGATCAGCAGTCAGTTACCAGTTCTCGAGCGATGCCACCGCGAGCGGGACCACGCGCACGGTCGCGCAAGTGCGCTCGACGATGAAGCGGGCGTGCGACTGTGGTTAGCCCGTATCGAAACGCTTTCTCGCTCTGGTGTGCTCGAGCTGGCGACGCTTGCCATCGACGGCGAGTTCGCCGCACACACTCTTAGCGTGTTCGACGGTGACATCTACCGAGTGCTCGAAGGCCGATTCGTCTCGAAGTGGTCGCGGTACTCGCCCGGACGTCTCCTCGAAGCGCACATCGTTGACCAGGTACTCAATGAACAGTCCCTCCCCGTCGTCGACTGGATGACGGCGACTGCGACGGAGAAGCTGCTAGCCACCAACGACTCCGACGCAATGGTCTACGTTCACGTTCGATGAGGATCGGGCCGGTCGCTACAGCACGGAGTACCCGTAGATCGCGCCATCGGTGTACACGTCTCTGGTCCAGCCGACGGTGATCACGGTCGTTCCGCCCGGGCTGACCGCGATGTCTCCGTAGCCGGCTGAGACTTCGCCCTCGTTCCTTGCCCAGAGTTGGGTGCCACCTGCGTCATACGCGACTGTCGTGGTCGAGTCATGACTCGATGCCACGTAGAGGTGGTCACCGGCGGGGTTGAGAGCGATGGCCCCTCCGGCGTCTGTCGCTCCACTGTCATAGCGGCTGACCCACGCCTGATTGCCATTTCTGGTGTAGGCAACTGTCACCACGTCGTCATCGGTCGAGCCCGCGCTTGTTCCCGTGACGTACAACGTCTGACCATCGGGCGTCAGCGTTGATTCGGTTGCGAAGTCGTAGCCGGCGCTGGGTCCGTCGTACGCAACTGACCACAACCGTGTGCCGTCACGTCGGTAGGCCGAGGTGAGATAATTTCCCTCGCTCTGGCCACACAGATACAGGCGTCGTCCGCTCGGACTGAGCACTGCCGATGCTGGCAAATCCTCTCCGCTGGATGGTCCGTCGTACGTCCGGAGCCAAAGGCGAGAGCCGTTGCCTTGGTACGCGATCACGCAGATGTCAGTCAGAGTGCCGCCGTTGTGGCAGGACGCGACGACGTAGAGCCGGCCTCCGCCCGGATCTACGAGTACTTGAGCTGGATCGTCTGGTCCGTTGCCTGCCGCGTCGAAGGTCCTGGTCCAAAGGCGGTCACCGTTCGGGGAGTACGCGATGGTTGTTACGTCGCGTCCGGTACCCGAACCGTGGGACGTTCCCGTGACGAAGATGCGGCCCGAGCGGGAACTGACGGCAAGGGATTTCGCCGAATCGACACCACCGGCCGGATCGTTGTACCGCCTTACCCAGAGCTGCGTTCCGTCAGTGCGATACGCGACGGTCGCCCAGTCGCTCTTGCTGTGCCTGCCCTCGCTGTACCCAGTGACGTAGATGCGTTGCTCGGTCGGCCCGAAGGCGATGTCGTGCGGGACATCCGTGTCGGCCGCTGGAGGGTCGTAGTTTCCGTTGAAGGTCGCCTTCCACAGGTACTGCCCGGTCGGCCCCACCGACTGAACCACGTACTCGTCGTTGTTGTAATCGTTGGTGTCCTCGACCCCCATCACATACGCGCGACCATCCGTTGCGATCAGTACCCGCTGGGCAACACCGTAGGCGGGACCACCGAAGTAGTCGTCCCACAGCGGGTCACCAGGTGTGGCTTCAGCCGGCGCGGCGAGACCAAGGATGGTTAGAGAAACAATGAATGTTCCCAGCACCGCAGCGCGCCCCAGAAGTGGGGCGGCATCGGCACGACGTGTGCGATGTTCGGTCACGACCGGCTCCTGACTGACGTAGCTCGGTGCAACGCCGTAAAGGCAACGTCAGCGATTCCGGCCAATCTGTCAAGGGTCAACCGAATTACTGCAAGAAAAGCGGGACTCTAGTTGGTTGCGTCCGTCGACTCGTTGGATGCACCCCAAAGGGTTTGTCCCATGCGATCTGCGGTCTCGCGAGCGAGCTCCGGGGCGACGTACGCCCCGAGGGCCGCGGTGATCTGGGAGTGCCCGAGCAGCTCCATCACCACGCGAGCTGCAACACCCTGGGTCAGCATCAACGTCGCGACAGTGTGTCGTGCGTCGTGCAGTCGTGCTGGTGGGACTTTGGCTTTGCGAAGCAGTCGTTGCCATTCCCGGTGGTCTGCCCGCGGGTCTAATGGCTTGCCGCAGGGCCCGGTGAACACCATTCCGCTGTCGACCCACAACGACCCAGCAGCGAGCCTTTCGGCTTGTTGCGCCGCGCGGTGTTCCCGGAGCGCTTCGACGAGCTGGTGGGGAGGTCGGCGGATCAGGGCTCAGTGGACGGCGACGGGTGTGGGGCTGTCGCCAATGGTGCCGTCGCCGAGCTGGCCCTTGCCGTTGAGGCCCCAGCACCAGGCGCCGCCGTCGGCGTCGAGGGCGCAGGTGTGGGAGAAGCCACCGGCGATTCGGGTATAGGCGCCAGTACTGGGCACAAGCGTCGGTACCCGGGGGCCTGTGATGCCGCCACTGAGGAGCTCGCCCCAGCACCAGGCCCCGCCTGCGGCGTCCAGGGCACAGGTGTGGGTGTTGCGGGCGGCGATCTGGGTGAAGGTGCTGGCCCCATCCACCGCGATGGGAACGTGGCTGCCGTCGGTGATGAGTACCGAGCCGAGGGCGCCGTCGCCGTTGTTGCCCCAGCACCAGGCATGATTGTCCGTGTCGAGGGCGCACGTGTGCGCGAAGCCGGTGGTGATCTGGGTGTAGCTGTGGCCCCCGACCACCGCCACGGGGAGGGTGCGGAGGGCGGCGAGGGTGTTGTCGCCGAGCATGCCACCGCTGTTGGAGCCCCAGCACCAGGCGGCGCCGGTGGTGTCTAGGGCGCAGGTGTGGACGTGGCTGGCGCTGATCTGGGTGTAGGTGTGGCTTCCGACCACTGCCGTGGGAATCATACGGTTGGTGGTTGAGTCGTCACCGAGCGTGCCGTTGCCGTTCCAACCCCAGCACCACGCAGCACCGGTGGTGTCGAGGGCGCAGGTAAAGGCGTAGCCCGCGGCGATCTGGGTGAAGGTGTGACTCCCCAAAACAGCCACGGGGATGCGGCGTGGGGTGGTGCTGTTGTCGCCGAGCATGCCGACGTCGTTCTTGCCCCAGCACCAGGCGGCGCCGCTGGTGTCGAGGGCGCAAGTGTGTTCGTAGCCAGCGGCGATCTGGGTGAAGGTGTGGCTTCCGGCCACTGCCGCGGGGGTGAGGCGGTCGACGTTGCTGTCGTCGCCGAGCTGGCCGTATCCGTTGGCGCCCCAGCACCAGGCCG
>JBBQAL010000160.1:0-4579 GCA_038316135.1 Candidatus Nanopelagicales bacterium | reverse complement strand
AGCGAGGGGACGGGGGGCAGTGCTGATCATGATGACCTCCGGGGAAGGGGTCGAACGGGTGTTCGATCGAACGTCTGTACGAGTTCTACACCATTGCTCGGACAAAGTCACGACACAGGGTGTCAAAATCGAACAGGTGTTTGAAACACGCGTTCGATTCGCGCTAGCCTCAGGGTCGTCATAAACGACGGGGCCGCCTCGGTGGGCTTGGGTGCTGCTCATAGCCCCACCGTGCACCCCGGGTCTGACAAGCCAGCCGGACAAGCCAGCCGGACAAGCCAGCCGGACCGGCCCACCCGACCAGCACGCCCCAGCACCACCTGACCGCAGGAGATGAGCCCATGAGCCCAGGCCCCGAGAGCAGCAGTTCCAACGGAGCACGCGACGGCGTCCACGAGATGCCCGACGGCCCGGTTGCTGACGACGGCCTCACCCAGCGACAGCGGCTGGTGCTGGAGTACATCCACCGGTCGGTCAGCGAGCGTGGCTACCCACCCAGCATGCGCGAGATCGGCGATGCCGTCGGCCTCACCAGCCCCAGCAGCGTCAAGCACCAGCTCGCCTCATTGGAGCGCAAGGGCTTCATCCGGCGCGACCCCAACCGACCGCGCGCGATCGAGGTACGCCTGCCCGACGCTGCCGAGTCCGCCGTCGACGTCACCGACTCCGGTAACGCGAGACCTGCGGCCGCCTACGTTCCGGTCGTCGGCCGGATCGCCGCCGGTGGGCCGATCCTCGCCGAGCAAGCGGTCGAGGACGTCTTCCCGCTCCCCAAGCAGCTGGTCGGCGACGGTCAGCTCTTCTTGCTGAAGGTGGTCGGAGACTCGATGATCGACGCCGCGATCTGCGACGGCGACTGGGTGGTCGTCCGGCAGCAGCCGACCGCCGAGAACGGAGACGTCGTGGCAGCGATGCTCGACGACGAGGCAACCGTCAAGACATTCAAGAAGCGTGACGGTCACATCTGGCTGATGCCGCACAACCCCGACTACGAGCCGATCCTCGGCGACGACGCCGTGATCGTCGGCAAGGTGACGGCAGTCCTGCGCAGCCTCTGAACTGCCCGCTCAGCTGCAGGGCTCGCGCGGGTAGTCGATCCGCAGACCATCCAGCAGCCGCAGGCTGTAGGCCTTCTCGACCGTTGGGTAGGTGAAGGTCACCCTCATGTCATCTGCACCAAACGGGTTGTAGCAGCGTTCGAAGAGACGCGCCGTCCCTCCCGCACCCGCGCGTCCCCACGACGTCCAGCGAATGTCGTTCAAGCTCTTGCCCCCGTCGCAGGCAAGCGTCAGGGACTCCGGACGCACCACGGGCAGCCCCATGCACCACTGCATCACCATCACCTGGCGCTTGGCCATACCGAGCGGCCGGCCAGGCTCGCTGACCTTCACCACATCGAAGCTGCGTCCGCCAGGCATCGGGCAGCGCACGTCGTCAGGAACAACCTGCTGTGCCACATCGCCTGCCTCACCGCGGAGCCACAGATAGTTACCCTCGCGCGCTACCAAACGGCCTCGGGCGTCCACGACCCGATTCAGGTCCTGACCCACCACGCGGTAGCCGGCCGGCCACCGGACGAAGGGCCCGGGCCGGTAGGGATACGCAGGGTTGCGGAGGGTTGCGCACACGCCGCGCGCCATGAGCCGCAGGTCCAGCTGCCCCTCCAGCCCATCGTCAGAATCGACCCAGGACGAGGTGACAGCCGGCAATAGCCGCGCGTCCAATGCGCTGGACGTTGCGCTCGCGCTGGGAGAGGAGACAGGTGACTGGCTCGATGGCGGTGCTGCCGCCGGGGACCCACCCGAGCACGCCGCGATCGTGAACACGATCAACAGGGCGCCAACCAACGCCACATACCGACGCCGAGACCTGTCACCCATGGCTGAGGGTACTTCGGTTTCACAGGCTTCCACCCAACAAGAAGGGCCCGCCAGTCGGCAGGCCCTTCTTACGGTGGGGTCGAGCAGGTTCAGCGCTTGGTGCTCTCGGGCTTGCGGCAGACGTAGACGAGAGCGGTCGCCGTTGGGGCGCTCTCTGCGGTCAGCGGGGTGCCGGCAAAGTCGGCGTACACGGCATCGACCTCGAAGCGGGCGGCAGCCAGTGCGGCCTCCAGCTCTTGCGGGAACGAGTAGCGCACGGCCGTGGTGGTCGGCGCCTCGGCTGGGGTGCCGTCCACGGCGAACTGCCGGTAGGTCTCGTGGGTCATGACCTGAGTGACTGCGTCATAGCGCTGGGTGCCAGACACGATGACCTGGCTACCGGTGACGTCGGTGTAGGAGTGCCAAATCTCCGGCGTCTCGACGCGGCGAGCAAGGTCGGCTGCGTGCGGGAAGCGGATCGCGAAGGTGAACGTGGCTCCCGGGGCGAGCTGGCGGTAGATCGCTTTGAGAACGGCGGTGCGGTCTTCGTTGGTGACGAACTGCTGCATGGCGTTACCCGCAACGATCGCGAGCCCGAACTTGCCGCGAACCTTCAGCTCACGGGCGTCCTGCACAACCCACGTGACGGTCTCGTCGATGTCCTTGGCGATGGCAAAGTCGACCATCGTCTCGTCGACGTCGACCGCGGTGACCTCGCGGCCAGCCTCAGCGACTGCTAGTGCGATCCGGCCGGTGCCAGTTGCAACGTCGAGGACAGGGCCATCGGTCCGCTCGGCGAGTGCAAGGTAAAAGGGGATGTCGAGGCCGGCGGTACCGTACTCGAGGTCGTAACGCACCGGGTCGCCATACTCGTCGGCGAAGGCCACTGGGGCCGCGGAGAGCTCGTCGGCGGGGGTCTCGAGCACGTCGTGCTCCAGGGTCTTGGTGCTCGTGATGGCTGTGTTCGTGATGGCTGTGTTCGTGATGGCTGTGCTCGGCATGGCTGTGCTCGGCATGAAGGAGGGGTCCTCACAGGTAGTGGATGGCGCATCGATCGAAAGATCGGTTCATTGCTGTCCTCGGATCTGCCACCGAGAGACTTGATGGATCGGGGACGTGAGACGCGTCACGTCCGATACCTCAGTGTCGCAGAACCCCTTGCAGCCACCCAAATCCTGCCAGTCGGACGGTCGTCGACGTCAGCCGTCTTCAGCCGCGAACCGTCCTGTCTCTTGGCCGTCGGTGTCGTAGAACACCAGCTCATCACCGTCGATCCCCACGGTCCTGGCCAGCCCGACCATTGCGCTCACGTCGACGTTGTCGCAGCCGATCTGGGTCTGCCCACCAATCCCCGCCAACCACTCTCCGGTCGCGGCGTCCATCGACCAGCGGTCGCCGAGCCTGTTGCAGCCGTCCGAACCGTGCCACGTGCCGTCGATGGAGAACTCAGCCTGGGGCCGCGTGTCGTGAGGCCAGCGATCGCTGCCGACGGTCTCGACCGGTATCCACCGACCAGCCGTGAGCACCTCGAGCGAGGGAACCCGGACGCCAACCGGCAGATCCGGGGCAGGGTCGCGGGGGGCGAATCTGTCCGTCGGATCGGCCGGCGGCGTACCCGCGCTCAGCACCGCGATCGTGCCGCCGGAGAGGTTGCTCAGAAGCACCGAGCCATCCATCAGGTCAAAGCGCTGCACACCCTGGAAGTACTCGAAGGCGTCATCGAGGTCACGGCACTCGTTGGTTGCGGAATGGATGCTCATGATCATCAGGCCGGTGTCAGTGGCCGACCAGCCGCCTCCCAGCACGCAGGCGCCCTCCAGCAACGAGACGCGGCCTCCCGGCTGCAGCCGCACCTCACGGTCGTCGATGGCCGGATCGCCCATCACCACCCACGAGCCGACGAGAGCCTGCACATCCTGACCGGTCGCGCTCGGTACCGGCATCGGTGTCGCCGACCACCGGTCGTCAGCTGATACCGCAACGGCAGTGAGCACCCCAAGGCCAAGTGCTGCCAGAACTACGACCGCGCTGACCCCTCGGCTCATACGCCTCAGACTGCCCCAGTGGAGGTCTGGTTCCGTGGCGCCACGACGGCGTCGGCGTCTGGCGGACAGGCCCCGGCCTCCTCGGCGACCACCAAGAACCTGCTCGTCGCCTCCCCCATCAGCAGCGGGTCTGTCGAGTCAATGGCGACGACCGCATCGAGGTGGTCACCACCCGGGGTCGCCGTCACGCGCAGGCGGTCGCCGTCGGGAACGGCGGACCACTCGTCGGCTGTGAGTGCCTCCAACAGTCCGGCGACGGACGCCGCACGGGGCGGCGGGACCTCGGCGAGTGCATACGCGAGAAGTTTGTCGATGACGGGCACCGTCGACCCCTCGCGCCACAGCACCCGAGCCGTTAGCCCTTGCGACCGGAGTCGGGTTCCGATGGCCGACCGGGTGCGGCCCAGCTCATCAGCGAGCTGCGAGGCTAGAGCCCCGCCAGCGAAGCCCTCGGCGAGCTGGGCGTCCTCGGCGTCGGACCAGCGCTTGCCGCGCCGGTCGGACTCATCAGCTGCGGCACCGAAACTGGCTTCGGCACCCGAACCCGGAGCGGCACCAGCGACCACCACGCGCTCCGGCACCGGCAGAACCGGTGCGGCGGCAGCGTCGATCTTCGCCAGCGAGGCGCGCACCAGAGCGCCATCAGTCGTCGGCCACATCGGCGGCAGCGACGCC
>JBBQAL010000087.1:0-12419 GCA_038316135.1 Candidatus Nanopelagicales bacterium | reverse complement strand
CAGGTGTACGTCATCGAGTATCGCGCCCAGGACTTTAAGTACTCGTGCGAGCGTTGGGGCGATCAGTTGTCGATCATCTTGCGCGACCGGAACGTCACCGCCCCTGGTTCGAAAAACTACGTCTACAAGGCCTGTTGAGGCCGAGGATGGTCGAGCTCCACCTCAAGTTCGTGGCAGCCATCTGCCGATAGTTAACTATGGCTTCGTCACTGCGTATCGGCTCGTCCACGATCGAACACAACAGCGACGAACAGTCGGGTAATCGGCGGTGGCTCGATGTTGCGGTGCTCTGGGTGGCGGCAGTCAGTGTTTACGCACTGATTCTCTTCCTGCTCGCCCAGTTCCAACTGCAACGGATGCAGGCGTGGGATATGGAGCAGATCGCGTCAGCACTTCGGGCTGGCAACGTCGAGCAGGCGACCATGTATGGAGACAATTCTCTTGCCTTCTACTACCCCACGTCGCTACTGGTGCAGTTTGCCTTGATCGGCCTGGTTGTGATCGCAACTGCCTGGATGGGGCGTCGGGCCATCGCAGTCGCGTTGCCGCTAGCGGTGACAATCGCCTCTCTGGCACCGGCGTATTGGGGGGAAGGCTCATTGGCCCCACATCCCCTGGGTGAGAACGACATGAATCTTTGGGGTTCGCTGGTGAGTGAGCCGGCGATGCGCAGCTACAGCGCTCTGCCCCTCTGGCCTCTGCTGCTCGGTTCGGCCGTGCAGGTCACGCTCCTGCTGCTGCCCCTCGTTGCAGCGCCAGCAAGCCGGGCAATGCTTTCGGCCAAAGAGGTCCTCTACCGATCCGCGATCCCAGCAGCCGCCCTGGCCACGGTTGCGTTGACGTTTGTTGCCGCCCCGTCCGCGCAGGAAATCTTCCGAGCTCCGCTGGTTGCTGTCGTCCTTTCGGTCTTGGTGACCGCGCTGGCATCGGGCAGCGGTCCAATCCGCCTGCGGATCAGTGCGGCAATCGCTATCCCAACCGCTCTTGCGCCCATCGTGCTGAGCACCTCGCTCGACAACGCCGCTCAGGGCTGGATGTTGGCGGCCGCCGCCGCAGCAGGGTCGGTCTTCGTCCTGACCATCACAGCTGGTCTGGCTTGGCTGCTGAAGCGCTTCGGCTCGTCCGGAAGTACAGCCATCAGCACCGCACCGGCGCACTAGTTCGAGGCTCAGGACGTACGTGGTTCCAGCGACCTGCGCCGCGGGATCACCAACGAAGCACCGATCAGGAAGCACAGCGCGCCAAGGAACGTCCCACCGTTGGACCATTGCGCGTTCAGCAGCTCGTCGGTGTCCGGCACCACAAAGGCGCCAACCGCTGAGATCCCGAAGAAAACCGACCCGACCATGTTGAGCGAGCTGATCGTCCATGAACGGTCACGGGCATGGCCATGTCGGTGGCGACGCACGTCCGGCATGAGAGCGATAGCGCTGGAGACGAGGAACAGGATGCAGCCAACGGCGTCCGGTCGCCAGATCACTTGGTTGGAGACTGCCGCTGTCCCCGACACCTCGACGAGCGCCGCCAGGGTGGTGATGTTAAAGAAGATCGTGCCGATCCACTGAATCCACGAGCTGGTCCAGGCGGGCGCACGGCTGAGCAGTGCGGCGGTTGTGCTGGCAGTCGGCCCCTCCGGCCCAGACCGCCAAGCCCCACGCATCTGGATGCCGGACGCCGAGGTGAAGAATATCGACCCTACGAAGAAGGTGACAGCGCCAACCACCGGTGACCAGTCGGTGTCGACGCTGAAGACAACGCCGAAGGCAAAGCAGGCCGAGCCGATGACGAAGAGCCACCCCATCCAGGAGGTTGCGCGGAGCGAGGGTTCTGGCACGGCGGCGATCCTACGGACTGCGGAACTCAGAATGCGGAGCGCCTCCGTCGTTCATCGGACTCGATGGCGCGGTGGCGTCCACACCCAGATCTCGGCGGGCGCAAGGGCCTGCCCAATCACCCCGACGAGGGCACGCTGGACGTTGTCATAGTCCACTTCTAGGCGCAGCTCTTGCCCAAATGCATCAGCAGTGCGCTGCCCGTCGTAGGCGGTGCGATCGAACCGCCGGTCCACGATTCCCCGGACACGTCGAAGTACGGGCTGAAGCACGGCCGCTGCAGCGAGCGTCGCGATTGCGACTGGCACCGACCCCGATCTCGGCACCAGATTGGTGAGTGAGGTCACCACGACCGCATACACGCCAATGACCGTGCCGGTGACAACCAGGTAGGAGATCGACCGACTCACGATCCGGTCGATCTCGTAGAGCCGATAGCGCATGACCGCAATCCCGATCGCTGCCGGGATGAGGGCGTACATCATCACGACCACCTGGTTCAGCCAGCTTTGGATGTCCCTGGGCACGGCGAACGACAGGACGAACACACCGACAACGACGGACGCCGCCCAGGCGACCCAACGGATCTGCGCCCGCTCGACCGAGCCAGCGTGTCGGTAGCGGACCACGACCGACGCAGCACTCCCCAAGAAGCACACCAGGAGAGGCAGGCCGATCAGCGGGAAGATGGTGTCGATGTGGACGATCACCCAGTCGTCGGCGACAGGGTTGGCGATTCCGGCGCGCACCTCGTCGTACGCCTGACAGATGAGTACCGTTCCTGCCACCAGAAGAACGATTGAGAAGTTTGAGAACAACCTCCACCGCGAAGAGGGGAGGCGACCGTCAGGGAATCGCAAAAGCACCTGGGTGAAGAGCAACCCGATCGGTGGCAGCCAGATCCAGCCGGTGTCATCGCCACCGGCGTACCAGAGAAGCCATGAGGCAGGTGCCGGATGCGAGTCGGCCAGCCAATCGCCCAGGAAGTAGGCGGGTCCGGCCACTGCGAAGCAGCCGGCGATGAACAGGAGCATCCACCCCAGCGGATTCTGCGGCAGGCGCGATGCCAGCAGCCACCCCACGGCAGTCGCTGACCCGACAAGGACTCCGATCGTCAGCCCCTCGATTCCGGCGCCGACAACGAGACCTACCAGCAGAACGAGCTGCGTGGCGCCGATGACGTTGGCCAGACGGACCATCACGGACTCCTCGGCTCCTCGCTGGCGCTCTCGACATGACCAGCCCCCAGGGGCCGACCCCACCAGGATGCTCCGAGCGACGTTACGGAGGCGTTACGGGTGACGACGAGACTGGCCAGTTCGGCCGGACATCCGCTCAAGGGCCCACTCTGGGCTACCGACGAGTAACATAGAAGTTACTGACCGGTAACCGAGGGAAGGCCGAGCTATGGGTCACTACCAGGCGAACGTGCGCGACATCGAGTTCATGCTCTTTGAGGTGCTGCGTCGGGACCAGATCCTCGGCGCCGGGCGCTACCTCGAGATGGACGCCGATACAGCGCGGTCCCTGCTCCGCGAGGTCGAGCACCTGGCCACCACCACCCTGGCGGACGCCTTCGCCTCCGGAGACCGGACGCCTCCGCTCTTCGATCCAGCAACGAACACAGTCACGATGCCGCAGGACTTTGCCAAGGCCTTCCACGCCTACACCGAAGGTGGTTGGGCCGACCTCGATCTGAACGAAGAGCTCGGCGGCACCCTCGTCCCACCGTCGCTGCGCTGGGCCGTCGCCGAGATGGTCCTCGGTGCCAACCCCGCCGTTCACATGTACTCCACCGGACCGGCTTTCGCGCGCCTGATCCACGACCTCGGAACTGACGAGCAGAAGCAGTGGGCACGAGTATGGGCACAGCAGCGTTGGGGCGCCACGATGGTGCTCACCGAGCCAGACGCCGGAAGCGACGTCGGCGCCGGGCGAACGACCGCATCCCAGCAGCCCGATGGCTCATGGCACATCAGCGGAGTGAAGCGCTTCATCACTTCCGGTGAGCACGACATGACCGACAACATCATCCACTTGGTGCTGGCGCGTCCGGAGGGCGCTGGCCCCGGCACCAAGGGGCTGTCATTGTTCATCGTGCCGAAGTTCCACGTCGACTGGAGTAGCGGCGACCTGCTGGAGCGCAACGGCGTTTACGCCACCAACCTCGAGCACAAGATGGGGCTCAAAGCATCGGCTACCTGCGAGCTAACGTTCGGTGAGCGCGAACCGGCCGTTGGGTGGCTCGTAGGCGATGTACACGACGGAATTGCGCAGATGTTCAAGGTGATCGAGTACGCACGCATGTTGGTCGGCACCAAGGCCATCGCCACTCTGTCGGCCGGGTACCTCAACGCGCTGGAGTACACCAAGACCCGCGTCCAGGGGCCGGACCTCACACAGGCGTCCGACAAGGCTGCCCCGCGCGTCACGGTCATTCATCACCCGGACGTCCGCCGCTCGCTCATGACGCAAAAGGCTTACAGCGAAGGGCTACGCGCCTTGATGCTCTACGCCGCGTCGGTCCAAGACGGCGTCGAGGTGAAGGAGTCTGCTGGCGTAGATGCGGCTGCAGAGCACGCCTTGAACGACCTCCTGCTCCCGATCGTCAAGGGGTACGGGTCAGAGAAGTCGTACGGGCTGCTCGCTGAGTCGTTGCAGTGCTTCGGGGGGTCTGGCTATCTACAGGATTACCCGATCGAGCAGTACATCCGAGACGCGAAGATCGACACCCTTTACGAAGGAACGACGGCGATTCAGGGGCTCGACCTCTTCTTCCGCAAGATGGTCAAGGACCAGTTCGGCGCGATCACCGCGCTGGGCCAAGAGATCGGCGCCGTGGCACTAAGCGGACGGAGCGAGTTGGCACGCGAGCGACAGCTGCTCGGCACCGCCCTACAGGACGTCCAGGCCATGATCACCACGATGGCCGGCTTTGCGATGGCATCAGGAACAGAGGCGTCGCAGATCTACCGAGCCGGGCTCAACACGACACGACTGCTGTTCAGCGTCGGTGACGTCATCGTCGCGTGGCTGCTGCTGCGCCAGGCAACGGTCGCACTTGACGCACTCGAGGGTGACGTATCGAAGGCCGACCGCGAGTTCTACCTCGGCAAGATCGCTGCCGCTCAGTGGTTCAGCCGCCAGGTGCTTCCGCACGTCAGTGCTGAGCGCAGTGTCTTGGAGGCAACCGACCTCGACGTCATGGAACTCGACGACTCCGCTTTCTGACGCACCTTCGGGTGGGCCACCGTCAACGTTGTGTGTGTCAAGTGGGCGTATAGGACCGCTCAACGCACACGGTGTTTGGGTCAGCGGGCGGCGAGGGGCAGCGTCAGCTCGGACGCACCCGCGGCGTCCACCTCAACCGGGATGCCCCAATCCTGCTGGTGTATGTGGCAGGCCGGGAAGTCTGTATCACCGTCGTCGCAGGACGCCACCCGTGCGGACACGTGCAGCACGCCGGAGCCGACAGCGTCGCCGATGCGGACCACGCGTCGAAGCTCACCGGCGGGACCGGCTCCACTTTCGAGCAGATCGGTCGGAGTCGACGACACGGAAACGTGGGCGGAGGGGCCGTACCGATCGTCGAGCTTCTGGCCAGGTGGCGGGGTGAACAGCACCTCGAGCGCGATCGTTCCGGGGCGCAGGGACACGGCTGGTCGCTGCGACCGCATGTCAGATGCTTTCACGACGGTGGCTTCAGCCGGTAGCCGCACGCGGGTCAGTCGGTGTGCGGCCGACTCGACGACGAACAGCTCTTCTCCGAGTGGGATCAGCCCGCTGGGTTCCGCGAGGTCGCCGGCAACAGTCGAGACCGTGCAGGTCTCTGGGTCGAACCGGCGAACGGCTCCGTTGTACGTGTCGGCGATAGCAATCGAACCGTCGGCCAGGACGCAGCAGGCCAGCGGATGCTGCAGCAATGCCTCGGTCGCCGAACCGTCGACGTGACCGAAGTCGAACAGCCCACTTCCCACCTCGGTCGTGACGACGCCGTTGGTGACGCGACGCAGAGCCGAGGTCTCGGCGTCCGCAAACCACAGCGTCCCTCCGTCAGAAGAGACCGCGAAGCCGGACGGCTGTGCGAACCAGGCCTGCATTAACTCGCCGTCAACCAGGCCCTCTTGGGTGGTTCCACCGCGCAGTGTGAGGCGTCCAGCGATGGGGTCGTAGCTCCACAGCTGATGGTTGCCTGCCATGGCGATGGCTACCTCAGACCACGCCGGCATCCACACGACGTCCCACGGTGAGCTCATCGGGGTATCGGCGAAGGCATGGTCGGGCAAGGGGTCACCCTGCATCCACTGCTGACCCGTGCCGGCGAGGTCTCGGACGTGTCCATCGCGCAGTCGGACCCCGCGCAGCGCGTGGTTGACGGTGTCAGCAACGACGACGTCGTACCCCACGCGGTCGCGAATGTCGGGCGGCAGCACACAGAGACCGTTGGGTTCGCTGAACTGCGCCGCGTCCGCGGCCCCGGGGCGATAGCCACGCGTTCCGGTGCCGATACGCCTGATGAGGGCGCCGCTCGTCAGGTCGAGCTGGGCAAGCGAGTGGTGTCCGGCGTCCGCCACCAACAGGGTCCGATCGGGGAGCAGAACAGCCTTGGCCGGGAAGCGCAGTGTGGTGTCGTCGGGTGCAGCGTCTGGTGTGAACGCTGCGTCCGAGTGCAACGTCCCGCGCGCCTGGTAGTCGTTGACCAACTGCCCGAGCAGCATGTCGATTGCGTGGGCGTGGCCTTCCCCGGAGTGCTGGGCGACGATGTAGCCCTCAGGGTCGATCAGCACAAGTGTCGGCCACGCGCGTACGGCGTACTGCTGCCAGGTCTGCAGGTCTGGGTCGTCCAGCACCGGATGTGCAACCCCGTAGCGCTCGACAGCGGCAATGACGGCCTCCGGTGTCCCCTCGTGCGGAAACTTCGGCGAGTGAACGCCGACGACTACGAGCTCGTCGGCGTACTTCTGCTCAAGGGGCCGTAGCTCGTCAAGCACGTGCAGGCAGTTGATGCAGCACCCAGTCCAAAAGTCCAGAAGTACGAACCTGCCGCGCAGCTCCGACAGTGAGAGCAGCCGACCACCGGTGTTGAGCCAGCCACGTCCCACCAGTTCGGGTGCTCTCAACCGTGCCATGGCTACGTGACCTCAGGCTTTCGCTCGCCAGCCGATGCCAGCACCTGTTCTTCTCGCCGCAGCGAGCGTCGCCTGCCTGACCACATGCACAACGATGCGACAACTGAGGCACCCGCTGCCACCGTCCATGGTCGCGCTCGCAGCCACATCTCGTGGGCGGCGGCACGACAGGGTTGCGGCCAGTCGGTTCGAGGTTTTTGGCCATCACCGACGTCAGTGGGCGGTTCACCGACCAGCACTTCCCAGGCCGTGAAACACGGCCCCACCATGTCACCCTGAGCGCTGGTCGGTCGGCCCGCCAGAATCATGAACGCCACAAGGGCAGTCCCCACTGAGGCTAGAACAAACACCAACGCTGCCACGCCCCACGTTTCAGCCCGCGTCACGCGTGACTCCAGTTGACGCAACACCCAGTCCAGAAGTCCAGGAGGACGAACCTGCCGCGCAGCTCCGAGAGTGAGAGCAGCCGCCCACCGGTGTTGAGCCAGCCGCGGCCCACCAGTTCGGGTGCTCTCAACTTCGCCACGACGCCGACTCTAGAGGAGTCGCGCATCGCGACCGGACCGACGATCAGCTTCCGGGCGACTGGAGCGTTATCCCAGATGACCTTGGCGGCTGCTCCACTGATGCCGCAGAACGAATGGCTAGAGCCCGGCTCCCAGGGCGATCACGGTGTCGACGAACGCATCGACGTCAGCGATCGAGGTCCGCGGGTTGATGAAGCAGGGTCGCAGCGCAAACTGCCCGTGCACAATCGTCGAGCTCACGACAAAGCGTGTCTCGCGGGCCAGCCGCCGTAAGATCTCGCGGTTCGTGGCGTCGACCGCCACCGCGCTCACGTCGTCAGCCCGCACGTAGCGGAAGACACAGATCGATAGCACCGGGTCGAGCAACAGCTCGAGGCGGGCGTGCTCTCGAGCCCGTTGTGCGACGTGACGCGCGAAGTCGTTGTCCTGGACGATCCGCATCTGGACCCCATCAGCGCCCAGCTCGCGCAGGATGCTCCACACCAGAACACCGCGTACCGGCGAGGACAGCTCCACTCCGAAGTCGAAGTACGGGACGCCCATCGAGTCGAGCGAAACTTGGACGTCGTCGGGAGTGAAGGCACCCTCGAGATAGTCGGCTGCCTCTTGAGTGAACGCGCGATACAGAATCGACCGGTCGCGCACGAATGTTGCGGCGATCCCCGTCGGGGCGTTGAGCCACTTGTGCGGGTCGGTGATCGCAGAGTCGGCGAGCTCGAGCCCGTCGTAGAGCGGCGCAACACGCTCGTCAAGGATGCCGGGCAGCCCGTACGCCCCGTCCACATGGAACCAGGCACCATGCTTCTTCGCTATCTCACCACATCGGCGGAGCGGGTCGATTGCGCCGGTATTGGTAGTCCCGGCTGCAGCAACCACCGCGACCGGCACGACGCCGCGCCCAACGTCAGCGGTCATGGCTGCGTCGAGCGCTTCGGTGTCCAATCGCAGCTCTGCATCGGTCGGCACCATTCGCACCTGGCTACGCCCCATGCCCAGCACTCCCGCCGAGCGTTGCACGGTGTGGTGCGCCTGCGTCGAGGTGTAGACGGCCAGCTCTAGGCCGCCGAGTCCGTCACTGGCCGGGTCAACTCCCTGCTGCTCCAGAGCCCACTGGCGGGCTGCTCCGAGCGCGACAAGGTTCGCCGTTGAACCGCCGCTCGAGAAGACACCCTTCATCCCCGCGGGAAGTCCACAGAGCTCGACAAGCCAGTCCAGGGCCTGCTCTTCGAGCAGGTTGAACGCTGTCAGCGTCTGGCGCTGGGGCGCAGCGATCATGCTAGCTGCCGCTACTGCGACGGGTACTGTCGCCGGCCCCGTGGTGATCCATCCCCACGAGGCTTCGGACGTCAGATGCGGGCCGTGCGGCAGAACGAGGTCGACGTACTCGCTCAGGGTCGCGTCCGCGCCAATGCCGTGGCGAGGGAGCGACCCAGTGAGCTGCGCCTGCCAGTCAGTTGGCGAG
The DNA here is from genome assembly GCA_038316135.1 of Candidatus Nanopelagicales bacterium. Lineage (GTDB taxonomy): Bacteria > Actinomycetota > Actinomycetes > JAHEKZ01 > JAHEKZ01 > JAHEKZ01. Next base: position 3,469 of record JBBQAL010000087.1, on the reverse strand, counting down.
CGGAGTGGATCGACCCGCTCCTTGGCCAGCCATGTGTCGAGCGCCTCGCCCATCTGCGCGAATGTCTCGGCAAATCGACCAGTCTCGGGGTGCGGAGTATTCACGCCGCGAGGCTACTCCGCACCTACCGGCCCAGCGACCTCCGCAGTGGACGCGATGCCGGGTCACGCAACTGCCACGCCATCACGAGGAGCGCCACGGCCAGGACGCCCGCCCAGCGCCAGTGCGCGTCCGCCCACTGGGCGCCGGGAGGGACGAGCAGCGGCCAACGCTGTCCCAGCAGCTGCGCTGCCATCGACAGGCCAACAACGACCAGCACAACGAACTGAGCTGGCTCGTTGATTCCGAACTGGCGTTGCATGACCAACGCGGCTGACACTGTCAGGACCGCGAGAACGCCGACTTCCAACACAACACCCATGACAATCGAGCCCGTGTCTATGTATCCCCAGGCGACGATGGTGGCCGGAGCCAATGCGATCGTCAGCGCGACTGCTCCGACGACAAACCGCATCCGCATCAGGACCCCTCTGGCGGCGGGCAGCGACCTTGTGGTGTCGATCGATGGATCGTCCAATGCGAACACCATCGACACGGCGGCGAGTGCGGCAGCAGACCTCAACAACCAAATCGCGGCGTCAGCATTGGTGACGTCTCCGGCCCGCCACCAGACCACCAGCCACGATCCCGCGATGCCCGTGGCCAAAACCGGCCAGCGCGTGAGGCGTAGCGCGTACGGGACGAGCCCACGCTGCACCCTCCCGACACCCGCGCGCGGCACCGCCAGCGTCTCGGTCATATCTGCAGAGCCCCAGCGACTACCGTGGCAGCTAGGACACCGGCCGAGATCAACGTCCAGCGAAGACGCCCCTCACGCTCGCGGAGCATGACGGCGCAGAATGCCAGCCCACAGAGCCCTGCGAGGTAGGCCGCGTGCCACGCCTGCGAACCCATCAGAGTCCACACGTCATCAGCCCAAGCCGGTGAAGCGATGTACGGCGCAAACCAGGGCCAGGTGTTGATCGGCGCCCGCTCGGCGTCGGACATCAAGATCGTTCCAAAGACCAAGACCACAAACCCAAGTGGCAGCGAACCAGGGAAACGGAGCCACGTTGCACACATGACGGCAAATAGTCCTGCGCCAACAACGGTCAGAGCAAGCTGCACGAGCTCTGCGACAGAACCCGGCTTCTCATTGCCATAGACCAGCGTGATGTCGTTCCCCAGAAGGGCCAGCGTGATCATCGCCACCGCTGCAACCAAACCCGGGCCCATCACTACCCCAACGCACAGCCCAGCGCATCGCCCACGTGACGACAGCGGGGACGCCGCCAGTTGGCCCTCGGCCTTCGTGCGTCGGGCAGATGAGGCAACCAGGTGGCACGAGATGTAGAAAAGCAGTCCGGCGTAGAGCGCGAACACGAAGAAGATATAGTCGTACGCTTGGGCACGACTGGGGAGCGACAGGTCAGTGATTTGCGCTGCAGCATTCACTCCGCCCATCAAGGCCATGAAGCCGAAGACAAGCAGCAGCACCGGCGACAGCACCATTCGGCGCCCCTCGCGCCAACCCAGCTGCAACACCGCGAGCCACGTCGCACCGGACATCTGACGTTCGGTCACATGCGACTCCAACACCGCACTCATGCCGCCGCCTCCTCGTCGAACCGGCCGACCAGCAGCAGGTAGCCGTCTTCCAACGTTGGTTCGACAAGCTCGGCACCTACCGGTGGTGTACCGAGGTGCCGGAACCGCCCCTCACCGGTACGCCATACCAGTTCAGCGCTACTCACTCGCTCATCGGCGAGCCACACGCGTCCGTCTCCGACCGCCGCCAGGCTCGATGGCGTCCCTTGGAAGAGCACCCGCCCTTTGTCCAACACCACGACGTCTTGGCACAGGGCGGCTACGTCTTCGGTCTGATGGGTCGACAGCAACACCGCTCGGCCTTCGCCAGCACGTGAGACCAGCTCACGGAAGCGCAGTCGTTGTTCGGGATCGAGCCCAGCGGTCGGTTCATCAAGAACTAGGAACTGGGGCTCGCCCAGCAGCGACGCAGCCAGCGCAGCTCGGCGACGCATACCGCCGGAGAGCGCCCGCACCCGCTTACCGCTGACGGACGTCAGATCGACGGCCGCGATCACTCGGCGTACCTCACCGTGCCGCTGCTGACGATCGGTCCTCTCCTTCAGGATTGCTACGTAGTCGATGAACTCAAAGACACTGAACCCGCGCTGGAAACCAGGGTCTTGGGGCAGGTACCCAAGCCGCCGACGAATCTCGACGCGCTGAGATGCGACAGACGGATCACGACCGAATACCGAAACAGCACCGGAGTCAGGAGCCGCGACTGTTGCCAGGATGCGGAGCAGCGTGGTTTTGCCGGCACCGTTCGGTCCGAGCAGGCCGGTGACGCCGGTGCCGATCTCAAACGTGGCGCCGTCCAGGGCCTGCGTGCGGCCGAACCTGCGACGCACCTCACTCACCGTGGCAGCAGTGCTCATCCGTTCCTCCTCAGGGCTGAGCGAATCATCGGATCATGGGTCAGAAGCACAAAACTGCCTACAACCAGGGCCAACGCCGCCCACTGCAAGGACGCCGAGAGCAGCAATCGTGAGACGTCGCGGTCGTTCACCAAGGCTGCGAGTAAGGGCAGTGCGTAACACGCGGCAACGCCTGCTGCAGCGATCGGTAACGTGAACCACCGGGCCACGACGAGGGTGATCGACAAAAGGGCGAGGCACGGCAGCAGCCAGGCCGCGGCATCGCCGCCCGTCGGTACGAAGAACGAGGCAACTAGCGCCAACGCTCCCGATACGGCGACGACCGCCGTTGAGCGAAGCAGCACCAGGCGCATCGTCGGGTACGGACTCGCCACCGACACCTCGAATGTCGGGTCGATCCCACGACCGTAGGAACCGCCGACCGCAAGCACCGGCACAATCGGGGCCAGAATCAGGAAGAGCGTTGCGCCTCCGGATCGGGCGTTGCTCGCCCACACCGCGAAGCCCAGAACCGCGGCCAGCGACAGCACCCATGAGGCGTGCAGGGACGGCGCAACAGAGACGAGCCGAGCGTCGCTCTCTGACATACCGAACGACGTCAGTACGCGCTCTGCCCACGAGCGACGGGGAGCGTCCACCTCATCCTCGACAGCGCGCCAGATTCCCTGCAGTCGTTCTGGTGGGATCTCTGCATTCACCGCGCTGCGACAGAGAACACACGTCATCACATGCGCTTCGACGGACGCTGCGCGGGCGCCCTGCAACTCGCCTGTGACATACGACGTCACCAGTTGCTCGGATACGTGCCAGCTCATGCCAGTTCCTCCCTCAGCACCTCACGTGCTCGCTTCATCCGCGTCTTCACTGTTCCCTGAGGGATCCCGAGCAGCCGCCCGGCCTCGGCCGTCGTAAGCCCGTCCAGGACCGTCGACTGAACGACAGCCCGCAGCTCTGGCGAGAGCCGG
>JBBQAL010000101.1:0-10355 GCA_038316135.1 Candidatus Nanopelagicales bacterium | reverse complement strand
GGGCGTCTGCCGGTCGGCGAAGAACTCCTTGAGCACGACGTGCCCCATGGACATCGCCAGGGCCCCGTCCGTGCCCGGTTTGGCCGGTAGCCATTCGTCGGCGAACTTGACGTTGTCTGCGTAGTCGGGGGCGACAGCGATCACCTTCTGGCCGCGGTAGCGCGCCTCGGTCATCCAGTGCGCGTCCGGGGTCCGGGTCACCGGAAGGTTCGAGCCCCACATGATCAGGTAGCCGGCATTCCACCAGTCGCCCGACTCGGGCACATCGGTCTGGTCGCCGAAGACCTGGGGTGAGGCGACCGGAAGGTCGGCGTACCAGTCGTAGAAGCTCAGCATCGAACCTCCGATGAGGTTCACGAATCGTGCGCCGGAAGCGTGCGACACCATCGACATCGCCGGGATCGGCGAGAACCCGGCCACCCGGTCTGGCCCATACTTTTTGATCGTGTGCACGTGCGCCGCCGCGATGATCTCGCACGCTTCGTCCCACGTGGCCCGAACCAGCCCGCCTTTGCCGCGCGCAGACTTATATGCCCTCGCGCGTTGAGGATTCTCCACGATGTGCGCCCATGCCTTCACAGGATCACCGTCGTGCTGGGTCTTCGCCTCGCGGAACATCTGCAGCAGGACGCCGCGAACGTACGGGTAGCGGACCCGGGTCGGCGAGTAGGTATACCAAGAGAACGCCGCGCCACGAGGGCAGCCGCGGGGCTCATACTCTGGTGAGTCGGGCCCTGCTGACGGATAGTCCGTTTGCTGCGTCTCCCAGGTGATGATCCCGTCCTTGACGTAGACCTTCCACGAGCACGATCCCGTGCAGTTCACGCCATGAGTGGATCGCACGACCTTGTCGTGGCTCCAACGGTCTCGGTAGAAGTCGTCAGCACCTCGCCCACCCTTCTGGGACAGGGTCCGCAGGTCAGCGGAGACGGTGCCACGAGTGAAGAACCTTCTGGTGCGGACGAGCGCGTCACTCAATGCGTCATCGATCCCGATATCGGCCGCGGACTTCTTGGGAGTTGTGGTCAACGAGCTTCCTGTCCCTGGGTGGCGGTGCGTCGGACGACGGTGACGGTGAGCAGCAGCGCGAGTGCTGCGGTGATGGAGAGCATCCACAGTCCGATGGCGTAGGAGTCGGTGCGCCCGTAGACGTAGCCCATGATCAGCGGCGGAACGAACCCACCAAGGCCGCCCGCAGCACCGACGAGACCGGTGACACCACCGACACGGGATGGGTCTGTCACTTTGGCGATCAAGGCGAAGGTAGCCCCACTCCCCGATCCGAGCGCGGCGGCCATCGCAAGAAACGCGAGCGTGCCGATGCCCCGCAGCGGCGGCGTCCCGGCAGAGATGCCAGCGCACACGACGACAACGCCGAAGCCGGTGGCGAGAACCGGGATCGCACCGAACTTGTCAGCGAGCCACCCTCCGACCGGACGCATGATGACCGCGACGAGTACGAATCCAGCCATACGGTTCGCTGCGTCGGCCGGGACAAGGCCGTGCGCGGCCTTGAGGTACGCCGGAAGGTAGACCGAGAATGCGACGTAGCCGCCGAAAGCAACTGCATAGAGAAGGCAGGCCTGCCAGGTGATCGGGAGACGCGCGTTCGCCAAAGTCCGCGAGGCCAAGGATGTCGTCGGCACCACGCGTCCTGGTGCGTCACGCATGATCAGCCAGGCGGCCAGGGCGTAGCCGGCCAGCACTGTGGCGGTAATCAGGAAGGGCGTCTTGGCGCCGAGCTGTTCGGTGAGTTTGACGGTGGTCAGGGCGCTGATCGCGGTGCCGCCCATGCCTGCGCCGAAGATGCCGATTGCGAGACCGCGCTTCTCCGGCGGGAACCAGCCGTTGACGAAGGGGACGCCGACGGCGAACGCAGTACCGGCGATGCCTAGGAAGAAACCGCCGACCAGTAGCAGTGCGTAGGAATTCAGGGCGACGAACGCGATGAAGAGGATCGGGATGATCGTCACACCTGACACGATCGGGAACATGACACGACCGCCGTATCGGTCAGTCAGCCCGCCCACGATGATGCGACCCAGCGAGCCGACCACCACCGGGACCGCGACTAGCAGTGCCACGTCGGACTCGCTGAGCGTTCCGATGCTGCCGGTGGCGCGGAAGAGCGGGCCGAGCGGGCTGATCAGCGCCCACGCCCAGAAGTTGACCGCGAATCCGAGGGTCGCCATGGCCAGCATCAGCCAGGGCGATCTCGTGGCCTCGCGAGTCTGGGGCTCTGAGGTCACCGGAGTCGTCATAGTTGGACCCCTCGGGTCACGCTGGAGTGCCACTCACCGGTGTCGCCACCCACGCACCTGTCCAAACAGGCGCTGAAGGTGCGCGTCTCGTCCGCCCGGCTATCGGCGTCGAGCGGTGCGATGACCTTGAGGGTCATGTCAGTTCTCCTCACTAACCATTTGCGGTGACGGTGCTGTGCGGAGATAAGTACAGTCGAGACTGCCGTCGATGGAGAGGGTACAAAGTCCCATACTTCAGATTTGCGGGCCGGGTCGTGAGACCGACGTGAGACTGTGCCCGGACCCAGGCACCTCCGGATTTCGAGGTCCGACTTCCTAAATCGGTATCGGTACCGGCTTCGTCAACGAAGCTGACGAAGCCGCTTCGCCCGAACGAAGGCGAGCACACCGACGACGGTCGTGGCGCACAACAGGACTACCCCCCAGGCGAACCCCCAGGAGACGAACCCATCCGTCGCGACGTTGCCACTGAGGTCACCGTCGAACAACCCGAACAGCACACTCATCAGGCAGACCACGCCGAGAAGCATGGCCGCGACGAAGCCGACCCGCAGCCACACGTCGCGTGCGGCCAACCAGGCCAGGACCAGTTGCGCTGCCCCCATCGGTAGCGGCACCGTCGAATGGGTGTCGAAGCCCCACGCCGTGCTCCACGTCTCGGCGCCCGAAGCAACACCAATGAAGCCGCCGATCACGTCGCAGACGAACAACACCAGCATGGCGACGATGAGGCGTCGCCCCGAGGACGGCATGGAAATAGGGTAGCCGTCGGCTTTCGCGCGGAATAGACCTTGTAGAGCCGGTCCGGAACCAGCCGAATGACCCCGACATTCGCCCCGGGGGGCGACGCGTGCGAGTACGGTGGTGATCGCTGCTGCCGCTGGATCCTCCACGGTGTGGATACGACTACTGGTTCCCAGATACAACAATGCGCGTGGGCGACGGGAAGTCAATGCCGGAGCCTGTGGCCATGAGCCAATACGACGAAGCGATCATCGGCGGAGGCGCCGCCGGACTGTCCGCGGCCCTGGTTCGGGCCAGTGCACGAGGCAACATCTTGGTGGTCGACGCCGGTACGCCATGCGACGCTCCGGCCACCCACGTTCACGATCGCGGGGCTGCCGCGCACTGCGAGGTGCCGACTGGATCAGTTTCGTGGCGCGCTCTTCTGATGGTCCAGCAGGTAGGACCACGTTGCGAATGGCCACGTCTCACGAAGCCACCGCGGGACGAACGCGTCGAGTGCCACCTCGAGTGGCGAGCCGACGTGGTCGTCGACTACCCACCAAGACACTTCGGCGTCGGATGCCCCGTCCTGTGGGGGATCGATGTAGACGCAGCCGAGCAGTTCGGTCTCGTCGTGATCGAAGATTGCGTAGTTGAAGGACTGGTGGGCCTGCACTTCCGCGAAGTGGCGCTCGAGGTCCTCGCGATCCTGGTCATACGTCATGGTCGACGGGGGCCAGCCCCATGCCTGGCCGTACATAGTCCAGAGACGCTCCCGGGAGCCCATGACAGCCGGCATGTCCAGGTCGACATCGGAGCCCCGGATGGGACGGAGGTGGAACCCCTCGAAGAAGTCCACCCGGTTCGGGTGAACGAACGTTGATGGGAGCCACGACTCGGCAGGGATGTTCATTTCTGGTTCCTTTCAGGGCAATGATCTTTGACCTGTTGGGTTGCAGCGGCGGTCGGTAAGCCGCAGTCGAGTGGGCTGACCACCGGGCAGCGCTTGGATCAGGTTCCCCGAGCGGGCGTCGTTGTACCGTAGCTGCGCTCGGGGATCTCGACCGCGAGTGCTTCGGGTCGCCCTCGCAGAGCATTATCCCGGAACCGGTCAGGAGCAGCTTCGGAGGAATCGACTGCATCCCTCGGGCCATGAACTCGTCCCACTCGTTCTGCCCGATGTGTCATCGATGAACAACTCCTACCGACCGTGGATCAGTTCACGGCATCCCGTCACACCCACGTCCACCTACGTTCGACGGCGTCGCCCAAAGTCGCCCATCCAGTCGGGACATCGCTTGCGGTCAAGGTGCGGTCAAGGTGCGGTCAAGGTGCGGTCACAAAGTACAGAAACCCAATCACCATCTCTGGCGATCAGGCCCCTGACCTGCACCTACTTTGTAGCGGGGCAGGATTTGAACCTGCGACCTCTGGGTTATGAGCCGCCGAAGCATCCGACGCCAGCGTGCAGTCGTGGACAGCGACGGACACCACTGGACGAAGCGTCTTCGCAGGTCACAAGCCCACCCACCCCCGTCGGCGTCGCCTGACATCCAGCCACGTCCAGGCACGAGTTGCCGACATTCTGCCGACATGTGATCCCTCGCGTCGCTACAGACCCGCGTTCATCGTGACGACGCTGAGGGATTCGATCCCGGCGAAGTCGTCAGGGGTGCGGGTGAACACCGGAAGGTCGTTGGCCACTGTGGGCCCAAGACTCGACCAGGCGGCTCTCCGCGGAGTCCTCGTCCGCGTGCGGGACCCCGGCACCGCCCTCATCTCGGTCACGACCGGACGAGGCGCACGCCAGTCGCGATCAGCCAGACGAGCCAGGCGGCGAACCCGAGGAGCCCGACGAAGATCAGCGGCGAGCCTTCGGCGATCGCGAGGTTGCCGAGCCCCGCGGCGAGTAGCAGGCTCCCCCCCACGAGCCCCAGCGGGCGCTGCCAAGCCGGCGTCAGCCCGCTCGCGTGGGCAGCGAGGGCCGCGCCAATGCAGGTGGTGCCGATCATCGGTAGCGCTAGCGCGAAGGCCGCCGCATGGATCTGCCACATGACCTCGAATGCGGACGTCGGCTCGGCGAGCCCGTCGGCGGAGAGCGCGAGCCCGATCTGCATGACGTTAACGAGCACGAAGATGGCCGCCAACGTCGCGCCCGCGGCCACGGCGAGGCGCGACCAGTCGGTGCCCGCTCCGCCGCGCCGCTCCACGAGGCCATGCAGGCCCGTTACGAACACGAGTAGCAGCGGCAGGTACAGGGCCACCAGACCGGACACGATGGCGATCGCGTCGCGGTTGGCGGCGTAGTAGGCCAGCACTTCCTCGATCGGAGCGCCATAGGACTCCGCGCCCGTGACCGCAAACAGAGTGTTCTCCATCACCACCAACACCACGAACGCGATCGCCGCGGTGCCGACGAGCCGGCCTGACCAACTGCGGGCTAGCGTGGTGGCGGTGTCCTGCTGTGACCTCATCTCTTCCTCCTTGGCATCACTCGGATGGCGGGTTGTCGATCCGGTTCGGGGTGTTCGATCGCATGATCATCGCTTCTTTCTGCGACAGAGGCGATCCGTCCGCCGACGTGGCGGCGGGCACGGGCGTGCCTCGGCGCGGGTTGAGGCCGCGATCGTGCTAGCTCACAGAGCAAGGTCAAGGGCGTCGTCGAGATCGGTTCGCAGGTCGGCCAGGTCGATCACCGGGATCGTGCGCCACCGCTCGACCAGCACCGTCACCGGGGTTCCGCCTTCAGCAAGCGACCGCATTGCCCTCATGCAACCGGCTCGAGCTTGCGCACCTTGGGCACGCCCTCGGCACGCTGAGCTGCAAGGTCGAAGGAGATCTGCATCGCGAGCCACGCGCGTGCAGTTCCCACGCCGGCCTCCTCGAGTCGCACGGCCAGGTTCGGGCTCACCCGGGCATGCCCGTGAAGAACCCGACTCAACGTCACGCGGGACACCCCGAGCCGCTCGGCGGCGTCACTCACGCTGAGTCCGAGTTCGGCCAGCACGTCGTCGCGCAAAATCTCACCCGGATGCACCGGATTCTTCATCGCCATGGTGTACGCCTCCTGCCTCAGTGGTAGTCCTGATAGTCGACCAGTTCGACGTCGCCTTCGACGAAGCGGAATGTCACGCGCCAGTTCCCGCTCACCGAGATCGACCAGTGCCCGGCCAGTTCCCCCTTCAGGCGATGGGTCCGAAACGATGGGATCGCCAGATCATCGGGGCCGGCAGCTACGTCCAGGGCCGACAGGATGCGCCTCAACTTCGGGACGTGCGCTGCCTGAACGCCGGCTTTGGTTCCGGCACGGTAGAGCCGCTCCAACCCCTTGTGTCGAAAGCCGACGATCACCCTCAAAATGTATCGCGTATCGATACGCGCGTCAATGCCAGTGCCAACAACGAAGCACACGCATGGGTCCCCGACGCAGACCGCTAAGCGCCGGCGGGCTCTCACCGCCGTGGTGGTCACTCATCGCTACGGCGCCCCAACCCATTCTGCCTCGATCACCGACTCCCAAGCAGCCCGGAAGTCGCGTGGCAGGACAAGGTCGTGCACAGGTCGGGGAGGCCGTGCCCGTCGAATCCGGCATCTTGCGTGACCACAACTCAAGCAACCCGACCACCACCTCGGGCCTCGCGACGTGTCGCCGTTCAACACCTGGCCGAAGCGCTGGGAGTCCGTGAACGGGTTGGGAGCCGGGTGACGGGAAAACCCGAGGAAAGCAACGCCACCGAGGCTGTCATCAAACGCCGCTAGGCCCCCCACCGGCTAAGAGGTATTTGAGTTCGAGAGTGCGGCGCCTGTCCTTCGCCCTGGCCACAGCTCTGCGCATCGTCAGCAGCGCCGGCAACGCGAGGTAGCGAACTTGGAGGCCATCCTCATCCTCGGCGATCGCGCACTTGTCGATGAAGCCCCGTACTGGCAGTTCGCCCCAGGGCAACGACACGGTGCAGCAATCCCCAGCGGAACGGTGCGTCCGGAACAGGACCTTCGGCAGGCGCAGAGAGGCCTCCGCGCAGGGTGTCGGGGTGCCAAGGTCATCGCTGAGTTCTGCATCCACTTCTCGTAGGGCTGCCAAGACGGCAGGTAGTTCTTCGTCGCCGCCGGTCCAGAGCAGGTCGAGATCGCCGGTCAGCTCAGTCGAGCCGTGCATGATCCCCGCCACTTGGCCCATCACCACCACGTTGGCTCCGTTGCGGTGCAGCTCTCGGAGTGCGGGAAACGGATCAAAGCCCACCGCATCGTCAGTTGCCAGCGTGCCCGCATCCTCGTCAGCGTCTAGATGGGTGAGACCGGTCGCGGGCCGAGCCCGGGTCACTTCCGCGATCCGCTCAATGGCAAATCGAAGTCGGCCAAGCGGTGACCGTTCTTCTCGGCCACGCTCGCTTATACGACCACCACCCGCCTCATCCATGACGCGGCAAGGTTGTCAGGTCTGAAGGTCCTTGGCGACCATGAGTCAGAGCCTTCGGCGACTGCATATTCCGCCAGTGGGAAATGCACCCGGATCCGCGCCGTCCCTCGACGTCCACCGTCGTACGCGTCTATTCAGCAGGTTTCGCTGCCTACATTCTGCCTACACAGAGCTCAGGGGCCTGCACTTACGTTGGTAGCGGGGGCAGGATTTGAACCTGCGACCTCTGGGTTATGAGCCACCGAAGCATCCGACACCAGCGTGCCGTCGTGGACGGCGCCGGACACTGTTGGAAGGACCGTCCTCGCAGATCACCGGCCACCCACACCCTCCGGCATCTTCTGACGTCCAGTTACGTCCGGGCAGGTGTTGCCGACATTCTGCCGACATGGCGACCGCGCCTCCCTGCTGTGCATGCGCGGTATGACGCTGCCACTAGCGCGAGATGACGCACCATTCCGGAATCCACGACGTGAGATCCGATAGCTGCCTCCGTCGCTTCAGCCTGCGGAACGGGTCAGAATGCGACCGCGGAATTTGTATAGCTGCGGCATCAGTCCGTAGATCACGATCGGGACCGCGACGGTGGCCAGGATCAGGGTACGGAGCACGCTCGGCAGGTCGGCGAGGGTGTCGCCCAGTAGCAGGTTGAGCACGGTCAGGGTTGGAAAGACGGCGACCCAGATCATCAGAGCGAGCTGGTGCTTGGTGGGCGGTGAGACCGGGTTGGCGCGGTGGGCGGTCTGTGGGGTGGACATGTTGATGCTCCTCGTTGTTGTGATGTGTGTGCGTGGCTGCTGGGGGTCGCTGGAGGTCAGATCGGACGGCGGAGGCGGAGGTTCGCGACCGCGATCAGCAGGTCCTCATCGACCAACTCATTGTTGATCGCGATCGCCGCCGCCGAGCCTTCGCCGGCGGCGGTGATGACCTGGGCGCGCGGGTTGACGGCGTTCCCGGCGGCCCAGACGCCGGGGACGCTGGTGCGGCCGGTCGCGTCGGCGGCCACCCAACCGTTGTCGTGGGTTGCGCACCCGAGGCGCACCAGCAGATCATCGTTGGGCTTGAAATGGGGTCGGACGAACACGGCTGCCCTTGCTACGACCTGGCCGGACTCGAGTTCGACCCCGCTTAGCTGGTCGTTCTCGACCACCAACCGGGTGACCGGCTCATCGACGATGTCGATGGCGCGGGCGACGAACTGCTCGCGTTGGTCGACAGTCAGAGTGGTGCCGTTAGTGAAGAACACGGTGTCCGAGGACCACTCTCGGATGAGGTGCGCATGAGCGATTGCTTCGGGGGCGCCGCCGAGGACGCCGAGGGGCTGGTCGCGGACCTCGTAGCCGTGGCAGTACGGGCAGTGGAGCAGGTCGCGACCCCATCGCTCCCGTACGCCGGGGATGTCGGGGATCTCGTCGCGCAGCCCGGTCGTGATCAGGACGCGACGCGTGCGCAGCGTGGATCCATCCTCGAGGACAACGTCGAACCGAGGGCGGGCATGCGCGGCGGTCTGCGCGCACTGGGTGATGCCGGAGACGGTCCCGGCCACGAGCTCACCTCCGTAGCCGGCGACCTCCGAGCGTCCGGCCGCGAGCAGCTCCCTGGGGGGCAGGCCGTCGGAACCGAGAAACCCCTGCATGTGTGCGGCGGGAGCGTTGCGCGGCTCGCCGGCGTCGACCACTGCGATGCGGCGACGAGCGCGAGCGAGGACCAGGGCTGCTGAGAGGCCGGCAGCGCCTCCGCCGATCACCACCACGTCGTATCTGTTCATAATCAAGAGAATGACCCCGGGGGATCATCGCGACAACGATTGTTGCTGAAACCGGGAACCACGCGGTGGAATGAGCGCATGGCAGCGTCCCGCAAGACCTCATCGAAAGGCCCCACCAGCGCCGCGGACGCCTCGTCGCCGATTGCGGCGACCCTCGACCTAGTCGGTCCCCGTCTGCGTCGGGTGCGTGAGCAGCGTGGCGTCACGCTCACCGAGGTCGCGCACTTGACTGGCATCTCCAAGAGCACGTTGTCCCGGCTGGAGAACGGGCAGCGCCGACCAAGCTTAGAGCTTCTGCTGCCGCTCGCCGAGACCTACCGGGTGCCGATCGATGACCTCGTTGGCGCCCCGCAGGTGGGTGACCCGCGCATCCGACTGAAACCTCGGCGCGTCAACGGGCGCATCGTGCTTCCCCTCACCCGACCGGGCGGTATTCAAGCGTGGAAGATTGTCATCCCGACCTCCCAGCGGGAACCGAAGCTGCGCACCCACGATGGCTTTGAGTGGCTCTACGTCCTGTCCGGTCGGATGCGGCTCGTGATGGGCAACCAGGATGTCGTCCTGGAGGTTGGAGAAGCAGCTGAGTTCGACACCCAGGTGCCGCACTGGTTCGGCAGCACCGGCGACGGTCCTGCTGAGGTGCTCAGCATCTTCGGCCGCCCCGGAGAGAGGTTGCACTCGCATGTTCAGACCACGACATCCGAGTCGGCGCACTGACGAACACAACCTGGTGCTCGACTGTCCGAGCCGCGCACGCCCCCTCCTGCCCTACGCTCGTGCGCGACGAGTCCGACACCGGAAGGGGAGCGCCTATGGTCGACCCGCTGGTGGAGACGAAGCTTCTCCTGCCCCGATCGCGCCGCGAGATCGTGCTGCGCCCTCGGCTGGCCGATCTACTCCAGCGAGCCTCGGAGGCCCCGGTCACCTTGGTCTCGGCGCCGGCCGGATTTGGCAAGACGACACTGCTCGCCTCCTGGTTCAGCGCCGTCCACCCTGACCCAGGCGACGCTCGGCTTGTTGCGTGGGTGTCCCTGGATGAGCGTGATCGACAGGCGATGTCGTTCTGGACCTACGTCCTGTTGGCTCTCGAGCGCGTCGTTCCGGGTTCTGGTGCCGTGGCCCTGACCGTCCTCCAGTCCGGGCAGGCGCCGATCGAGACCGTGCTCGCAGGTGTGGTGAACGA
>JBBQAL010000142.1:0-6159 GCA_038316135.1 Candidatus Nanopelagicales bacterium | reverse complement strand
CTTCATGCGCTCCTTCCGTACGAGTCAGAGGTCCAGGGCCTGTTGGCGTTGCTGCTGCTGACCGATGTCAGAAGGCAGACGAGGGTAGATGCCAACGGGAGCCTGGTGTTGCTGAAGGACCAGGACCGATCGCAATGGGATGCGGCGCAGATCGATGAGGGGAGGTCACTCGTGGTCCTTGCCCTGATGAGTAGGCCACCAGGCCGGTTCGCGCTGCAGGCTGCGATTGCCGCCGTACATGCTGGAGCACTGTCGTATGAGGAGACCGACTGGTCAGAGCTGCTGGGGCTGTACGACGTCCTATTGGACGTGTGGCCGTCCCCGGTGGTCGAGCTCAACCGGGCGGTGGTGGTCGCCGAGCTTCGCGGGCCGGAAGCAGGCCTTGCGATCGTCGACGGCATCGCCTCTGACGGCCAGCTGGACCGCTACTCCTACCTGCCGGCAACACGAGCCGATCTTCTGCGGCGGCTGAACCGTCGAGACGAAGCGGCGCTGTCCTACAAACAGGCCATCGTGTTGGTCGACAACGAAGTAGAGCGGGCCTTCCTCCAGGATCGCCTGATCGAGGTTCAGGAGTAGCTGACGGTGGTATCGAAAGCCTGACGATCTGTGACGTCTGCCTACCAGGAGACCAGTTTCCATACTTCGGGTCGGATCCGGGCCTCGTCGACGGTACCGAACGCGACCGCGGCCGCCTTGAGGTGCTCCATGGCGTCTGCTTGTCGGCCAGCCTGGTGATAGAGGTCGGCAAGGTGATCGTGCAGCGCGGCCGCCCGGTGCAGATCGCCTTGGGCAAGTCCAAGCACCAGCGCCTGCTGAGCTGATACCAGGGCTCTGTCGATAGCGCCCTCCTGCGTATACAACCTCGCGAGGTTGTTCAGGGCTGCTACCTCGAGCTCGGTGCTACCGGCAGCGTGCGCTTGGTCTCTGCTCTCCTGGAGGTAGCTGACGGCTGTATCGCGGTCGCCTCTGGCACAGGCCAGCACCCCCAGCACGTTCTTGGCCTGAGACATCGAGACTGCGTCGCCGCTCTCGACGGCGAGGTGAAGCGCTTGCTCACCGACCTTCTCTGCTCCTGAGTCACTCTGTCGATAGCTCACGAGGGCCAGGTCGGCGGCAACCTGGGCGCGCATTGCCAGTCCGCCATGCGGTTCGAGAAGCTCGGCGGCGCTCTCCAAGTGGGCGCGGGCCACATCCCAGTCGCCCAGCCGGTCGTGCACCTCGGCCAACTTGTGCTCGATGACGGCCAGTTCGTTCTGGTCATCGCTGGGGGTGGCGGCCGCGGCCTTCTCGTATGCGGTGATTGCGTCGTCGTACCTGCCGAGCGAGGTGAGTGCGTCACCTGTCGCGGCATGGTTGACAGCGGGGTCGTGGCCGAGTGCCAGCGCCGAACGGAGATGCTCGAGCGCCTCGCGATGTGCGTAGACGGTGATGGACTGCTGCGCCGCGACCCAGTGCCATTCCCGTGCCTCCGGCTCTCGACCCGCGAAGGTTAAGTGCCGGGCGACCTGACCGGCCGGCACACCACCTCCGTCTGCGCCGTGTTGACGCACGATTGCATCCGCTGCGCGGCCATGGAGAAGGCGTAGGCGAGCCAACCCAATTCGTTCGCTGACCATGTCGCGCAGCGCGTCGTAGGGGAAGTCGTAGCCGTGACGCTCAGAATCTTCGACGAGCAGCCCGCGTGAGACTGCGTCCTCGAGCGACGCGACGGTCTCGACCTCATCGCGCCCACTGACCTGGCGAATGAGATCCGGATCAGCCACGGTTCCTATGACGGCCGTGGCACCCAGGGTCTGACGCGTGGCCGCAGGTGCGGTGTTCAACCGGGCGCCGACCAGCTCGTGCAGTTGACCTGAAAGTGATCCGCCGATCTCGCGGGAAGCCAACACATACTCGGCTAAGAGCCGCGGGTTGCCGCTTGTGCGTCGAAAGGCCTCAGCTGGGTCGATCGACTCGGCGTTGAGCGCGCCGAGCGCCTGTCGCGTCTGTTCGGCGTCCCATTCTTTCAATGTCACAATGGTCGCGACCTCATCGAGCCGGAAGCCTTCGAACGCTTCGCTTCGCATGGTTGCGAGAACGAGCACGCCAACAGGCGGCCTCCGCAGCAGATAACCAAGAAGGTCGGCGGAGGTGGGATCGAGCCAGTGAGCGTCGTCGACAATGAGGAGACCGGGAACTGGCCCCTGCAGGGCTTGGCAGATGGCATCGCGTACAACGTCGAAGAGCCGTACTCGTTCACCCGGTGACTTCACAGCTTGTCCGACGGCCGCCAGGGAGTTGGCGACTTTGGGTTCGCGTTCGGAGAGTGCCTTGGTGAGGTCGAGGATTGTTGCGTAGGCCAGGCCAAGCTCAGCTGCGTGACCACGAAGCGAGATGGCGCCGCCGCCAGCCTCCTCGACGGCACTACGGAGTTGAGCCGAGCGCGTGGTCCGCCCCAGTCCGGGTGCACCAACGAGAAGTGTGCCCGCCCCGTCCGGCGCGGCCGACTTCCAAGCGGCCAGCAATGCTTGGGCATCTCCATCGCCTGCCGTCACGGTTTGCGTCCCCGGCAGCTCAGCCCGGGGTTGGGGTGGTGGAGGCTGTGGCGTCCGGTCGACGGTGGCCGCCGGCCGAAGCGGGGCATCGAGACGGTTGGCCCGGATGTCGTCGTAGAGCGCAGTCGTCTCGGGCAGCGGTGCCACGCCGAGTTCTCGGTCAAGGTTGCGAACACACTGGCGGTATTGCTTAAGAGCTGTTGGTCGCTCGCCGGTCCACGTGTAGAGCCGCATGAGCTCGCGGTGTGCTCCCTCGCTGAGTGGGTCGAGCTTCACCCATTGACGGGCCACCTCGATGGCATCTTCGAGACGACCTGCCGAGACCTCAATGTCGGCTACCCGTGACAGCACGCTGACCAAGCGCTCGCGCAGTCGATCGCTGGTAGCGGCCGACCAGTCGTCGAACTCGGCGCTGTCCCGCAGGGAGAATCCCGCGAGGAACAGGTCGGGGGCCAAGTCAGCCGCCCGCCTCAGCGCCGTGGCCTCGTCGCTGCCGGCGAGAGCCTCGAACTCGGCCACGTCGCTCCAGCTCAGGTTCTGGTCAAGTTCGATTTCGCCACGGCCGATCACAAGGGCCGGGCCAACGCCGGCTGCCGCCGAGAGGGTGCGACGCAGCGAGGCCCTGGCCCTGCTCTGGTCGGACTCGGGCCACAAGAGGGCGGCCAGGCTCTCGCGCCGCTGGGGTCGGCCCGTCACCGCGAGATAGGCAATGAGGGCAAGTGCCTTGCGGGTATCGAAGGTGATCGGGGATCCTGCCACCGAGAGTTCGGGGGCGCCGAAAAGCCGCAGCCGGAGTTCGCTCACGTCGGAACCGTAACGGTTCAGACGGCGCTAGCGTCCAGACTCTCCAATGTTGGCCGTCGCCGTAACGCTTTCGGAACGGGAGGTGCGCGATGCTCGAGCCGAACCAAGGTCCAACCCCGCAGAGGGGCTCAGTACCAGGAGGCGATGTGGTCCAGCCACTCGAACTTGACGTCGCGGCCCCGACGCTGGCGCAGGCGCCGACCGAGGGCTCCGCGACGCCAACTCCGGCCGCACAGGGGACGGCCGGAACCAAGCGTTGGTGGCGCCGGTCCAGTAACTCCGACGAGGTGGCGCGGGCCGAAGAGCCGGTGAGCTCGAAGACGGAGTCGCTCGCCCTCGATATCGCACCGAACGACCCGGTCCTGGCGTTCTTGCAGGGGGCGTCCGGCCCAGTAGACGTATCTACGCTGCCGCAAGACTCACCGGCGGTCATAGACATGCGTGAGTCCGGTGTCGAGCTGGTGGTTCCGCTCGTGGCATCTGGCGAGATGGTGGGGCTGCTGGCATTGGGACAGCGGTTGTCGGAGCGCGGGTACTCCCACGACGACCGCCGCCTGCTCGACACACTGGCTCGGTATGCCGCCCCCGCCCTGCGGCTGGGGCAGATGGTGCGTCAGCAGCAAGGTGAAGCGCGTGTGCGTGAACGTATCGAGCAAGAGTTGCGGGTCGCCCAGCTGATTCAGCAGCAGTTCCTCCCTCAGTCGCTGCCGAACTTGGCCGGGTGGGACCTCTCTGCGTTCTATCTGCCAGCGCGCACCGTGGGTGGAGATTTCTACGACGTGATGGAGCTTCCGGACGGACGCATCATGGTGGTCACAGGCGATGTGACGGACAAGGGGGTCCCCGCGGCGCTGGTCATGGCAAGCACCCACTCTCTGCTGCGCGAGGCTGGACCACGACTGATCTCACCGGCGGCGGTCCTGGCCCGCGTCAATGAGCTGCTCTGCACCGACATCCCCGCTCACATGTTCGTCACCTGTCTGGTTCTCGTCTTCGACCGGGACTCAGGTGAGGTACTGCTAGCCAATGCCGGCCACAACCTGCCTTTCGTTCGGGGGCGAGAGGGCGTACGTGAGCTGAGAGCGACTGGAATGCCCCTGGGCCTCATGCCGGAGAGCTCCTACGACGAGGTGCGGGCGGTCATCAACCCCGGTGAGGTGCTGCTGCTGTACAGCGACGGCATCACCGAACAGCACAACGATGACGGAGAGATGTTTGGCTTCGGCCGCACCGAGCAACTTGTGGGGCAGGCCGCGTCCGGCCCGGGGCTGGTTGACGCATGCGTGTCGATGCTGGAGCGCTTCGCCGGTAGTCAGGAGCAAGAGGACGACGTCACGCTGGTGACCCTGGAACGGAGCGCCGCCGCTCGACCTGCTGACCCAGAGGCCGAAGAGGTACTTTCCAGGTTCTCGGTCCCTAGCGAACCGGGGAATGAGCGGCTCGTGTTGGCGCGGGTTGCCGAGGTCGTCGCGGACTGCGGGCTTAGCAACGATCAGCTAGAACGCATCAAGACCGCATGCGCTGAAGCGGCAATGAACGCGATCGAGCACGGCAACCACAACCGTGCTGAGCTTCCGGTTGACGTGGTGGTGCTGAGAACCACGCGGGGCGTTGCCGTTGAGATCAGCGACCTCGGGGGACGCGGCGAGGATGCGGTGGCCGACACCCCCGACCTCGAGTTGAAGTTGGCGGGTCTACAGACAACACGTGGATGGGGACTCTTCCTCATCGAGAACATGGTCGACGAGTGCGAAGAGCACACCAGGGAAGAGCGGCACACCGTTCGACTGGTCCTCAACGTCGATTCATCAACGGCTGACCCAGCTGAGAAGGATGGAGCCACGTCATGACAACTGCGTACGAAGTCATCCCCCGCCACGACCCGGAGGCGGCGGTGATCGTGCTGACCGGGCAGATCGACCGCGACGCCTCAGGTCTGTTGGCTGCAGCGTATGACGCAGCGGCTAAGTCGAACCCATCGACAGTCGTCCTTGACTTCGATGCCGTCGACTACATCAACTCAACCGGAATCGCGCTGATTGTCAGTTTGTTGGGACGTGCCCGCGCAGAGAAGCGAGCGGTCCACGCGTCTGGGCTCACCGAGCACTACCGCCATATCTTCGACATCACCCGATTGTCGGACTTCATCCAAGTCTTCTCCGATGTTGACGCCGCGGCCGGCGCCACCACCGTATAACGGCGAAAGGACGAAACTCATGTCAGAACCACAGGTCAGCATGACGGTGCACTTTCCAGAACCCGGGACTGCGGTGATCGAGATCTCTGGCGATGTGACAGCGGCGTGCGAACCGGTGCTGATGTCGGCTTATGAAGAGGCTTGTGCTCCGGGAACGAGGTTTCTCGTTCTCGACTTCACCGGACTCGCCTACATGAACAGTGGTGGGATCGGAATGCTCGTGACGCTCCTGGTGCGCGCCAATCGTCAGCAGCAGAAGCTGGCTGCGGTCGGTCTCACCGACCACTACCGGCAGATCTTTGAGCTCACCCGCCTCGACGAGGCAATCGCACTGCATGCAGATACCGCAACCGCGCTCGCAACTGCGTAACGAGGAGGAACGGTGACCACTCCAGGTACCAACGACCCAGCTAGCCCACGCGATGCAGGTAACTGGGCGACCAAGGTCGACCGGCTCGCTGCACCTGAAGAGAAGTCCAAGGTTGGGTACAACATCACCGGAAAGAAGGTCACCGGTCCGCAGCAGGGTTTCGGCAGGTTGTGGCAGCGGACGTACTCGACGAATGTCGGTTCGGTGGTCGGCGCACGAGCGCTCATCAGCGACTGGAAAGTCAACTTCGG
>JBBQAL010000072.1:0-14560 GCA_038316135.1 Candidatus Nanopelagicales bacterium | reverse complement strand
GTGTTCGCGTCCAGGTACTTCGCTCCGATGACATCGAGGATCACGTCCGCCCCATGGCCGTCAGTGGCCTCCTGCACCACCGCAGCCCAGTCCTGGTCTCGGTAGTTGACCGCGACATCGACGCCCAGTTCGATGCAGGCGTCGATCTTGCGCTGCGAACCGCACGTAACGATGCACCGAGCACCGACAAGCGCAGCAATCTGGATGGCCATGGTCCCGATGCCGGAACCGCCCCCGTGGACGAGCAGAGTCTCACCGCGGCGGAGCCCGGCGATCATCACCAGGTTGGACCACACCGTGCAAACGACCTCAGGAAGCGCAGCAGCCTCGAGCAACGAAACCGAAGCAGGGATAGACATCACCTGGACCGCCGGAACGGCTACCTGCTGCGCGTACCCGCCGCCAGCGAGCAACGCGGCAACCTCATCGCCCACTCGCCAACGGTCAACATTGGCGCCGAGAGCGAAGATGACCCCCGAACACTCCAGACCTAGATAGGGCGCGGCGCCTGGGGTCGGGGGGTACCGCCCCTGCCGCTGCAGGAGGTCGGCCCTGTTGACACCGGTCGCCACGACGTCGATGACAACCTCGTCGGGGCCGGGGTGAGGGTCGGCGACCTCTGTGAGCTCCAGTACTTCGGGTCCGCCAGGTTCCGAACTTGTCATTGCCAGCACAGCAGGAGCCTAGGGGAACGCGCGCGCCAGAGTGGTGACGTGATCCCGTCACTTGGCCTGGCTAGGGTGACCCCGGTCCCCCACATCATCGGAGTAAGCACATGGAACGACTCGCCGACTTTGTCCTGCACCACCGCAAATGGGTGATGATCTTCTGGGCCGTCATGTTCGTGGTGGGCGTGTTCGCTTCCGGCAAAGCCACCGAGCGCCTCACCACGGACTTCTCCCTGCCAGGTCAGCCAGGTTACGAGACCTCGAAGCAGATCATCGAGCAGTACGGCAACGGCGGTGACACTCAACCCTTCATCCCGATCGCTACGGTGCCCGAAGGTCAAACGGCACTCGACAACATGGATGAGATCACCGCCGTCTTCAAAGAGATCGACGCGGAGTTCCCTAATTTCCGATCGGCGTACTACGACAACACCCAGGACGACGTCTTCCTCACCGATGACGGACGCACCACCTACGGGCTTGTCTTCGTTCCGTTCCCCGAGAGCTTCGCCGCGCCGCTGCCCAGCGAAGAGATGGCCCCGATCCTGGAGAAGGCCACTCAAGACACTGGCATTGAGTGGACGATCACCAGCTACGACATGCTCGCCCAGGGAGATTCCTCAGAGTCCGCAGCCCCTAGCGTCTTGTTCGAGACATTGCTCGGCGCGCTCGGTGCACTTGCAGTGCTGATCTTCCTCTTCGCATCCTTCCTGGCGCTCGTGCCACTGCTGATCGCCATGGTCTCGATTCTCACCACCTTCACCATTGTTCTGCTCCTCACCTACGTCATCGACATGAGTTTCATCGTCCAATTTCTCATTTCTCTGGTGGGCTTGGGCGTTGCGATCGACTACTCACTTCTTCTGGTGACGCGATGGCGAGAGGAACGTGACCACGGTCGGGAGAATCACGAAGCGGTCAGGATCGCCATGAGTACGGCCGGACGTGCCGTGGTCTCCAGCGCCGGCACTGTGGCGATCAGTCTTATGGCCTTGCTCGTGATCCCCGTGCCATTCCTGCGCAGCATGGGGCTGGGCGGCATGCTCATTCCGGTCGTCAGCACGATCGTGGTACTTACCTTGCTTCCTGCCCTGCTCGGCGGAATTGGGCCACGCATCGACTGGCCCAAGGTGCGGCATGAGAACAAGGCATCCCGGGCGTGGTCCCGCTGGGCAGCGCTCATCGTCCGGCGGCGGTGGATTGCGGCTGGGGTCGGGTTGGTCCTACTCGGGCTACTGATCGCTCCGGTCTTCGGCATCAAGATCGGGCAGGCCCAGACGTCATCGCTGGCGTCTTCGGGTTCAGCCTTCGAAGCTCTCCAACTACTCAAAGACGGCGGCGTTCCCGACGGCGTTGTGTCGCCCATGGAACTGCTCGTCGTCGCTGACTCCGCCGAATCGCGAACCACTGCTACCAACCAGGTCGTGGCGAACACCAACGAGGTGGAAGGTGTCGACGCCCCCTTCGCACCGAACACCCCGGCATGGTCGACGGACGCCAGCCAGGTCTCGATCGGCATTCCGGTGCAGGAGGCCGTCGACAGCACCAACGCATCAGTCGTCACCAGAGTCAATGACGCCAATGCCGAGGTTCCGGGGTTCGCCGGAACTGCAGGTGCACCTGCGGGGGTCCTTGACTACATCGACGCCGTCTATGGCAACTTCCCGCTGGTGATCGGGGTCGTCGCTCTGGTGACCTTCGTGCTCCTAGCCAGGGCGTTCCGCTCCCTTGTGCTACCGCTCAAGGCTGTTCTGCTCAACATTGCATCGGTGACCGCTACCTTCGGGGCGGTCGTCTGGTTCTGGCAGGAGGGCAACGGGTCGGAGGCCATTTTTGGCATCTCGGCCACCGGCTCGATCACCTTCTGGCTTCCGGTGCTGATCTTCGCCTTTCTCTTTGGCCTCTCGATGGACTACGAAGTCTTCATCCTGGCTCGCATGCGCGAGGAGTACGACGACACCGGCAACACCGGTGCCGCCGTCACGCTGGGGCTGGGCAGAACAGGGAGATTGGTCACCGGTGCTGCGCTGATCCTGTTCTTCGCTTTCTTGGCACTTGCATCCTCGCCAGGAACAGATATCAAGGTCTTTGCGACGGCGCTGGGGGTCGGGATCCTTCTGGACGCAACTCTGGTGCGCGCCCTGCTTGTTCCGGCTCTGGTATCGCTCTTCGGTCGCTGGAACTGGTGGCTGCCCACTTGGGCGGCCCGACCACTTCGTGTCGAACCGCACGGTGCAGTTGTCGAGGCGGCTTCGGTGACCGAGGAGGCCGAGGCTTCGGTCCGTCCCTGACAACAGCTCGCTAGATGTACCAACAGTCAGTCGGCTGTGCGTTTGCTGAACGACAAGAAGGCCCCTCCTTTGCAGGAGGGGCCTTCTTGATGCGCTTGTGGCGCTTTGGTGCGGTGCAGGTCAGGCAGGAAGCGTGGGCAGTAGCACCCGGTTGATCGCGTGAGCAATCTGCTTGTTGCCCTTGTTGATGTCCGTGACGATCACCTTGGGGTTGGCAACGTCCTTGTTCTTGTCCTTGAGGAAGATGCCGTCCTTGGTGACGTTCACGCCAACAGTCTGTCCGTTGGCCATGTCCAACTTTGCGCCGTCGGCGTCAGCAGCTGCCTTGGCATTGATCTTGACGCCAGGTGCAACGTGGTAGAGCAGGATCTGCTCAATGTTGCTGAGCCCGAGCGCGTCGACCAGCTTGCCGGTCAGGTTTGCCTCGGTCTTGGCGCTGATGTTGAGGTCGCCGCCGGTGCGCTCGAAAGCGGCATCAGTGGGAAGGAAGGCGGTGAGGGTGGTGGTCCCATCCAGCAATACCTTGACGGGAGAGTCGGCGTTGTCGGCGAGAACGGCGAGCACAGCCGCCGTCAAGATGTCGAAGTCTCCGCCGTTCTTGTCGAAGCTGGGCTGACCCTCGACTGTGTCGGCGAGCAGCACGTCGCCTAGTGAGTTGGTGCCGGCCGCTGCTTGGGCCGGGCCGGCCATCATCAGCGGGGCTGCAGCGAGGCCAGCAGCCGCGGCGATTGCCACGGCGCGGGAAGAGAGCTTCATTGTTTGTCCTCCAGGGTGGGTTGCTTGACATCCACACTTCGCCCCCAGCCTCATCGCTGGATGCACAACCTCTGAAGAAGTTTTAGTGCTCGCCGGCTGCCTCGTCCTCCATGGCAAGAACTCCAGGAATCCGGCTGCCCAACACGGTGGCCAAGTCCATGGCGAGCTCGAGATCCTCGCCCGCAAACCCAGGTTCGCCCTCGCCCCGGGTGATGAACAGCTCGCCATACACCCTGCCGCCGGCGACGATTGGGACCCCCATGAAGCTGGCCGGCACCACATCCGGATTCGCCTCGATGTACTCCGTCACGACCGCGAGGGTGTCGGTGCTCAGGTAACCCCGGTGCGAGAGCAGACGCGCCGCGGCAGCCGGGTAGGAGTCGAGCGGGTAGTACTGGTTCACCGGGAAGGTCACCTGGTCGGGATCGAGTTCTCCCACGTTGACCAGGTCGCAGAACTGGTCGTCGACGATCAAGGTGATGTGGGCGCTCGAGGCAGCCATGATCTCGGCGACAGACACGGCGGCCCCGTAGGCCAGCGATGAGAGCTCTTCGAACGGGTCAATGGTGACGACCAAGTGCCGGATGATGTCTGAGCGTCCTGGGCCGGTCCATCCGCGGTGATAACGCGCGGCGGAGTTCTGGGGCGGCGTCCAGCCCACCGTCCACCTCCGCTCCAGCCCGTCGCCCCCGACCGTGGGGGTATCGGCTGCTTAACGAGGTCCCTTAACCCGGCCGGCTACGGCGCTCGCACCCCACGTCCGGTCCCGAGATGTGACCGCGACCGGGCGTGGGGTGAACAGCTAGCCGCGCAGCCTGATGACGCAGGTTTCTCCTTGCGCGGAACGGGCATGCACCCTCACCCGGTCTTCGCTTGACCGATCTGGCAGATAGCGCCAGACATCGAGCTCGCCGTCACTGTCTGCGGACCGGGTGATCCTGTGTGCGAGATTGCCGTTCTGAACGAATCTCACGACCCAGGTCTGACGCGCCGGTCCGAAGATCTCTGCGTCGACCTCAAGACGCTGCCCGTCACGCTCCAGCTTGCTGACCATTCGAGACGATGCGCTGCAGTTCACATTGCCGCGGTCGATGACCCGGCCCATTCGGGGTTCGGACGCGGCTGTCAGAACCGATTCAGGCTTCGCGATCGGTACCGACCGCTCTCCTGGGATGGCTGTCGCTGCTAGCGGTGCGGCGAGAGCAAGCGGGAGGGCAAGCACTGGCAGGAGGTATAACTTGCGCATAGGAGTCCCTTCGACGAGGTGGCATGCCACCGTGTGTAGGTCTCTCCCAGCGGTGTGACACCGCCCCGGTGACCGGGCGAAGGTACGCCGTGTTGACGGCCACCGGGCTGGGGGATACTCCCCTGCCGGTGAGTATGGTGCAGAATCACAGGAAAGACAAATCAGGAATTGTTGATCACCCTTTCGTGCATGCGGTGCACGAGTGGGCGGCAAAGGGTCCGGACCAGATCGGTCTTGACCTAGAAGTCAGGCCTTTAGATACGTCGTCTTGACGACGGTGTAGAACTCCCGGGCGTACGTCCCTTGCTCGCGAGGTCCATAGGAAGACGCTCGACGTCCACCGAAGGGGACGTGGTAGTCGACCCCTGCGGTTGGGACGTTCACCATCACCATCCCCGCGCCTGAGTGGCGACGGAAGTGGGACGCCGCGGCGAGCGACGTCGTGACGATGCCGCTCGCGAGGCCGAACTCGGTGTCGTTCGCCACCGCCAGGGCCTCGTCGTAGTCAGCGACCTCGACGACCGAGGCAACTGGCCCGAACACCTCTTCGCGGTTCACCGTCATGGTGTTGTCTGTGCCCACCACCAACGCCGGAGCCAAGAAGTGGCCAGCCGTCTGCCGTTCGACGCGTTCGCCGCCCAGGACCTGGCCGCCCTCGTCGCTGGCGACGGCGAGATACCTCTCGTCCTCAGCCAGCTGGGTGGCGTCGACGACCGGGCCCATATCCGTTCCGCTCGCGCGGGCGTCGCCTACCTGCCACGCCCGCATACGCTCGGCGAGCGCCGCCACGAAGCGGTCGTGAATCCCCCGAGTCACGACCAACCGGCTGGAAGCCGTGCATCGTTGGCCGGTTGACCCAAAGGCACCCTGAAGCGCAACGTCGACCGCGATGTCGAGATCGGCGTCGTCCAGCACCACCAATGGGTTCTTGCCGCCCATCTCCAACTGAACGCGGGTGCGCGCCGGCGCGGCAGTCGCCAGGATGTGCTCGCCGGTAGGCACCGATCCGGTAAAGGAGACACCGTCCACCTGCGCGCTACCGGTGAGGACCGGGCCGACGTCGCGCCCGGACCCCATCACCAGGTTGAGCACCCCGTCCGGCAAACCGGCTCGATGCAAGATGTCGACCAGCTCCCACGCACATCCAGGCACCAGCTCAGCCGGCTTGAATACCACCGTGTTGCCATAGGCAAGGGCAGGCGCGATCTTCCAGGCCGGGATCGCGATCGGGAAGTTCCACGGGGTGATGATGCTCACCACTCCTAGCGGCTCCCTGGTCATGGTCACTTCGAGACCAGGCCGAATGGAGTCCACGACTTCACCGAAGTTTCGCAACGCCTGGCCACCGTGAAACTTCAGGATCTGCCCAGCACGCGAAACCTCGCCGCGCCCCTCGGCAAGAGTCTTGCCTTCCTCTCGAGCCAACAGGTTGCCCAGTTCGTCAGCGCGTCGTAGCACCTCGTCACCGGCACGGTCGAGGACGTCAGCGCGCTCCTGCGGCGTCGCGAACGCCCAACGCGGTAACGCCTCACGCGCGGCTGCAACGGCAGCGGCTGCATCGGCCGCACCCGCATGTGCGTACTCGCCAATCACGTCATTGGCATCGCTGGGGTTGATGTTCGGCGTCCAAGAATCACCGGGCGTCTCGGCACCGCCGATGATGTTTGGCCGACGGACGAATCCGGCTACCGACCCACTGGACGAACGAGCGCTCTGCGTCATGCTCAGAGCCTAGGACCCCACCTTGGGCTCCGAGCCACGCCGGGCACCCGTCACAAGTTGGCGAGGATCTGGCCCTCCGGGAGGCCGCCCTGCCAACGGCCGATCTCTTCACCGCCTGGTGAGAGAAGCACCCAGGTGGGCTGCCCGGTGATCTCCAGTGCCTGCCAAGACTCGAAACCTGGGTCCCAAAGCATTTGCGGAGTGCTCACGCCATAGGTGCTCACAAAGTCCTCAGCGAGAGCAAGGTCGTCTTGAGTGCCGATCCCCACGACCGTCACCTGCCCGGCGTACTGCTTCGAGAACGCCTCGACCCCGGGAGCTTCACCGGCGCAGATCGTGCAGTGCGGCGCCCATGCCCACAGCAGGATTGGCTTTTGGCTCGGCACCAAGCTAGCGAGGTTGACATCGCCGCCAGCGACATCTTTGACCTGCACCGCAGGAAGGACGCTGTTCGAGATGTCGACCTCTCCGTTGTTCTGCTGCGCACCGCCGTTCTGCTGCGCAGCACCATCCTTGGTCATATCCGGATCTGGTTCCTGGACCGACGGACTTGAAACCGGCGCCGCGCGTTCGGTGTCGGCGCCACACGCGGCGAGAGCCAGGCCAAGTGCCAAACCGCCCACCGCAAGCGCGAAAAGACGTCCGACCGATGGGACGCGGTTGGGGAGCTTCATCAGGATTCCTCTCCGGCGGGCGCGCGATCTTGCACGCGCTCGTTCGATGTGTGGACTAGGTCTTTGGCTGGCTCCTGGGCAGCACTCCTGCGACGCCAGAGGCCCCAGGAGGCACCAGCCAAGATGAGCAGTGCGGCAGCCAGAGCAAGCGGACTGCGCTGAGCTTCGACAAACGTGGAGAACTGCCCGCTCCACCGGGCAACGGCATCGACTGGCCCACGCTGGACCAGGTCGCCGTTCAATACTCGAATCTCGACATAGCCGTACCACGTCACATAGGCGCCAGCGACGATGAGCAGCACACCGGAGATTCGGTTCAGCCATGGCAGAACCGACCGGCTGCGCTGAACCATGCCGTCCTTGGCAAGGGCGAGCGCCACGGCAAGAGCAGTCAGGACCAAGCCCATCCCGGCGGCGTAGGCAAGCAGCACCGCAACCCCGGATGCGAAACTGTCAGCACGGAACGTGCCGACAACGGCAACAATGAAGACCGGGATCGTGCACGACAGTGAGACCGTGGCGTAGATCACGCCGTAGGTGAACATGCCCATGAGCCCCTGGTCGGTCGACCGCGACCAACGTGGCAGCCGAACCGTGAACTCGTGTCCGGTGATCAGCCAGACACCCAGACCCACCAGAAGCGGCCCGATCACCACCGTCAGATAGGGCGTCCACGCCGAGATCTGGACGGCGAAGCCTGAGATGAGTATTCCGGCGAGCCCGAAGACAGCGACGAAGCCAGCCGTTACGGCGGCACCAACTGCCAGCGCTCGCATGACTGATGAGGACGAACGGGCTCCAGCTTGGTCACCGAGGAAGAGCGCGAGATACGCCGGAAGGAGCGCGAACCCACACGGGTTGAATGCCGCCACCATGCCTGCGGTGAGCGCGACGAGAAGCGTGCTGAGGTCCACCTCATCACGGTACGTGCGGCGGACGTCCTGGCGCGAGCCGAAATGCCCCGAATCACCGATCGGTCACTCGGCTGTAAGAACTGCGTCCAGCGCCTCCCAGCACAAAACAGCAAACCTCTTCAGCTCGTCCGGGGTCACGACGAATGGCGGTGACACCTGTAGCGACCCATCGACGAGAGGTCGGGTCAGAACACCGCGCGATCGCAGCGCCGAAACGATGGCAGGGACAACTGACCCATCGCGCCGCACCCGCTCTGGGTCGATCTGGACCGCGGCCAGCAGGCCGACGCCCGACCGAACTTCAGCGACGAGGGGATGGTCAACCAGACCGGAGAGCGTCTCGGTGAGAACCGGTTCTAGGTCGCGAACCCGCATCACCAGTCCCTCACGCTCGATGATGGCGAGGTTGGACAGGCCAGCTGCGGCCGCCACCGCGTGACCTGAGTAGGTATAACCGTGTCGCCAAGCGCCAGCCGTGCCGTCCCAGAACGGCTCGGTCACTGACGGCGCAACAAGCACAGCGCCCATCGGCGCGTAGCCACTGGTAAGCCCCTTCGCGGTCAGCACCAGGTCTGGCTCGAGCCCGAACCGAGTACTGGCGAACCACTCTCCAGTACGTCCATAGCCAGTGATGACTTCGTCGCTGACCCACAGCACTCCGCGGTCACGGCAGAGCTCGCGCGCTTCACGGAGGTACTGCTCTCCGGCGAAGTGAACGCCGCCCGCTCCCATCACCGGTTCGCAGAAGAAGGCCGCCACCGTGCCAGAGCCTCGCTCGTCGATCGCTCGCTCCAGGTCTGCGACCGAGTCCCACTCCACATGCGCAACGTCGGCGCCCCACTCTCCGTAGCCGCTGCGATTCGGCTCGATGCCACCCATCGCGGTTCCACCCCAGTGCATGCCGTGGTACGCACGCTCTCTGGTGATGATCGTTGTGCGCTCAGGCTGGCCCTGCAGGCTCCAGTAGCGCCGCACGAGTTTCGCGGCGGTGTCGACGGCGTCTGATCCCCCCGAGGTGAAGAAGACCTTGCTGTCGGCTACCGGAGCGATCGCGGCCAGCCGATCGGCGAGTGCCAGGACGGGCTCGTTCGCCATGTCTCCGAAAGTGGAGTAGGCGGCCAACCGCCCGGCCTGCGCGCCCATGGCTTCAGCGATCTCGGTGCGCCCGTGCCCGACGTTGGCGAACCACAGACCAGCGGTGAGGTCGAGGTACTCGGTCCCCTCGCTATCGAAGACCGAGGCCTGAACGCCGCGCGTCAGCACGAGCTCGCCGTCTCGCTCGACGGTCGACATGTCAGCGAACGGGTGCCAAAGGGTTGTCATAGCCACCAAGGCTAGGGCAGGGCGACCTAGGGCAGGGCGGTCTGTAGACCGAGTAGCACCGCGGCGCCGACCATGAGCACGGCGAAAGCTTGGCGCAGACGCTCGCGGGGCATGCGTGGTGCGAGCTTGGCTCCGGCATACGACCCAGCTACAGCCCCGAATGCCATGGGTAGCGCGATGGACCAGTCGAGGTACTCCGGGCCCCGGACTGCAAGCGCGGCGACGGAGTTGATCGAAATCACGAGCAGCCCGGTAGCGGTGGCTTCCCTGATACCGAAGCCCAGCACGAGCACGAGCGCTGGGACGATGACGAAGCCTCCCCCAACGCCGAAGAAGCCAGTGACGAGGCCGACCCCAAGCGCTGCGGCGGCAACGATCCCCATCGAGCGCCGCTGACCCCGCTCCTCATGCCCCTTCGGCTGACGGACCATTGCAACGGCAGCGACCAGAAGCAGGATGGCGAATCCCCCGGTGAGGACACGCTCGGGCAAAATGGTCGCCAACCAGGATCCGACCGCAGCCGAGAAGGTGCCGACGGCTCCGAAGAGGGCTCCCTCGCGCCACTGCACATTCTGAGTACCGCGGTGACCGAGGAGCCCGCTCATGGCTGCCAATAGGACCACGACCAGTGACACGGTCGTGGCCTCGAGCGGTGGAACATCGAATCCAAAGATGAGCAGCGGAGCAGTGAAGATCGCACCGCCTGCCCCCAGCACACCGAGCAGCAGTCCGATGAACGTACCGGCAAGAATCAGCTCGACGACGAGCATCGTCAGGCCACCCGGCCCGGCCTGCCCGATCGGTCAACCAGGCTTTCTCCGGACCGTTGCCATGCGTTCATACCGCCGGAGAGGTTGACGGCGTCATAGCCGGACGCGATGAGGTGTTTGGTGGCACCTCTGGAACGGTTACCACTGCGACACACGACAACGACCTTCTTGTTCTTCGGTATCCGTCGTTGCTTCTCGCTCAGTTGGTCGAGCACCATGTGCAGAGCAAAGGCGCAGTGCCCCGCATTCCACTCTCCGGTCGTCCGCACATCAACCATGACGGCGCCCGTATCCACCAGCTCGCGCGCTTCACCGGGTGAGACCGAGGGAACACCGCCCAACAATCGACCGAGGAAGCTCATGCGGTGACTCGGTCCGCCGACTCCATCGTGACGTCGCTTCCCGGATTTGTCGCAAACGTCCGCGCTGTGCCACGCGACTCCAGCCAGGTCCAACCCACCTGGCGTTCCTGCGTCACTCCCTGCACGATGGGCAGCGACGTTCGGGGCGCGTTGGTCCAGTCATCGTCGACATGCACCAGGTTCTCGAACGAAGAATGACTGGGGAACACTGAACTGCGAAGCAACGAGATCACGGCCGCCGCACGATATCCCGAGCCGCACGATACGTACACCGGTCTGTCAGCGGGGATCTCGGCAATGCGGTCTGGCACTTGGTAGAACGGCATGTGGTGGGCGCCGACGATATGGCTTTCCTCCCATTCCAGGTGCTGGCGAACGTCGAGGATGTAGGCGTCAGGCTGCTCGGCAACGAGCGTGGCGAGGTCGCCGAAGTCGACGCGTGGAGTGGTACTGAGTTCGGTATCCACCTCGGTCCAAAAGACCGGGCCGCCCACCGCTTGTGCCACCGGCCGGTCGACACCTATCCGCACCAGTTCACGATGGGCCGCGTGCACCTGTTCGGTGGTCTCCCCGAGCAAGGTCACCGGTGCACCCCACGGAATGAGCCACCCGACGTAAGCAATGAATGGGCCGTCAAGATCGAAGGACAGTGAACCGCGAAGATGGCCAGCAGCGAACACCTCGCGCGATCGGAGATCGATCACCCACTCACCTCGGTGGATGCGTTCTCGTAGTTCTTCGGGGTCAGCCGGCGAGGGCAGCGAGAGGTCGACCGGAACCGGACCGTCTGCATTCGCCGGACCCATGTGTGCGTAGTACGCGGGGAAGACGTCGAGGCCAGCCAGCGTCTCATCGACGAAAGTCAACTCACCTCCGGTCAAAGCGGGGTTGTTGGCGCGTTCATCTGCGACGGTGCCTGCCCTGCCCTCATTCTGACTTGCGGCACAGAACGACCCGAAGCCGTGAGTTGGGAACACCTGGGTATCGTCGGCGAGCTCCTCAGCCAACCGCTGCACCGAATGCCATTGGTCGTGCGCCAAACTTTCGGTGAGCTCGGGCGCGACCAGGTCGGGCCGTCCGACCGCTCCGTAGAGCATGGACCCGCCGGTGAAGATCGCCCCCGGGTGGGCACCGGCTGGGCCAGAGCGTTGCACGGAGTACGCCACGTGGTGCGGCGTGTGACCGGGAGTGGCTAGCACGGTCAGCGCGAGGCTGCCGACGGTGAAAGCGTCGCCATCGCGAACGGGATTGTGTTCGAAGGGTACCCGCGCATCCGCCGGGACCAGATAGTCGGCGCCGTGGCGCCGCGCAAGCTCCAAACCTCCGGTGACGTAGTCGTTGTGCACGTGCGTTTCGACAACGTGAGTCACCACCAAGCCGTGCTCGGCCAGCAGGTGCTCGACGCGGTCGATATCGCGCTGTGGGTCAACCACGAGGGCACTTGCACCGTCGTGGGCGATGTAGCCGCGGTTCCCCAGACCCGTGGTCTCGATCACAAGAATGTGGGGTGCGCTGGTGTAGGTCATGAGTGGACTCCCCCGATTGGTCCGACAGTCGTGTCAACTGACGCGGTCTCGATCGCGAACCCAGCCGATTGCCACGCCATCGTGCCGCCACTGACATTGGTAGCAGCGATCCCGTTCTCGTTGAGAAGGTGACATACCTGCCAGCTGCGGTTGCCGGTCGCACAGATGATGAACACGTCACGGTCGACCGGGATCTCACCGACGCGTTGTGGAACGAGATGCATCGCCATGGGGACGGCCCCTGGCACATGGCCAGCCGCGTACTCGAAGTGCTCACGGACGTCGATGACCAACGCTCCGTCGGCGAGAGCCATGGAGAGCTGTCGAACATCGGCTTGACGCACCATTCCATCGATCCTTTCTTATACCCCAGGGGGTATTTGCGATTGAGAGTCCCGGGCGGTCTTTCTGCGTTGAGTGTGGGGAGGCCCGCCGCCGACGAAGGGGAGCCCCTTCGTCTACGCGAGTGCGAGGAAGAGCTTCTCCATCTGCTCGCGGGTGAGAGCAGGTTGCTCACCGCGCAGCTCGGCGTCCTGGCACTGCCGCATTCCGCTGGCCACGATCTTGAAGCCGGCCCGATCAATGGCGCGGGATGCGGCGGCGAGCTGGGTGACGATGTCCGAACAGTTGCGACCGTCTTCGATCATCGCGATGATTCCGCCGATCTGGCCCTGGGCTCGGCGCAGCCGGTTCACAACCTCCTGCGACACTGAGTCGTCGATCTGCATACCCGTCTCCTGCCCGTTGGCGATGGCCAATCGTATACCCCTGGGGGTACCCGTGACAAGCGCAACCCGCGGGCCAACACGCCGCGATGTCGTGATCTACGCGGCGACCAGTCTCGACGGATACCTGGCACCCCAGGATGGCTCAGTGGCCTGGCTCGAGCCTTTCGGTAGCGGCCCTGACCTTGGCTTCGACCACTTTCTCGATACGGTCGGCTCTTTGGTCACCGGCCGCACCACCTTCGAGCAGGTGCGGACCTTCGGGGCTTGGCCGTATGGCAGCAGACCAACTGCTGTCCTCACCCGTCGCAGCGGTGTTACGGACCTACCACCCGGCGCGCGTACCGACGACGGAAGTGACCTTCGATCCCTGGTTGCCGCGCTGCAGGAGGAGTCCGGGTCCGGCATCACCTGGCTGCTCGGAGGAGGCCTACTGCACCAGAGCTTCTTGGCCGAAGGCTTGGTCGATGAGATTTGGACGCACATCATGCCGGTGCTGCTCGGTGACGGGATTCCGGTCTTCCCGGCCGCCTATCCCCCCATCGAACTGCACCTCGTTGAGTCGACCGCGCACGAGAACGGCGTTGTACTCGTGCGCTACCGAGTCGAGTCAGCCAACCGCGACAAAGACGTGTGAAGCCATCGCATCGCTGAGTTCGGCGTACTCCATGCCGCTGCCGACCATCACCCCTGCCTCGGTGCGATGGACCTTGACCACCTGACCGGGCAGAACCCCTGCTCGGCTCAGCGACGCCATCAGGTCGTGGTCGTCTTGGATGGGCTCGCCGATCCGCCGCACGGTGACGCGTCGCGCTTCAACCTGGGCCACCGAGTCGAGCCCCTCGAGTTGACCGGAGTCATTCACCAACGGCTCGCCCAGTTCGTCGAGGCCAGGAATCGGGTTGCCGAACGGGGAGTGAGTCGGCTGATTGAGCAACTCCAGAATGCGTCGCTCCACCGTCTCACTCATCACGTGCTCCCAGCGGCAAGCCTCAGCGTGCACTTCTTCCCACGGAAGCCCAATCACCTCGACAAGCAAGCATTCAGCCAGTCGGTGCTTGCGCATGACCCGCATTGCCATGTCGCGTCCACGCGTAGAAAGCTCCAGGTGCCGATCGCCCTCAACGGTCAAAAGCTCATCACGCGCCATCCGGGCAACCGTCTGACTCACCGTCGGGCCCGACTGCTGCAACCGCTCGGCGATTCGGGCGCGCAGTGGGACGACGCCCTCCTCCTCGAGCTCGAAGATGGTGCGGAGGTACATCTCGGTGGTGTCAATCAGATCGCTCACGCTGTGATCATCCCTGCCTATGCACGGTTCGGCCACCCACCAGCGTCTGCAAGACCGACGCGTCGAGGAGCCGTTCCGGATCGGACTCGGCGACGTCGGGGTCAACGACGAAGAAGTCCGCGTGGCGACCAGGTGCGATCGATCCGAGCCGGTCCTCAGCGAAGCACGACCATGCCGCGTTTGCCGTCGCGTACATGATGGCGTCCTGAATCGGTACCGCGTTCTTGGGCTCATTGGCCGGAAGCGTGGGATCCATAGCCGAACGGCGGGTCGTTGCGATGAACAGATTGGG
>JBBQAL010000123.1:0-7401 GCA_038316135.1 Candidatus Nanopelagicales bacterium | reverse complement strand
GGCATTGATGAGAAGGATCGTGACCCACGTGCGGCGGCTTCGCAGCATCTTGCGCAGCTCGACGCCGATCATGTGCGTGCCATGGAGTCAGTGCCGGACTGGGTGGCGGCCAGGACAACGTCCTCAAGAGTGTGGCGCTCTGGACCAAGCTCGACAACGCGGATACCAGCGCGAACGAGGGTGGTGTTGATGGTTGCGGGATCATCGGTCTCAACGAGAAGGCTGTCATTGCTCAAGGCGGTCGCCGGACTCGACAGAGCTCGGAGAGCTTCGGCGACGTCTGGGGTGCGCACGAAAGTTCGCCCGGTTGGCGCGGTGAGCGTCGCCAGGTCGTCCTGCAGCACGAGGCGACCCCGATCGAGCACTCCCACCCGTGAACAGGTCTGCTCGACCTCGGCAAGGAGGTGGCTCGAAAGGAAGACGGTTGTGCCCTGCCGGTTCAGGTCCAGCAGGAGATCGCGGATCTCCCGGATGCCCTGCGGGTCGAGGCCGTTGGTCGGCTCGTCGAGTATGAGCAGCCTGGGCGTGCGCAAGATGGCGCTGGCAAGACCGAGGCGTTGGCGCATCCCTAGCGAGTAGGTCTTCACCGGGCGTGAGTCGACACCCCCGAGGCCCACCCGATCAAGGGCTTCCTCGATACGTGCGCGCCGGCTGCGGCGAACGCCGGTCGCGTTCATGGCGTCGAAGAGGGCAAGGTTCTTTCTCCCCGAATGTCGGCCGTACGCGGCGGGACCCTCGACGAGCGCGCCGATCATCGGTAACACCGTGCGCCGTGACTTCGGCATCGGTTGCCCGGTGATTGCGATGTCACCGGATGTCGCGTAGGCCAGGCCCAAGAGCATCCGGACCGTGGTGGTCTTCCCTGAGCCATTCGCGCCAAGAAAGCCGTAGATGTCGCCCTCGCGCACGTCGAGATCGATCTCGTCGACTGCGACGACCGCCCGATAGCGCTTGGTCAGTTTCTCGGTGCGGATCATTGACTCAACCTCCGGCAACTGTGGGGAGAGGGGTTCGGGCGCCCCTGAGGTCGATCGCAACTTGATCCAACGTCTCTGTCGTGACAGTGCCGGCGATCAGCCAGCCTCCATCGCTACGCGGGAAGCGCGTCAGGAGAATATCGAGAGGACCAACGGACAAGGCGAGACCCTGGGTGAGCTGCACAACCGTTGGCGTGTCGGCGAGTTGGTTGCGCAAAGGGCCGGCGATGTCCTCCCACAGCGGAATGACCAGGACTTGGGTAAGGCCGGCTCCGTAGACCGCAACTCCGCGCAGATCGCCCGCAGCAGAGCGAGGTAGACCGGCAACCGTTGTTGGCGGACGAAACGGTGCGAAGCGGTTTGCGGCGTCGGCGACATCAACTACTTGTGGACGTTCGACCGTGGATCCGCGAGGGCGGTGGAAGTCGAAGACTGCCGGCGAACTCGGACCAGGGGCAAAGTCCAGGAACGTCGATGTCAGCGCGGGGTTGGTACTACCTGCGGCGAACAGTGAGAGCCGGAGCGGGATCCCGCTTGCCTCGTCGATCCAAACATCGACACGGTCGACGCTGGACCTGGCGTCCGACGGAGTGACCCGCAGCCCGAGCGCAGAACGCCCTGCGATGCGATCAGATGGAAGCGCGGAGACATCGGCGGCGTCAACGTCGCTTAACAGATAGCGGGCGAGTTCAGGTGGGAGCAGGTCGGAAATCCTTGGTAGTCGCACTGCTGGTTCGCGGGTGCGGGTGATCTTTGTCCCCTCGTACTCCCAATGCGTCGTAGCGTTGCCTTGTCGGATCAGGTCATCTTCACCGGTCGTAGTTAGCCGGTCGACGCGCCAGAGGGTGGGGTCGTTCCACCAAACGCGCATCCTTGTGCGCTCGCCAAACAGTGGTCCGAGGTCGTCGAGCTCGGCAGCGACAGGTAGCTGCAGGGTTCCCAATGACTCGACGTATCCGGAGTAAGGCGCATTCACCGAGGCGCGGAGTTGATCGAGCCGCTCGGCAGGCGTGGAGGTGCTGTCCGAGGCGGGCAGTGCCCGGAGCGTGAGCGGCGTCCCGATCGCAAAGGCGGTCGTCAGCGCCACAATCAGCCACCGGTGCAGTGAGGTCACGAGTCATCCTACGACCACGCAGAGCATGCGCGCGCCCGCGTACAGGCGTCGCAGACTTTGCCGGGGCCGGCGGAACTGGAGGTTGACTCCGGTGCTACGAGTTGGGGTCGATGCTCTTTGCGTCGTTGGCTTCCGCGATCGCGACCTGCCCAGCGAGGGCGAAGAACGCCGGCGCCCACAGCCCGACGAAGATCCCGAAGCGCTCGGCGTGCGCGGAGTCTCCTGATCCCGCCGCCGTACGCCAAGTCGCGATGCTGCCGAAGATCGATGCGAATCCGAGGATCTGCAGAACGTCACTGGTGATGCCGATATCTTTCATCCGCTGCGCAAGCATGTGAGGTCTCCCAAGACAGAGGTTGTTTTCGCCAGCGTGACACTGACTGGACTACCGCGCGACTCGGCAGTGTCTTGGCGGCCGGTAGCTCACGCTTCCCACTGGCGGTTACTCCAGGAAGGACCGCAGCGTCCAAGCGGCCTTCTCGTGAACCTCTTGCCGGGTCGTGGCCAAGCCCGCTGTTGGCTCGTCTCCAGCCCCGTTGGCCACTGAGATGACTCGGGCGGCGGCCCGGGCCACCATCTGGTGATCGGTTGCCAGTGCGGCCACCATCTCCATGGCTTTGGTGGGCTCCACGGTTGCCCCCGGCACATCGATTCGAACGGAGAACTCCGGGTAGGATCCTGATGCGCGGTATCCGAGAGCCCTGATGCGTTCTGCGACCGCATCCACGGGCAACGCCAGATCGGTGTACTGCGTCTTAAACAAGGTGTGCAGCGCACCGAAGTGGGGGCCGGTCACGTTCCAATGGTAGTTGTGGGTCTTCAGATACCAGGTGTAACTGTCGGCGAGCAGCTGGGACAGTGCGTCAGCGATTGACGACCGATCCGACTCTGCGATCTGGAGGTTCACATCGACCAGCCGGTGCGCTTGACTGGACAGGTGACCACGCGCTGGCTGTTCGGTGACCAACTAGGTCCGCATTTCCTGGACGGCCCGGACCAGCCGGTGCTCATGGTGGAGGCGCGCGGGGTTTTCGCCCGACGCAGGTTCCATCGGGCGAAGGCGCAGTTGGTGCTCTCCGCGATGCGCCATCGAGCCGCCGAGTTGGGGGACCAGTGCATCTACGTGCGCGCCGACAGCTATGGCGAAGCACTCGACGGCATCGCTAAGCCCCTCAGCGTGTGCCACCCGACCTCACACGCGGCCCTGCGGTTCGTCCAGAGCCGCGGTGACATTGAGGTGGTACCGACGCGTGGCTTTGCCACATCCACGGATGACTTCGACCGGTGGGTGCAGTCTCGGGGCCGGCGAAGATTGTTGATGGAGGACTTCTACCGCGACGCTCGCCGCCGACTGGAGATCTTGATGAATGGCGACGAACCCGCCGGCGGCAAGTGGAACTACGACGCTGACAACCGGGAACCTCCGCCTCGCTCAGCATCGCTCGGAGTTCCTGAGCCCGAATGGCCGAAGGAAGACGAGATAGACGCGGAGGTGCGTTACGACCTCGACCGCTGGGAGCGGGCGGGAGACGTCACCTTCCTCGGTGTAGACGGTCCTCGGCGGTTCGCCTGCACTCATGACGAGGCGCAAGCCGGTCTGGACGACTTCGTCACCCACCGGCTGCCCGGGTTCGGGCCGCATGAGGACGCGATCTTGTCCGCTGACCCGTGGATGGCGCACTCTCTGTTGTCCGCACCGCTGAACCTAGGCCTGCTCGACCCGAGTGAGGTGATCGCCCGGGCAGAGGACGCCTACCGCAGCGGGCATGCCCCGATCGGGTCTGTGGAGGGGTTTATTCGGCAGGTCATCGGTTGGCGCGAGTTCGTCTGGCACCTGTACTGGCATCTCCCGCTGTCCTATCGCAGTCGGAACGAGCTGCAAGCGACGAACCCCCTGCCAGGCTGGTTCTCCGAACTTGACGCGGAATCGGTCGATGCGGCCTGTCTGTCCGATGCGCTAGCTGGGGTGCGTGACCGCGGCTGGGCGCACCACATTCCGCGGCTGATGGTGCTCGGGAACTATGCGTTGCAGCGCGGGTGGGATCCTGCGGAGGTCACCGACTGGTTCCACCGTGCGTTCGTTGATGGCTACGACTGGGTCATGGTGCCCAATGTGGTCGGGATGTCGCAGTTCGCGGACGGTGGTGTGATGGCCACCAAGCCCTACGCCGCCGGTGGCGCCTACATCAACCGGATGAGTAACCACTGCTCCAAGTGCCCCTACGACCCGCGGAAGCGAGTAGGCCAAGATGCCTGTCCCTTCACCGCGGGCTACTGGGCCTTCCTGCAGCGCAACCGTGAACGTCTCGCCACGAACCCGCGCATGGGCCAGTCCCTGAGCGGTTTGGACCGACTCAGAGACCTCGATGCCGTCATCGAGCAAGAAGCCCAGCGCGGGTCGACCGCACCCTGACGATGCACTCCGCAGCGCGGAAAGTTACCTCCTCGGCGTGGGCATAGCGATTCCACTCAGCGATGACGCGATCCATCGGAGTGGTTGGCTCCGGGGTGCCGCAGAATGCCAGTCAAGAAAGGCGAGTTCTCATCGGGTGGTTTCGGTGCGGATGATCGCCCCAGCGCGAAGGCTGGTCGGGGTCGCGACCTCCTGACCGTCGCAGGAGGGCCTCGGTAGCCTTTCCGGCCGGCGTACGGTTGAGACGTGACTGAGCAGCAGCGCTACGACGTTGTCCGTGAGCACGCCTCGTTCGAGCTGCGTCGCTACCCTGAGTACGTTGTCGCCGAGGTGGAGGTCGACGGCACCTTCGAGTCGGCGGGTAACACGGCGTTCGGTCCGCTCGCTTCGTACATCGGCGGCCGCAACGACACTGACACAAGTCTCGCGATGACGGCGCCCGTGGTGCAGCGCCGCGACGAGCGGCTCCCGCACGCCGTCGAGACCGAGACCACAGGCCTCGGCAAGGGGCGTTACGTCGTCGCCTTCGTCCTCCCCAACGACGTGACCGGAGAAACCGTACCTGTCCCGAGCGACGAGCGGGTCCACGTTCGGGTCGTCCCAGAGGAGTATGCCGTCGTCTCGCGGTTCTCGGGCCGGTGGACGGCGTCGTCGTACCGACAGAAGGTGGTCGCGCTCAAGTCGGACTCAGGCGATGCCGGCTACGTCGCCGTCGGCCCGGCCCGGTTCGCTCGGTTCGACCCGCCGTGGACCCCATGGTTCATGCGCAGGAACGAGGTGGTGATCCCGGTGGATGTGCCCTGAGCATGGCCGGGTCGCCTGATCGGAAGTGACCTGCTCAGTTGACGATGACGCGGTGAAGTTCACGTGTCGGTACTCGACCCTTGATCTTCAGGAAGCGGCGAACCATCGACGATGGTGAGTTGTGGCCGGTGCGTATGCGCTGATGAAGTGGAGTCCAGCGGCGGAGAGGAGGGTTGCCGCGCTGGTGACGGCTGCGATCTCCTGATCGTCGCCTGACGTCGTGACGACCGCCAT
Organism: Candidatus Nanopelagicales bacterium; assembly: GCA_038316135.1. Classification (GTDB taxonomy): domain Bacteria; phylum Actinomycetota; class Actinomycetes; order JAHEKZ01; family JAHEKZ01; genus JAHEKZ01. Next base: position 1,859 of record JBBQAL010000123.1, on the reverse strand, counting down.
CGTCACGGGATGCCCTGGCTACTACAGGATGTATCGCACGCGTTCGGTGGTGACGTGTCCGACTTGCTCCATCACAAGGCTCAGTTCGCGATCGATTCGCTGCCGCATGGCGGCGCGCGTTATGGCCGCCGCCACGCTTTGAGCGGCAAGGAGTGAATCGTTGATTCGAGTACGCCAACTGTCCCTCCGCACCTTGCTGCGTCAAGATCGGCGAGGTGTTCGATCCTGCGATGTGCGGTTGCGTTGAGACGCCGGAACGGTCGCGCGTAGACGGCCAGAGAGGAAATACAGAGGAGATATCCGCGAACGACAAGTGTGCACGCGGGTGGGCCGTGTGCTGTTGGGCTGCGTGGTCCTCATCGGCCTGGGTTGTTTCCCCAACTCATTGCGTCGTTGGGTATCTCGAAGTGTCCAGGGGCGTGAAGTGAGTGGAACTCCGCGACTGCGACGCACGGTGCGTATTCCGACATCCCGCACATGTTGCCCAATCCGGGCTTCGCTTTGGCCGAGCCGGGGTGTGCTGATTCGCCAAGGGCGTAGTTGCAACTACTGAGGGTGGCCGTTGGCGCACAGAAAGAGAACATCGTGATCAACGCATGTGCGGTCGTGGCGAGCGCAATACTTGGCCAACTGAGCAAGCCGGTCGAACTGGGGAAATGTAATGACATTGACGAGGCTTCGGGTTCTAAGTGCGATGGCCGTCTTGGCGATCGTGTCGCTGCTTGGCCTGGTGGTGCCGGGCACCGCTCAGGCTCTGCCGGTGGCTAACGACGCCTTTGCATTGACGGTTGTTGCGTCTCAGATCAGGCAGCCGCATGCTCTCCGTACAGCTCCCGACGGCCGTATCTTCATGGTCGAACAGACGGGTCGCGTCCGGGTCATTGACGGCGGGCAGTTGCTCACTACCCCGGCTTTGACGTTGGACCCGGCCCAATTCCTTGCGACAGGTGGTTCTGCTGGCCTGCTTTCGATTGCGTTCCCGCCCGACTTCGCCACTGCCTCGACGAAGTACGTCTACCTGCTCTACACGCACGCGCCGATGGCCGGCTTCGCCTATCCCCACAACGTGGTCAGTCGGTTTGTCATCCAAGGCAACACCATCAAACTCGCGAGTGAGGACATCCTCGTGCACCTCGACTCACTCAATGACACCAACGGTGTGATGCTGACTCAGCACTACGGCGGGGACATTGAGTTCGGGGATGGCGGCAAACTATTCGTGACCACCGGTGACTTGTTCGTGTCCTCGAACGGCCAAAGCATGAACACCCGACTGGGCAAGGTACTCCGCTACAACTCGGATGGGTCGATTCCCACCCACAACCCCTTCTACGGCTCTCTCTCGGGCGGCCTCCGTGCGATATGGGCGTACGGGTTGCGCAATCCGTTCAAGATCACGTACGACCAACCCACAGGTCGGCTGATCATCGGCGATGTCGGTGCGTCGACCTGGGAAGAGATCAACATCCTTGAGCCCGGTCAGTCAGGCGTCAACTTCGGATGGTCCTTGACGGAGGGGTATGACGGTGGTGACCCGCGCTTCACCGACCCACTGCTGGCCTACCCGCACACTGCCGACGGCTCGGACCTGTGGGGTTGCGCCGTCATGGGGGGCGACACGTACCGACCCGCCACCAGTACCTTCCCCCCGTCGTACATCGGTAGCTATTTCTTCGCCGATCACTGTGAGGGGTGGCTGCGCACGATCAACCCTGCTACGGGCGTGGTAGGACCGATCATCATGACGGGTCTCGCCCGCCCGGTCGACATGGCTGTCGGCGCTGACGGAGCCCTCTGGGTGATTCAGCGAGAGCCGGCTACCTCAGGCACCAGCGGAGCACTACTGAAGCTTCAGTACT
>JBBQAL010000091.1:0-11907 GCA_038316135.1 Candidatus Nanopelagicales bacterium | reverse complement strand
GCAGGCGCTGTGCGCCTCACCACTCGGCGCGGTCCCGCCATGTTGTCGGGAATGGCATCAGCCGACGTGCTGGCAGTCATCCCTCCTGGAGCGCGTGCCGCCGCCGGCACTCACATTGAGGTACTGCCGATGCCATGGGGGTCAGGACTACTCGTCTAGGGCGCCGGGGGCAACAACGCTCGGGCGAAGTACCTTCCCGAGTGCTCGGAGAGGAGCAACGGAAGACCGAAGGTGGCCGTGAGCCACGGGGTGGTGACCACTTCGGCAAGGGAACCGGCAGCAACCACGCGGCCAGCGCGCATCAGCAAGGCGTGGGTGGTGTACTGCGGGATCTCCTCAACGTGGTGCGTCACCAAGACCAGCACAGGACCGTCTGGAGTCGCCGCGATCTCCGAGAGCCGACCGAGCAAGTCCTCACGCGAGCCGAGGTCGAGCCCAGCAGCCGGTTCATCGAGAATCAACAACTCAGGATCAGTCATCAGCGCCCTGGCGATCTGAACGCGTTTTCGCTCTCCTTCACTGAGGGTCCCGAAGCTGCGCTCGGCCAAAGGGCCGGCGCCGAGCCGGGCCAACAGATCTGCTGCCCGTTGACTGTCCATCGACAGATATTCCTCGCGCCAGCGACCGGTGACGGCGTAGCCGGCCGACATCACAACGTCGAGCACCCGCTCGCCAGCAGGGATGAGCTCGGCAAGTGCCGCACTGGTGAGGCCAATGCGGGGCCGGAGCTCAAAGACGTCGACGGCACCGAGACGTTCGCCCAGCACGTCTGCAGTGCCGGACGTCGGATGCATGCGCGCCGAGGCGATCTGCAGCAAAGTGGTCTTCCCAGCGCCATTCGGACCGAGGATCACCCATCGCTGCCCCTCCTCGACCCGCCAGGTGACCTGGTCGAGGATCCGGGTACCGCCCCGAACCACGCTGACATCAGTGAGGTCGAGAACGGGCACGCGTCCAACTTATGGCCGACACCCGGCGCTTGCGTTCGGGACGCGCGGCCTACCGTTGACGGGTGTCCGTCGAACTGATCCAGCGAGCCGCCTCCACCGCCGCGTGGTTGACGGCTGTGCTGCACGGCACCGTCGGCGTCGAACGGGGCCTCGATGTCCTTAGCGCCGGAGCCGAGCCCCCGCTGTTCGCTGTCGAGGGCACCACCGAGAACTTGACCTTGCCGTTCGCAGTCGCCCGGTGGCGCGGGATTGGTGTTTCCGGATGGATCTACTTGCCGGTTTCCCCAGGTGACGCAGCCACGATCCCAGGCCCCAGGTCGTTCTCCGGCGCAGCCCTCGACCAAGGTGCGGCCCTGGTCGCTGTCGGGGGACCTCTTCTTGGCCTGATCCCGCATCCCACTGTCGACGGGCTGTTTTGGGAAGAGCACGAGACCACCGGACCAGGTCGACCGCCGGTTGAGTCACCCGCCGAGGCTGAGCGCCGGCTGCTGGAGGTGCTGAACAGCGCCGTCACGGACCTGGAGTCTTATGGCTTGGCCAGTTGGCGAGACGAGTCCAACGGGGCTAACGGGTTACGCGACCAGTGGGCTGGACGAGAGCCGATGCCGCCCGGCAGTGACCCCAGAAGTGAACGACTCGCCGTGCGAAGCCAGCGGATCCTCGAACTTCTCGAACGCGCGGCGTCCGACGACGGCGGTAGCCGAACGGCAGCTGACGTGGCTGTCCGCCGGTCGGCACTTGGCGAACTCGCCCGGGCCGCACGGCAAGCCCACGCTGTCGCATGGAACACCGGTCTCCGTCGCGCACCAGAGCATGAGTAGCGTTGACGCCCCATGAGTGACATGCACCTTGCACCGCTGACGCCCGAGCCACATCCCACCGAGGTAACCGTCACCGGTACCGCTGTCTTGTTGACGATTTCCGGTGCGGATCGTCCCGGCGTCAGCCACACGTTCTTCTCGGCGATGGACCAACTCCCCCTTTTGGTTCTGGATGTCGAGCAGGTGGTGACCAGTGGCCAGCTCATCCTGGCATCACTGATGGTTCCTGATCCCGCAGCACATGAGTCCCAGGAAGACATCAACACAACCTTGGACGCAATCGAGTCCGTGGCGGCCGCCGTCGTTGCCGGATTAGGTCTGTCATTGAGCCGCGAGCGGCGACCGGCAGCGGAGGGAGCCGCTGTCCCAGCACAAACGCATGTGACGGTTCTCGGCTCGCCCCTTCGGCCAGAGGCTATGGCCACGATCGCCCGCACCGTGGCTGAGTGCGACGGGAACATCGAGAACATCGAACGCCTCGCCGCGTACCCGGTGACCGCCATCGAGCTGCACGTCTCCGGCGCCGACCAACAGGTCCTGCGCCGACGGCTGACCGCCGAAGCTGCACACTCCTCAATCGATGTGGCCGTCCAGCCGGCCGGGCTGCACCGGAGTGCCAAGCGGCTGGTTGTGCTGGATGTCGACTCGACCCTGATTCAGGGTGAGGTGATTGAGATGCTCGCCACGCATGCCGGATGCGGCCCGCAGGTAGCCGCCATCACTGAGTCCGCGATGCGCGGCGAGATCGACTTCACCGAGTCGTTGCGCCGCCGGGTCAGCCTGCTCGCCGGACTGGACGCCGGTGCCCTCGATTTGGTGGCCTCAGCTGTTGTGCTCACACCTGGCGCCCGGACACTGATTCGTACGCTGCGCCGCCTGGGGTATCGATGCGGGATCGTCAGCGGTGGGTTCGACGTCGTCACTGATTATCTGGCAGCCGAGCTCGACCTCGACTTCGCCATCGCCAACCGCCTTGAAGTTCGCGGTGGGGCCCTGACCGGAGAGGTCCTCGAGCCGGTGGTCGACCGAGCCGCCAAAGCGCAAGCATTGCGTGACTTCGCCAGGATTTCAGGCGTTCCGTTGGCCCAGACCGTCGCAATCGGAGACGGCGCCAACGACCTCGACATGCTGCAGACAGCCGGACTGGGTATCGCCTTCAACGCCAAACCGCTGGTGCAAGAGGCGGCTGACACGTCGGTCAACGTGCCGTACCTCGACACCATCCTCTTTCTGCTCGGGATCAGCAGCGCTGAGGTCGAGGCAGCTGTCGCTGACGCGTGACGGCCTAGCGAGCGACGACGACCTCATCCAAAGTTGCCGAACCTTCTTGCCACTCCGTCCAGCCTGCGGCACAACGCAGGACGGCAAAGGTAGACGTCTTCATGATGACGGGAACACCCGACAGAGCGCTGGCCAGATCTTCGATTCCCTCGTTGTGGCCCACCAGCAGCGCCGTCGTCACGGTGGCCGGTAACTGATGAATCACGGTCAGCAGATGGTCACGGCTGGCCAAGTAGAGATCGGGCCGGTTGAGCTGCTCGCCCACCCGGAGGGACGGTGCTACCGCATCCCACGTTTGCTGAGCCCGCAGACCCGATGAGACCAGCACCGAGTCGACGCTCGGAAACCGTTCGGCCAGCAGTTCACCGGCGATCGGAGCCTCGCGCAGCCCGCGCTCGCTCAGCGGCCGGTCATGGTCGCTGACGTTCTCGGGATAGGCAGACTTCGCGTGTCGGAGCAGAACGAGCGTTGGCATCATTCACCCGCCGATCGCGTGCACTCCGCCGTCAACGTGGATGATCTCCCCCGTCGTCGCCGGGAACCAGTCTGAGAGCAGCGCCACCGCCCCCTTGGCGGCCGGCACCGGATCGTTGACATCCCACCCAATGGGTGCGCGTGCTGTCCACATCACCTCGAACTGCTCAAACCCCGGAATGCTCTTGGCCGCCATCGTGCGGATGGGGCCGGCCGCCACCAGGTTGACCCGTACTCCCTCTGCGCCAAGATCGCGGGCCAGGTAGCGCGACGTTGACTCGAAGGCGGCTTTCGCAACGCCCATCCAGTCGTAGGTCGGCCACGCAACGGTGGCGTCGAACGTGAGTCCGACGACCGATGAACCCGGCGTCAGCAGTGGGCGGCAGGCAACCGTCAACGACTTGAGCGAGAACGCCGAGATCTGCATGGCAACCGCAACGTCGGCCCACTCGGTATGGAGGAAGTTGCCGCCAAGCGCGCTCACGGGAGCGAACCCGATGGAGTGGAGCACCCCGTCCAGACCGTCGACGTGGGCTCCTACGCGTTCTGGAAGTGCGGCCAAGTCTTCGTCAGAGGTGACGTCAAGCTCGACTACGGGCGCCGCCAGGGGCAGCCTCTTGGCGATCCGCTCGACGAGGCGCAGCGTGCGGGCTTGCGAGCTGAGCACGACCGTTGCGCCTTGCTCCTGTGCCAGGCGCGCCACATGGAAGGCGATCGAGGCCTCGGTGAGCACTCCAGTGACAAGTACTCGCTTGTTGGCCAGCAACGACATGCCTGCTCCTGCGCTCGAGGGTTGGACGAAGCGTTCCGGGGGTGATCGTAGGGGTTCGTGGCCCTCAGTGGCCCATGCCCAAGCCACCGTCGACCGGAATGACAGCTCCGGTGACGTAGGCAGCCCCATCGCTGGCCAGGAACGTGACGACGGAGGCGACCTCGTTGGGCGTCGCGTACCGCCCAAGGGGGATCTGGCCCATGATCTGGTTTCGGCGATCCTCGGGGATCTCCGCGGTCATGTCCGTCTCGACAAAGCCAGGAGCCACGACATTCGCGGTGATTCCGCGCGATCCGAGCTCGCGTGCGGTGGATCGAGCGAATCCGATGAGGCCCGCTTTGGCTGCGGAGTAGTTCGTCTGCCCGGCGGAGCCGAGCATGGCGACGACGGACGAGATGAAGATCAGCCGTCCGCGCTTCATCCGCAGCATTCCCTTGCTAGCCCGCTTGGCGACGCGGAACGAGCCAACGAGGTTCGTCTGGAGTACGGCGTCGAAGTCGTCGTCGGTCATGCGTAGTAGCAGGGTGTCCCTGGTGATGCCGGCGTTGGCGACCAAAATCTCAACGGGACCCTGATGCTCCTCAACGGCGGCAAATGCCGCGTCGAGTGAGTCGGGGTCAGTGACGTCAGCGCGCACGGCGAAGACGCCTTCGGGCGGCTCTCCTGAACGGTAGGTGATCGCAACGCTGTCGCCGAGCGCAACGAAGGCTTGCGCCACCTCCCAACCGATTCCTCGGTTCCCGCCAGTCACCAATACCGAACGCGCCACGACTGCTCCTCCCGGCGTTGGGCCCGGCCGACGCCGTACCCGCGCCGAAACGCTACCTGCCTCCAGCGTTATGCGGGTGAGGCAGGTAGGTTCGAGCTACCACCAACGAGGCCCGCACCCGAAGCATGGGATGGGCCGATGAGATGGGCCAACGACAGGAGGTCAGGTGAGCGTGCACACCCAGGACGCCATCGATGAGGAGTTTCGTTCCTTGCCGCTGCAGGCGCTGGCTGACGCCGCCCTTCAGGCGGCCCGCGACGGGGGTGCTACGTACGCCGCGTTCCGAATGGAGCGCATCCTGGGCACCTCGATCCGACTGCGGGACGCCGACGTCGAAGGCATCAACGACACTGAGGATGTGGGGTACTCGATCCGGGTCATCGTCGACGGTACCTGGGGATTTGCCGCTGATGTTGGCCGCTCGCCGGCAGCGGTTGTGCGCACCACCCGTCGAGCACTCGACCTGGCCAGAGTCAGCGCTCCGGTCAATACCGAGCCCGTCGAACTTGCACCAGAACCCGTCCACCAGGGCATCTGGCGGTCGTCCTACGAGATCGACCCGTGGTCGGTGCCTCAGGAAGAAAAGCTCGCTCTGCTCCAAGACTGGAGCCGGCGTCTGTTGGCTGCACCCGGAATCGACCATGTCGACACCTCGCTCTTTGCGGTCAAAGAAAACAAGTTCTACGCTGACCTGTCCGGAACGGTGACGACCCAGCAACGGGTCCGAATGTTCCCGGAGTTCGACGCGGTCACTATCAATGCTGACACCGGCGCCTTCGAAACCATGGGAACGATCGCTCCCCCAGTCGGACGTGGTTGGGAGTACCTCACCGGTCCTGGTTACGACTGGGCCACTGAGCTCGCCGCCCTACCGGGATGGCTCGTCGACAAACTGAACGCCCCTAGCGTTGAACCGGGGCGGTATGACGTCGTCATCGATCCCAGCAATTTGTGGTTGACCATTCACGAGTCCATCGGCCACGCCACCGAACTTGACCGTGCACTTGGCTACGAGGCCAATTACGCCGGAATGTCCTTCGCCACCCCGGACAAGCTCGGCACCTTGCAATATGGATCGTCGATCATGCACATCACCGGCGATCGAACAGTGGAGAACGGCCTCTCCAGTGTCGGCTGGGACGACGAGGGCGTCCAGGCCCAATCATTCGATATCGTCAAGGAGGGTGTGCTCGTCGGCTACCAGCTCGATCGCAGGATCGCTTCGCGCGTCGGGTACGAACGGTCGAACGGTTGTGCCTTCGCCGATTCCCCAGGCCACGTTCCTATTCAGCGCATGGCCAACGTGAGCCTTCAGCCAGCCGTCAACGGCCCATCCACGGAACAAATGATCGCCGATGTCGAGGACGGCCTCTACATCGTTGGCGACAAAAGCTGGTCCATCGACATGCAGCGTTACAACTTCCAGTTCACTGGACAGCGCTTCTTCCGGATCAAGTCCGGCCAGCTCGCCGGACAGGTCAAGGACGTCGCCTATCAAGCAACCACCACCGATTTTTGGGGTTCGATGGCTGTCGTCGGTGGCCCTGACACCTATGTCCTCGGTGGTGCATTCAACTGTGGCAAAGCCCAACCCGGGCAAGTCGCGCCGGTCAGCCATGGTGCGCCATCGGCTACCTTCACCGCCGTCAATATTCTCAACACCGCAGCCGAGGGTGCCCGATGAGACCGCACGAAATCGTCGAAACCGCCCTCGCCCAATGCACCGTCGATGCGATGACGGTCATCTGCGAGGAGCACTCGCAGACTAACTTGCGGTGGGCAGCCAACACGCTGACAACTAACGGCGTCATGCGCAGCGTCGACATGACAGTGGTTGCCATAGCCGGTAGCGGGAAGGGGCGGGCGGCGGGCGTCGCAAGCGCCAGCGTCGCTGACGCTTCTGACGTTGCGGCGATCGTCTCTCGTGCTGAGGCAGCTGCCAGGGCGAGCGATCCTTCTCCTGACGCCGGCGACCTCATTGCCGGGTCGATCTCGGATGCCTTCGACACTGCACCAGAGGAGACATCACCCGACGTCTTCGCCCAGTTCGCACCGGCACTCGGCGACTGGTTCGGGCGTGCCAGGGACGCAAAGTTCGAGCTCTTCGGCTTCGCTGAACACGAGATGACCACCACCTACCTGGGCAACACCGCCGGACTTCGCTTGCGACACGTCCAACCGACGGGGCGGCTGGAGATCACCGGGAAGTCTGATGGGCGCAAGCGGTCGACGTGGGTGGGGAGGTCGACGCGTGACTTCCTCGACATCGATGTCGATGCACTCGACACCGAGGTGGCCACGCAGCTCGGCTGGGCCGAGCGTTCGATCGCACTCGACCCCGGACGATACGAGGTGCTGCTGCCGCCATCGGCGGTTGCCGATCTGATGGTCTACCTCTACTGGAACAACGCAGCTCGCGATGCAGCTGAAGGCCGCACCGTGTTCTCCCGACCAGGAGGCGGCACGCGGATTGGCGACCAGCTGACCGAGAGCCCCCTCTCGCTGTTCAGCGACCCTGCCTACCCCGGCATGCAGTGCTCTCCGTTCGTGGTAGCTCACGCATCGGGCTCGACGGATTCGGTCTACGACAACGGTCTGCCGCTTCAGCGCACGGCCTGGATCGACAACGGACAGCTCGCAGCTCTTGGTCAGACCAGGCACAGCGCGGCGCTCACCTCTGGGGCGCTCACCCCGATGGTCGACAACGTTGCGCTGGAAGTGGCTGGCGCGAACTCGTCAACTGCCGATCTCATCGCCAGCACCGAGCGGGGTCTGTTGCTCACGACGCTTTGGTACATCAGAGAGGTAGATGCGCAAACGCTTCTGCTCACTGGGCTAACGCGTGACGGCGTGTATCTGGTCGAGGGTGGCGAGGTCGTCGGAGCCGTCAACAACTTCCGCTTCAACGAGAGTCCGGTCGACCTGCTCTCGCGCGTCGTCGGGGCCTCCGCGACCGAGGTCACCCTGCCTCGCGAGTGGAGTGACTTCTTCACGCGCGCAGCGATGCCGACGTTGCGGGTTGCCGACTTCAACATGTCGACAGTCAGTCAGGCGTCGTAGCGTCGAGGCTCACTCCTGCCGCTCGAAGACGTTAGGCGTCTTCGAGGCGGAAGCCGATCTTGATGCCCACCTGCCAGTGGCGCACCTCTCCGCCATCGATCTGACCACGAACCTCAGTTACCTCGAACCAGTCAAGGTGGCGCAGCGTCTCCGATGCTCGAGAGACACCGTTGCGGACTGCCGCCTCCATACTTTCGGTGGATGTTCCGACGATTTCGGTCAGTCGGTAGGTGCGATCGGCCACGGGGCTCTCCTCGATGTGGATGGGTAGACCTTCCAGACCAATCTTGCCATCACCATCAAGTGACCAGCTGGGCCGTCAGGACGCGCGCCGCTCGGCTCCACTCGGTAGTTCACGATCTGCGCCGATCCGGAGGGTCTCGGGAGCGTCCTCGACCGGTTCACGTCCACCGTTGGCGAAGACGACTGCGATGTACGGGATGATCAAGGCGCCGGCGACGAAGACCCACCGCAAAACGTCGGTTGTCACTACTGCGAGCAAGAAGCAAATGATTCGGATCGTCATCGAGATGACATAGCCACGCACCCGTCTTGCTTGGTCGTCGGCAACGCTCTTACGGGCCGTGGTGATCCGGATTGCCGGAGCCTCAGCCTCGCGCCTAGCCGTCGTCCAACGCATGTCAACCTCCGCCGACAACGGTACGCCTCCGACCCTCGCCCAGCCATTCGATCATCGACCGCTGCTGGGGCGTCAGCCGCCGATGGCCGACATGGGGCGAGGTGGTTGAAGGAACGTCGGGTCGTCAATCCCATGCCCAGGGCGCTTGGTGGCAAGGCACTGCTGCATGAAGGCGACGACCTCGTCGTCGGTGGCCCCTCCGCGCAGCGGCCCTCGAAGGTCGGTTTCGCCCTGGGAGAAGAGACAGTTGCGCAGCTGGCCATCGCTGGTGAGCCGGACGCGGTCGCAAGATGAGCAGAACGGACGGGTGACCGACCCGATGACACCCACGGTGCCGCGCACCGAGCCGTCAGCTGCCAGGACACTCCACGTCTCGGCCGGCTCGCTCCCCCGCGGTGAGCCGGTCGGCTGCAGCGTGTACGCGGCCTCAAGCTGAGAAAGGATCTCAACCGCCTCAACCATCTCGGTTCGCGACCACGCCTTATGCGCGTCCAGGGGCATCTGTTCGATGAAGCGAAGAGTCAGGCCGTTCTGCAGGGCCCACTCGACGAGCGAGAGGACCTCATCATCGTTGACCGCCCGCATGAGAACGGTATTGATCTTGACTGGAGCAAGGCCCGCCTGCTGAGCCGCGGCAATCCCCGCGAACACGTCGGAGATCCGGTTTCGACGGGTGAGTGTGTGAAACCGCTCGGCATCGAGGGTGTCCAGTGAGACGTTGATCCGCGTCAGGCCGGCATCCCTGAGTGTCTGGGCGCGGGTCGTTAGCCCTATGCCATTGGTGGTGAGGGAAAGCGACGGCGGGTCAGGGAGGGCGGCCACCCCCGCAATGATCTCTTCCAGATCTGGCCGGACCAAGGGCTCGCCACCGGTGAAGCGAACTTCTTGGACGCCCTGGTCGACTGCCAGTCGAACCACCCGAACGAGTTCAGCGGCCGACAGAAGCTCGTCGCGGGGAATCCAGTCGAGGCCTTCCGGAGGCATGCAGTACGTGCAACGAAGGTTGCAGCGGTCGGTGACCGACACCCGCAGGTCAGTGGCCACCCGGCCGAACGCATCAATCAACATGCCAACAGGCTACCTTCGATCCGTGCTCGCGCTCCTTCGCCAACGACGATGGGCTGGCTTAGCCGCCCTGACAGTGGGGATGTGCGTCCTCTTCTGGTGGCTGGGCACCTGGCAGTGGGGTCGCCACGTCGAGCGCTCGGCCCGCAATGACGCCATCGAGGCCGTCGTGAACGCGGCCCCAGTGGGATTGGAGAAGGTAATGCCGAGCCCCGGCCTTATCGGGGAAGGCGTGGTTTATCGACCGGTAACCGCCGCCGGGACCTACCTCGCAAGCGACCAACTTCTGCAGCGAAATCCCCTCGGCCGCTCCGGATTTGATGTCATCACCCCGCTGGCGCTTTCGACGGGCGGGACACTGCTGGTGAACAGGGGCTGGATTTCTTCGTCACCGACCGATACCAACCAAGCATCAGCAGACGTCACGCCCCCGGTAGGGGCGGTGGAGGTGACCGTCCGGCTACGGACGCCGCAGGAGTCGTCGGGCCGCCAGGCCCCTCCTGGCCAGGTGTACGACATCGACCCAGCGCAGTTGGCCGACGGCCTCCCTGCTCCGGTTTACGCGGCCTATGGCGAGCTACTCGACCAGGACCCAGCCCCTGACTCCACCCTCGAGCTCGCCGGTCCCATCGATACCGGAATCGGAATCCATCTCTTCTACGCCATCCAGTGGTGGCTCTTCATAGTCATCGCTTTGATCGGGTACTTCGCCCTGCTGCGAAGGGAGAGCCGCGAGGGCAGCGAGACAGACACGCTGCCCCAAGTCGCCGATCAGAACGCCGATCAGACGCACCCGCTGAACTAGGCTCAGTGCACCACGACCGCACCGGAGGAAACACCATGGATCTCGGGCTCACCGACCGGGTCTTTGTGGTCACAGGTGGCAGCCGCGGCCTTGGCCGTGCCACCGCGGAGGTCCTGGTCGCCGAGGGAGCCAAGGTCGTCCTGGCTGCCCGTGACCCAGCCACTCTGAACGAGACGGTTGCTTCACTCGGGCCTGACCGGGCGTTTGGCGTGCCAACCGACCTCACCGTCGCCGGCGCCGAACAACGGCTCATTGCCGCCGCGGTCGCCAGGTATGGCCAGATCGACGGAGCCCTGCTTTCGTGCGGCGGCCCCCCGGCCGGAACCGTCCTTGAGACATCGGATGACGTGTGGCGAGCAGCCTTCGAGTCGGTCTTCCTGGGGCCGCTCCGTACCGCACGCGCACTCGCGTCAACGATGGATGACGGCGGAGCCTTGGCGTTCGTGCTGAGCAGTTCAGCGCGCGAACCGATTCCGGGGTTGTCTGTCTCGAATGGGCTACGACCGGGTTTGAGCGGGATCGTCAAGGATCTTGCCGATGAGTTGGCTCCTCAGGCGATTCGAGTGAACGGGCTCATGCCAGGGCGGATCAACACTGACCGCACTCGCGAGCTGGACGCTAAGGCCGGCCGAGGAGACTCAGCGCGCCGACGTCAGGAGAGCAACATCCCGCTTGCGCGATACGGAGACCCGATCGAGTTCGGCACAGTCGCAGCGTTCGTGTTGTCGGCTGCGGCGTCGTACCTGACCGGCGCGATGATCCCCATCGATGGCGGTGCGCGGCGCTCGCTCTAGAGCGCACCCACGTTGGCGCCCTCGTTGGGCTATTCGCGGGGTGGTGGGTCGGGGTTGGTGTATTGCCATGGCTCGGTTTGGTAGTGGCGTCCGGTGGGGGTGGTCCAGGTCATGACTCCGGTGGGGTCGAGGGTGACGGTCCATCCGGCGGTGTGTTTGAGGCGGTGGTGGCGTCGGCAGAGGACGGCGAGGTTGGCCGCTTCGGTGGGGCCGGCTGGAAAGGGCACGGTGTGGTCGAGGTCGGTGCCGGCGGAGTTGCCAGCACGCCCGGCGGAGCGGCGGCAGCCGGGGAACCGGCAGGTGACGTCGCGGGCACGGACGGCCCGGTCCAACGCCGCTGAGGGCCGGTAGCGCTTCTCGGCGAGGTCGGTCAGGGTTCCGGTGGCCGGGTCGGTCAGCAACCGGCGCATTGTGACCTGCGGCCCCAACCTGAGCGCGTCACTTTCGCCGCTGCTGGGGTCAGCTTCGGTACCAGC